>CAYRTH010000100.1:0-11504 GCA_964427135.1 uncultured Phycisphaeraceae bacterium
AGCCCGGTCGGCAAAATCACCGTTGGACCAGCCGGCCCGGTGGGCGAACTGAAGCACCAATTGCCCGGCACGTTGCGCGATGTATTGCTCGTGTACATACCCGGCGACGGACAGGAACCCTGGGTTTGGCGACATCGTGAGGCGTGGGAAGCGGGCCAGGTACTTAAAATCGACGGCATTCAGGGGCAGCGCATGGTGATGTTGCCGGTGGCGCCCAATGACAAAGATCGGCCTGAATTGAGGCAGTGGCGCGGGCATTTGGGGGATTTGATGCGCGTGCGTGGCGTGCATGATGAAACCGACACACCCGAAGCGACGCTGGCCAGTGATCGATTGGTGCAACGGTTGGAGTTGATGAGTTTTTTTGGCATGTTGCCGCCGCCGGATTTCAGGGCACTGACTTACCCGTTGTCGGTGGCTTATCAGCGCAGCATGGGGCAGTCGCTGGACATGACCGCACGACTGGGCTTGCGCGGTTTGTGGCTGATCGGTCACATGGACAGTCGCGGCGATACAGATGCACCGTTTCCGCTGCCGCTGGCGGTCGATGGCCGGGCGGTGACAGCCCGCGGTTGGACGATGGTGCGCATGCACGTGGCGCTGGAGTGACAAGCCGGGGGTCATGAACATGAAGTCAGGTGAATTGGAAACCAACCATGCCGATGATTGAAACGATCAACCTCACCAAGCGTTACGGGCAACTCACCGCCCTGAACAACCTTAATCTGACCATCGAGGAGGGCGAATGTTTCGGGTTCATCGGCCCCAATGGTGCGGGCAAAACCACCACCATCAAAATATTGGCGACCCTGCTGCGACCCACCTGGGGCGAAGCTCGCATCAATGGCTTATCCGTCGGCCCGGTCAACGCTCGTCAGGTACGTTCCTTGATCGGTTACGTGCCCGATTATTTTGGTTCGTACCCCGATATGCTGGTGCGCGAATACCTTGAATTTTTTGCCGCTGCTTATGACATTCACCCACCCCGAAGGCAAAAAGTGGTCGATGACGTACTGGCGCTGACCGACCTTTCGTATAAAGCCGATGCGGATACCAACGGCTTGTCCCGCGGCATGAAACAACGCTTGTCGCTCGCACGGGTGTTACTGCATGACCCCAAGGTGCTGCTGCTGGACGAACCAGCCTCGGGGCTGGACCCACGGGCACGCATTGAAATTCGTGAGCTGCTTAAAGAACTGCACCGCATGGGCAAAACCATTTTGATCAGTTCGCACATTTTGTTGGAACTGGCCGATTTCTGCTCGACCGTCGGCATCATCGAACGTGGTCAACTGGTGTTCACCGGCACGGTGCGCGACATTTTACAGCGCGCCAAGGTCGGCATGGTGTTGCAGGTGGGCGTGGCGGAGCGTGACTACAACGCAGTCGAGTTGATCAAAACATTACCCGGTGTCGTCGGGGCGGAAGTGGTGAGCGAGGGTATCCGTGTGCAATTGGACGCAAAAACCGGTGACCCGGCCATGATCGCACAGAAACTGGTTACCAGCGGTTTCAAACTCACCCGCTTGCAGGAAGAACAGGTGAACCTGGAAACCGCCTTCATGCGACTGACCAAGGGCTTGGTGCAGTAAGCAGTGGCCAAGTGGTCAAGTGGTCGAGTGAAAAACCCAAGCCGAGGACGAAACCGATAGGTTGAGGACTCGGGTATTGCCGAATAATGAAGTGATTTCGTGGTAGTGCAATTGATTTGACACCCACGCCTGAACTTCACGTTTGCAGTGCGCCATCACGCATTGATCGCACTGGTCACAACCACGCCTGAACTTCACGTCTGCGTGAAGTTCAGGATTCTGATCGTCAACATTGTTCCTTAATCCATCCTGATCTTGCCGACAGCACGGCAAGATCAGGCGTGGTAAGCGAAACCCACTTGACACTTCGATTTTATTCATCATTCAACTTGGTCGGTTGAAAGGCCGGGGGTTCGGGCCATGCCGAGTCATCGGAAACCTTGGCGACCGCCGGTTGTGAGCCTGGGTCCAAAATCTTTTTGCGCCGCATCAGCACCAGTCGCAGTACCATCGCGATCAAGGCCGAGGTCACCAGCGACACCCCGAACATCATTGCCGCATTGCGTAACCTATCATCGCGCACAGGGCTGGTACTGCGCGCCGCCGCCTCGCTGATTTTCACCGAAGGCTGCTTGCCCGCCTGATGATCGCGCAGCAACTGATTGGCGACAAAACCGCGTGACAGTGATTCGAGTATCGTCACGATCGCTTCACGGTCCTGATGTGTGAAATCCAGTCGTAAGCGATTGGCAGCAGGCGATGTCACCAGCAAACGCGGCTCAAGCACTGCACGCATCTGAGCCACATCATCAAACGGACGCAACCCACGCTGGCCCAATTGATTCATCGTTTCCTGAAGCACAGGCTGACTCAGCAGCGCATCACGCTGTTGCGCGAGCCACGTATCCAGGTTCTGCGCCACCGCGGCTGCCGTCGTCGGCCCCGCATTCGCACCCTGATTGCTCCCAGTGTCACCGGTGGCAACCTGCTGCGTCGGTGTCATTTCCAGCACACTCGTGGCCGACCAAATCGGCTGAGCAGTCAGTTCACCAGCGATATAACTGGCCACCGCCAAAAGCAGCGTCACCAGCAGACACCCCACCACCAGCCCCGTGGCCTTGCTGGTCGCCCAGCGACGGATCATGTCCGCCTCACTGTTGGCCAAAAAGTCCTTCACTTCCAACAGCATCTGCCGCTGCTGAAGCAAACCCTCGTATTGCTGTCGGTACGAGACCACCTTGGCTTCGCCCTGTGAAAGCATCTCCGACTTGTACTTGAGGATGTTCTTGTATTTGTGCAGTTTCTTTCGCCGCGCAGCGATTTCCTTTTCCGCAGCCTTGAGCTTGGCGATGGCCTTGGCGTCGGGCATCGACGATGAACCCGATGAAGCCTTGATATCCTTGAATTTCTGCTCCAGTTCCTTTTCACGTTCCTGCACTTCGCGTCGCTCGGCTGCGACCTTTTCCGCCGCCCGCTTGGCCAGCGCCTGACACTCGCCCAGTTTCTTTTCCGCTTCCTTCTCGCGTTCCTGCACCTTGATCTGTGCCTGTTCCAAGTCCGACTGTCGCTGGGCCAACTGCCTGGACAGTGCATCCAACTCAGCCTGTTGCTGATTCAACTGCAAAGCCTTGGCATCCAGTTCCGTTTGCAACTGGGTGAATGCGGTTTGATCGTCGGCCACCCTGGTCTGGCTTTGCTGCCAGTTCTTGCCCTGTTCTTCAAACTCGGTCTGCGCCTGGGCGTAAGCCTTGTCTTTTTCCGCCAATTGCTGATTCAAGGCCTGCAAGGACTGCTCTGCCGTCGCCAGTTCACCGCGCAGTTTGTCGATTTCGCTCTGTCGTTGTGCCAGTTCTTCCGCATGAACCTTGACTAGGTCAGCCTGGGCCTGCGTGCTGCTTTGCGCCTGTTGCAATAACTCACGCTGTTTGGTGACTTCAGCGGCTTGCTGTGTCAAATCACTTTGTTGTTGTGTGAGTTTGGTACGCTCGGCTTCGATCAGCCGGGCTTTTTCATCCACCGCCGATTGCTGCTGCTTTAACGCCGCTTCAAAACCGGTCAGCTTCTTTTCACGATCTTCCAACTCACGCAGTCGCTCATCCAGCAACCTTTGATGTTGGGTGAAGTCCGCCTGTGCTTTGCCCAGTGATTCACGATCCGTTTTCAAACTCGTTTCACGGGCATTGATGTCCGTAGTCCGACCGTCCAGTTGCTTTTGAAGCTCCGCTGCTTGCGCCGTCTGTTGCGTCAGTTTGTTTTGCTGTTGTGTCAGTTCCCTGCTGCGCTGGTCGATTTCACCAGCCTTGGTTTGCAGGTTCTGCGCCAGCGTCGCCAATTCGTCACGTTCACGGCGAACCTGATCCTGTTCCGCGATGAGTGCCGCCTGATCCGCCTGCAACTTCTGCTGCGCTGTTGCCAGTTCCTGCTGTTGTCGTTGCAGCTCCGCCTGTTGCTGGGCGGACATTCCCGCTGTGCCAAGGGCAGCCGCATCGGTTTCCGCCTTGCGACTTTGCAACGTGAATTTCTGGGTATCCAGTTCACGTGACTTGGCATCCAGCGCCAGCTGGCGACGGTCCAACTCGGCAGCACGACGGGTCGTCACCGCGCGATCAGCCTGCACTTCGCGTTGGGCTGCTTCGACGGTGCGACGGGTCGTTTCGATCAGCCGTTCTTTTTCCGTCAGGGCTTTGCGCTGATCGGTCAGCCCGGCCAGTGCGACATCGACCTCACGCTTTTGTTCAACCAGTTCGCGCTGGTCCTGCTGGATTCTGTTTTTGAGTTCGGCCAGTTCATGGCGTTGCGGTTCCATCTCCGCAAGCTGGGTTTCCAGTTGCAGCCGATCGTTGTCGTACGAGGCACGCAGTGTTTCGAGTTTTTCGCGTTCATCGACAATCTGCCGTTCCTGGGCCGACAGTTGCAAATCACGCTCATCCAACGATGCTGCATGATTCTCAAGGGCAGCACGCCACTCTTCAAGCTGCTTCTGCGCCGCCTGCAATTGCTCATGCTGACCTTCGATTTCACGACCCGCAGCTTCGAGTTTGTCGCTTTCGACCTTGAACTGCTGACGCTGGCTTTCCAACTGCGTCAGGGCCTGTTGCAGTTGGTTTTGCCTGTCAGCGAATTCGTTTTGCTGCTTACTGAAAAGTTCACGCTGCTGGGTGAGTGCTTGATGCTGTGATTTGAGTTCAGCCTGATCACGTACCAACGATTCACGATCCAATTCCAACTGCGCCTGTGCATCGGTCAGGTCACGCTGCAACTGCGCCAGTTCGTTCTGCCTGGCTGCGACGGTCTGCGCCTGTTCCTGCACAACCTGACGCGATCGCTCCAGTTCGACCCGATCTTTTTCCAGTCCCTGACTCTGCTGTGTCAGCGTTTGACGCTCTTGCGCCAGCTCCTTTTCGAGACGGGCGATTTCCTGCGTCCGCTGGGTCAACTGGTCCGCAGCCTGTTTCAGTTCCGCATCGCGCTGTTCCAGGGTCTGGGTCTGATCCGTCAGTTGCTGTTCACGTTCTAGCAGTTTTTCACTGGCGGAGGCCAGTTCGGTTTCACGACGTGTAATGTCTGTCCGTGTTTGCTGGAGTGCTGCCTGAATATCAGCCAATTCCTGTTGCTGTTTCTGCAAACTGGCGTGGTGCTCTTGAAGTTCCGCCTGCTGTGATTGCAGTGCTGATTGCTTTGTCTGCAAGGCTGACTGCTGATGCGCCAACTCATTATGCTTTTTCGTCAGGGCTTGATCGCGTTGTGTCAGATTCAGCGTCAACTGCTCGGCAGCCTGGCGCTCCTGCAACAGTTTCGCTTCCAACGCTGCCAGTTGTTCCCGACGCTCATGCAGGTTCTGCGCCTGTGCTGACAGTGACTCATGACGCTGACGGGCGATCTGACGAAATTGTTGCAACCGCTGATGACGATGTGCGAGTCTTTGATTGCGGTCCAGCAAGCGCGTTTCACGTTCGGTCAGTTCCGAAGCCTGCGCCTGCACCTGCGTAAAGCGATCTTCGCTGTCCTTCTGCCAGGTTTTGAGTTTGGACAGGCGCTCTTCCAGTTCGCCCAGCAAACCAAGCACCTGTCCGGTGTCCGGTGAAGTCGTATTGCGTGCGGAACTTTCGCTCATGAAATCTCCCTGCCCGCCAAGCGCTTGGCAACGCATGGTCACAGATGACTGTTGGATTCATCGGCCAGTTGAAGGGACGACCTAAGCCCTACAGCCGTAAAATGAAGCAGAGTTGTCCCAGTTTGCCCAATAATGCGATTCGTTTGCTGGATGTCCCTTTGCGGTATGTGTGATAACCTGACACGGCAAAGCATCGGCCCGATAACCATCCGACGAAAAAGAACAAATTTGCATCAGGGGTCGAATCGGATGCATGATGAGCACACGATGACACATTCCGTCGAATCATCACACACGACATCGTCAGCCGTGCTCACGCTGCGCGATGTCACTTTTGGATACAGCGTCAATCAGCCGGTGATTCGTTCCTTCACCGCCACGGTGATGCAAGGTAAAGTCTGCGCCCTGATCGGCCCCAACGCGGTGGGCAAGTCAACCCTGCTTGGTTTGATGATGGGGCAATTAAACCCCTGGTCGGGGCAGGTACGACTCTGTGATCAACCCGTGACCAGAATGAACGCGTCTTGTCGCGCAGCCTGGCTGAGTTACGTCCCGCAGCGGGCGGCGGCGAGTTTCGCCTTCACCGTGCGACAGGTGGTGGAAATGGGTCGATTCGCGCTGCAGCCCGATGTCGATGCCGTCGAACAGGCATTACATCAATGCGATCTGCAAAAGCTCGCGGACACGGTGTACGCGCAACTATCCGTCGGGCAACAGCAGCGTGTCATGCTGGCTCGTGCGATGGCGCAGACGCACGGGCAGGAGCGGGTGATGCTGCTGGATGAACCGGGCAGTGCGATGGACCTTTGGCACACCCATCACACCATGCAACTGCTGCGTCAACTGGCGGAGCACCCGACGCAACCGATAGGTGTGCTGGTGGTGCTGCATGATTTGAATCTGGCAGCCCGCTATGCCGATGAAGTCTGGCTGATGCACGAAGGGCAACTGATCGCACATGGCCGATGGCAAGATGTGCTCAAACCCTCGGTGCTTGAACCGGTGTATCGTGTTCGCCTCACGCCGCTGCAGCACAACGACACCGATCGTCCGATTTTCGATGTCGCATTGGGTTGACAATAAAAAAACATGCCGATTCGGACAGCGGATGAAAGCACACATAAGACGTAATTGCATAACATAATGGGTGACCTGCCGGTACGATTTGAATGCAAGGGACATGCATATGAACAACCTGATCACCCCCATGCTCGCCATTGGCACGACCGAATTGATCGTCATCATCGTTTTTCTGGCGATTTCGGGGATTCAGTACATTTTCAAGGAAATGAAGAAAAGTAAAGAAATGCGAGAGCAGCGCGAGCGACGGTTGCAGGCTGAGCAACGCGGTGATTTTTCGGGCGCCCAGACCGATGAAACTGAAAGTGTCAAACCGGTTGAAACCCAAATGCGTGGTCAATTGGGTACGGGCAAGACGGGGGAAAGATTGGAAGACATTGCTGCCCGTCGTCGCCGTGAAATCGCAGCGATGAATCGGCCAGGTGCGCCAACACCCGGTCAGCCCGACAACATGACCATGCAGCAAATGCGCCAGCGTGCTGCTGCCAAGGCGGAATACGAAAAGCGCGCTGCGGCACTGCGGCAGCGTCAATCAGCCGGTGAGGTTCAAAGCACGCAACCTTCACGTACTGCTGCCGCACAACGGCGTGCGCAGCCGATCGATTTGGCTGAAACCGACCCGCAGGATATGACCCGGCAGCAGCAGGTGCGTGAAACGCAGGAACAGGCCCGTACACAAGCCGAGGCTCGAAAACAGGCGGAATTACAACGCCAGCGTCAACAGGCTGCGCGTCAACAGCAACAACGTGCGCAACAGGTGCAAAGCAGCAACCTGCGTCAGACCGTGGCTGGCAGGCCTACGTTACGACCGACAAATTTGCGACCGGTGATCGATGAACAGGAGGAAGGACAACGTCGCAGTTCGGTGACCGGGGCGCGTGAATTGAGCCAGCGCACCGCCGCAGCCGTGACCGCCGCCGCCCCGGTGGCGCAGGTGAAACTCAGCACCGGCAATGTGGTGCTGAACGTCAAATCGCTGCGTGATGCGGTGGTGCTTCGGGAAATACTCGATCCGCCGATGGCACTGCGGTGATCAAAACAAACCAACGATCATGAATCAGTCGGCGTTTACCATTCATATTGATCGCGAAGTCGAAGCACATCAAGGCTGGCGATATGAAGTTCGACTGACCCTGGGTGAAGTCGGACTTCATTATGAAGTGACATTGTCATGGGCGGAACATGATTTATGGAGTCATGGCCGGGTGCCGCCGGAGAAAGTGGTGCGTGCCGCGATGAAGTTTTTACTGCAACGTGAACCAGCGGAAGCGATCATGAGCAAGTTCGATTGCGCGGTGATTCGCAGGTACTTCCCGGAAGTGGACCGGGAACTGCCCAAACTTATTGGTCAGAGTTAAGTCAACCGTCATCAATCCGACGGAATACCCGAGCCCTCGTCGGTCGCTGCGGCGACCTCCTCGTACTCGGCTTGGTCATAAGTGCCTTGTGTTCGGCTTGGTTGTGTAATGAAGGTGGGCAGGTGTTACTAAATGATCACATCCAAGTGACGGTAGAGCGTGTCATCGGATGAACCGGGTTGCGTGGTTTGAGCTGACGGTGTGTCGGTGGCGGATACACTCAACTCAGCGGTGTCGGGTTGGCCTTGTCGGGGTTGTTTGCGTGAACGTTTGCCTTCGGGGGATTGATGTTCAGGCAGTTCACCATCAATGTGCAGGTGCGTCGGTGAATCGCTGCTGTCGGATTCGTCCAGGGCCTGCATGTGCGACTCGAACGATTCACGCAATTTGCGTATTTCGTGTTGTGGTTGACCGTCCTGCGCCTGTTTTTGACGTGAGACCTGCGGGGCCTGGGCCATGCCCGCGACGACGGATGCTGCAATGGGGTTGCCAACGACGCTCATAAGTCACCTTGCTAACAATGATCGCGCCTGTATGTTTACTATCGGTCAGGGTGCGTTTGGACTTGAATTGAAAGAGTTTAACTTAATGCCATAAAAACACTTGAAAGTCGATTACGGTGAACGGTTGGATCGGATACGATAATCAACATGCCGCCCCCCCCCAGCTTTCAGGATAAATCAACACAACAATGGGTTATCGCCCTGTGCATGATGCTGGTATTGCTTGGTTCACTGGCATTGGCCTGGGCTGTCAGCGGCGAACGACGCAGCAACGTGGGCGGGTTGTCACTAGTCGTGCCCTCCGGCTGGTCGATGTCGGAAGTGAAAGCCTCGGGGCAGGCCATGCAAACGGCTCGTCAATGGGTGCGACATGCTGATCAAACCTACTCACCCAAGCGCCTGGTCGTGGCACGTTTGAATGATGATCTGGCAGTGGACGCGGATGCAGCGTATCAGACAGTCACGCGCGAACTCACCGGGCGGTGGGACCTGGCCCTTGGTAAAAGCAAACAGCAAGTGAACCTTGGTGGTCAGTCGGTGACCGTGTTGCAACTCATGGGGCTGAATCGTGATTTTTTAAAGCAGCAGGATCGGCTGCATTTACTGGCACTGGTGACGACCGGTGAGCGATTATGGGTGATTTATCTGGAAGAAACCATTGCCAATTCAGGTGTTTTTTCACGGGCGGTGATTCCACCACAAACGATCATGCTGTTGGATCGTATCGTGAAAACAATCAAGCTCGATTCCCAGACGGAGTAGCAGGCACTCATGCACACATGGACTTATTTTTCAATACACCTGGTAGGCATCGGGTTGGCTTTGGCGGGCCAACTGGTGATGTTATTGCCGCAAACCATGGCGCAGGAATCAAACCCGGGCGATAGTGCGTCAACGCCTGTTTCCGTTCGACAACTGACGCCCCCTGCCTCGCTGGATGACCTGCTGGCACGCGATCGCTGGGACGAGCCGACGTACGGGTTGTCGCTGCGTCCGCCGTTGGGCAGTCAATTGATCCGTGAGTCGGCTGACGATGCCATGCTGCGGATCATTGGCGACCGCAAGGCTTATGCCATGAGTCTGAGCGTGACCGATACCAAGGCCCCGATTTTTTTTGAACAGGTGGTGCAACAGTCAGTGGTGCAGGTGGCCAACGTTCACCCGCAGGCACGCATCCTTGAACAGGCCGAGGCCACGGTGATGGGTCGGCGAAGTTCGGTGCTTTATTTTCAAATGACCAGCCCCAAGGGCGAAAAACTGGTATTGGGTCAGGCTTTGGTACCCATTACACTCACGACACTGGCGGTGCTGCGACTGGATGTGGAGGAAGCCCGTTTTGCACGGAGTCGTCCGGTTTTTGAGGCGATGTTGTTTTCGATGAATGCCCGCGATGTGCAGGTGCTGGACAAGGAGCGACGGGCACTGATCGACCGGGGCACGCATTGGAAGCGCGGTTTAACAAACGATGCGATTCGCTCGGCTTTGGCACCTGAACAATGGTTTCGCATTGTGGAAGCGGGACGCGACATCGGGTTTTTGTACGTGGTGCAGGGGCGTGGCAACAACATGAACATGCCGGGGATTCGCGTCGAGGTTGGCACACGCCTGGAACTGGCGGGCCAACGGATCGATTCGGTGAGCCGATTTTTCATGTCTGAAAGCGGTACGGAAGAAGTGTGGTCGATTCGCACCACCAGCAGACAGTTGGGTTTGCCGCGCAAGCCAACGGTGCAGGATAAAAAGAAACCCGCACAACCGGATGAAACCATTTGGTCAGAATCGGGAGTACGCTCAGACATTGTGGTGAAGGTGACGCGCGAAGGCCCCGAAGGCCCCAAACGGTTGGAGTGGGTGAAACCCTCGGAAGGATATTTGTCACAGGTGGAGGTGTTTTTATTGGGGTCGCTGTTACCGGGCAATGCGGCTGCGGAATATGGCTTTTATGCGTACCACCCCAATCAAGGCAGGCTTTCGTTCCGCACGGAAAAGGTCGAACCAGCGGCGGATGGGTCGTATGTGGTGCGCAGTCGTCCGACGCTGGATCAACCAGAGCAGGTGACGCGGTACGATGCCAAGGGACGGTTGCTGGAACGTGAACTGGGTGAGGGGCGAAAGCTTATACCCTCGAGCAAGTCAGAGGTGTCGTCGATTTTCAAATTACCGGAGGCAACGACGACACCACCACGATTAAAACCCAACACTGAAACGACAAAGAGCAAATGAACTCTGACAAAAGGAATTTTTCAAGACAAGACGCCCTCACCCGAATGTGAGCGAAGCGAACACTCCTACTCTCCCGGAGGGAGAGGGGACGGAAAGATGGCCCGGTCATAGATAATGATTGGCGTTGCGAATTATCACATATGATTCGAGTGAACAAATATTGGTTCGATTGAATCAGTATCAACCATATCGGAGCGTTTTTTTGGAAATCACCCTGCAATTACCCGAAGGTTCGGCGCGCGTGGCGATGGTGGGCAGTGCTGAGCGTCACTTGAAACTGCTGCGCGAAAGCCTGGGTGTCAATGTTTGGGCGCGTGACTCGGAATTGCATGTCAGCGGGGAAAGTCGGCTGGTGGGTCAGGCTACCTGGGTACTTGAACAATTGTCGAGCGCTGCGGCCAAAGGCAAGTCACTCAATCGAACGCAGGTGATCGACCTGATTGCAGCGGCAGGTAAACAATCGGGGAACGGGCGCAGCGCTGGTTACGGCGTTCAACCCTCGGCTGAGGCGCTGGACGTTTACAGCCGGGGCAAGCCGGTGCGGGCGATGACGCGGGGGCAAAAGGCTTATATCGAGGCGATGTTGCAGCATGACCTGACTTTTTGTGTCGGGCCGGCGGGTACGGGGAAAACGTACCTGGCGGTTGCCGTGGCGGTGGCGCTACTCAAACGCGGCGCGGTACGCAAACTGGTG
>CAYRTH010000101.1:0-11388 GCA_964427135.1 uncultured Phycisphaeraceae bacterium
TCGGCGAAAGCGTGGCCTGCTGCACGGAATAATCGCGCAAGCGCTGCGGGTCGGTCAGCGTGGCTGGATCACTCAACCGACCTTCCAGTTCGGTGAGCTTCACCGCCAGGGCTTCCATGCGTAAGCGTAATTTGTGTTCCAGGTCGGTCATCGTTTTTTGCCTGACACCGAGATCGTGGGTTGCGAGCAACCGTTGATTCACAACACAAAATCATTGGCATCATGCGGCTGGGTGCTTGGAACTGGTGGCTGGGTTTACTGCATTATCTTTTTGTTTAGCCCAGCACCCAGCCCCTAGTAACCAGCCCGTTTGTAAATCTGTTTTGCAAAAAATGGTGTTGTGTAGTGAAGGCGCATCGAAAGCGCATGAAAAACCGCAGCACCGGGCTGGGTGGCTGCGGTTGGGGTTGTACCAAAGTGAAACTAAGCCTTGGCTTTGCTGCCGGCCTTGAAGTACGACCCGCCGGCGAACTTCTTCTGAAAGCGTTCCACCCGGCCCAGGGTATCGACAAACTTCTGTTTGCCCGTGAAGAACGGGTGGCACGAGGAGCAAATATCCACGTGCATTTCAGGTCGTGTGCTGCGGGTGACAAAGGTTGTGCCACAGGCGCAGGTTACTTTGCAATTGATGTAATCGGGGTGAATGTCTTCGCGCATGGCTTGGCTCCGTGCAAATCGGTCCGTTGAATCGAGCCAAACATTATAACATCGCCGGCTGGCGGTACAAATGACCTGAAATGATTTGACGCCGTGCCCTTCAGGGCCGGATGTTTGCCTGTGTAATCCGGGGCTAAAGCCCTCGGCGTCAAAAGAAGATCAGGCGTGGATGATTCAAAAATCACCCCATCATCAAATCCGAAATGATTATCCGTGACCGACTTCGATTTCCAACACCGCCAGGGCTGCCTCGACATGATGACGATCGCCATCGGCTTGCAGCATGGCCGGGGTGCTCATCGCCAGTAATGCGCGCTTGGTGGCTGCCAGCGTGGGCCAATCGGCATCGACATGCAGTCCCAGTTTTTTGCGTTCATGAGCCAGTTGACTGACCAGTTTGCGCCCACCCAGTCGCTGCTTGCGCGCCCAGTAAAGGTGTTCGAAATAGACGGCATCCTCCACCCAGTGGCCGGGGTGAGCCTCGGCAAAATCGATCAGCACAGCCGGGCCTTGCGGTGCGGGGCTTCGGGTCAGGGCGTTGGCCAGGTGCAGGTCGCCATGAATCCAATGATGGCGAGGGCGATTGTTCCAAATCGATAACCACGCGGGCAATTTTTTCTGACTGCGCTTCAAGGCGTTTTTCCAGCGCTGTTCATGTTGCACATCATGGTCTTCCGCAATGTGCCTGCGCGCCATGTCCAGTATTTTTTTCCAGTCCTTTTCTTTGGGTAATTCACCCACTGCTGCTGCAGCGGTTGCCTGATAAAAACGACCGGCGGCTTCGATCAGCATGTCGAACTCGTGGCCGGCCCATTGACTGTTCATCGGCCCATGCGGCAGACGTTCCATCACCACCCACGCCAGGTCGTAACTGCCCAACGTCGAACCGTGGGCAAAAAGCTTCGGGGCGACATTGGGGTAAGGTTGCAGATATTCCAGCCAGCGCAGTTCGTTGGGCGGCACGGGCATTTTCACCACCACCAGCTGCTCGATACCTGCATCATCACGAAACGTCGCATACCCCGTGGCTGCTCCGCCGCGCTGCCAGGTGGTGCGAAACCAACTGATGTTTGACAAACGCTGGTCACAGGCCTGCTGCAACACGGGTTCCAGCATCGCGCCCATCGGCGCGTGACCGGGTTCGGGTTGATGCGGGTGATGGGTCGGGTCGTGGGTAGGTGCGGATGCAGCGGGAAGGTCGGCGGAAGAAGCCGACGCTGTTGCGGGAGCGGTGGGCAAGTGTTCGACCATCACACCTTCCTTGCTCGAGGCCTGTGCTGCCTGAATCACCCTAGCCGCTGCGTCGGGTTCTGACAAGTGTGAAAACAACGATTCATTCACCTCATGTTGGTTTGATACGACCGCGGGTTTCCACCCGCGGCTATGCCGACATCATCCATCAATAAACCCCCGCCTTCATGGCCATGATGTCATCGTGCCCTTCGGGTTGCATCAACTGCCCCACATGCAGCAGCACATTTTCCGACAGTGCCCGCAGGTCATAGCCGCCTTCGAGCACCGAAACCAGTCGGCCGGCCGCATGACGTTCAGCCACCATTTTCAGTTGCCGGGTCATCCACATGAACCCATCCGTCGTCACCTTCATGTGTGCCAGGGGATCGTCACGCGAGGCATCAAACCCTGCGGACAACAGCACAAACTGCGGTCGAAACTGATCGAGTGCGGGTAACACCTGCTGCAAAAAAGCGCGACGATAAGTCTGATCATCACCGCCGGGGTCCAACGGCAAGTTGAGCGTGTGTCCCTCACCCCGGCCCAACCCTTTTTCATGCACGTAACCCGAGCCCGGATAGAGCGAGCGCGGGTGCTGGTGAATACTGATGAAAAATACTTCGGGTTGATGTTCGAACAAATGCTGCGTGCCGTTGCCATGATGAACGTCGAAATCGACGATGGCCACGCGCTCATGGTGATAGTGCTGTAACAGGTGGGCTGCCCCGATGGCCACATTGTTGAGTAAACAAAAACCCATCGCCCGATCGCGCTCGGCATGATGCCCCGGCGGCCTGAGCGCACAAAAAGCATTACGCACCCCATGCTGGCCATCAGGCAACCGACCCGCGACACCGATCATCACGGCATCGATGGCGGCGATCACCCCTCCGGCTGCCAGTAGCGCAATGTCGAAACTATCACGGTTGATGTAAGTGTCGCTGTCCAAATGCACCAATCCCCCGGCACAGGCAGCCCGCAATCGACGCACATACATCGGGTCGTGGACAACCTGCACCTGCTCGATCGTCGCTGGCGTCGGGGTGAGGTGGCGAAGCTGACCCCACAGGGGCGAGGCTTGCAGTTTTTCGATGATGGCACGCAGCCGATCGGGCCGTTCGGGGTGATAAGCCCCCTGAGCTTTGGGGTTGTAGGTTGGGGTGTTGAGGGAAGCTGGTGAAGCAAAGTGTTCCAGGTAACGGGGATGATAAACCAGTGCGGTGGTCATACCCTTGCCTCATGAACGAAAGAAACGGTGATCAACCCTTGCCCCGACCGGGAATGTGCATCAGAATAGACTTTCAGTAGCGGGGGTCAACTGGTTTGTGGTTTTTGGACTTTGGCCAGGGATCGATTCAATGCCTATGATGATCGACTTAATCGCAACTTGGTGGGGAGTGAAAACACATGATTTCAGTATTTGATCGGTCGATTTTCACAGGTTTGGGGTTGACCTTGGGATTGATGGGTCTTTCGCTGACCACCATGCCGGCGCAGGCTTTGGTCATACGCACCGGCAACGGTAACACCACTGCACCCGCAGGCGATCAGGGTTGGAGCTACGTCGGCAGCGTCGGCAACGGCAGCGGTGTGTACATGGGCAATGGTTGGGTGCTGACTGCAAGGCATGTCAACCGCAATACACCCTTCAACCTCAACGGCATCAATTACACCCTTACGGGGCAAACCGTGTCGTTGGCACCGGCTGCGGGTGACTCAGGGTCGCCCGATTTATTGTTATTTCGTATTAACAACGCGCCGAATTTGCCTTGGTTGTCCGTGCGTCAGACGACCCTCACCGTCGGCACAGCGGTGACCATGGTCGGCACCGGTTTCATCTCCGGCAGTGCAGAGCAAAACTACAGTATCGGGCCGGCCAGCAATTTGGTGGGTTTTGATGTGTCCGCCAACCGGGGCAAACTTTGGGGCGAAAACATTGTTTGGCGGAACTATGACCAAAATATCGATGACAATCGTGATTTAATCACCAGTAACAACGGCGACAATGTCAACGATTTGTTTTTCAGTGGTCTGGGATTCAATAGCCGAACCTTCACGACGCATTTCAACAAGGAAACCTACGATGGTGAAGTCAGTCGCACCCATGAGGCACAGGCTCAGGGTGGCGATTCAGGTGCCGGCGTTTTCGCCAACAATGCCGGGACGTGGGAACTGTCGGGCATCATGGTGAGTATTCTGGACTTTCGCAGCAATTCAGCCATTTACCACGGCACCGGGCCGAGCGGCTTTGACATACTCAACGGACGGCCGGGCGATGTGACCTATGCTGTTGATCTGACCTATTACCGTGATCAAATCATCAGCGTCATCCCCGAACCGGCATCGCTCATTTTCATGACACTGACTCTGCCGATGTTGTGGCGCAGGCAACGCAGTGAAAAAGCGGCGGGTTAAGTGGCCCTGTCACAAACGTTTTTTGGAAGCACCGCGGGTTACCACCCGCGGCTATGAAGAATGAAGGCAGTGTTTCGGTCTAGCCGCGGGTGGCAACCCGCGGTGACTTTGTGATCATGAATTGAATGATCGCGCCGACGCAAAGCGCCGGGGCCGCGATAAACATATCAATCACTCGACAACTTGGGCGCCTGAATTGGTTACCATATCGACGGAAGCCATCGATCAAGGAGCTTAGCTGTGCGCGATATCCGTTTGGACAAACTCGCCCGTGTGCTGGTGGAATATGCAACGCAAATCAAACCCGGTCAGTTGGTGCGGTTGTCGGGGGACCCGGTTTGTCTTCCGCTGATCGAAGCGTTGTACGAACAGGTGCTCAAGGCTGGGGCGCACCCGTTTGTAAAACTGACCCCCGACTCGTTGCAGGACTTGTTTTTCGCCTATGCCAGTGATGAGCAACTCAAGTTCGTCAGTCCGATCGCGCTGGATGAAGTGAACAAAATCGACGTGTCAATCGGCATGTGGGCGGAGAACAATACCAAAAGCCTGTCACAGGTGGACCCGCGCAAGCAGGGCGTCGCCTCGGCGGCGCGCAAACCGATTTTCAAAATATTCATGGAACGGGCGGCGAAGAAGGAACTGCGCTGGTGCGGCACACAATACCCCACGCTGGCGTCGGCACAGGACGCGGAGATGAGCCTGCGGCAGTACGAAGACTTTGTGTTCGCAGCCGGTCATTTGGACAAGCCCGATCCGGTTGCGGTCTGGCGGCAGATCGAAGCCCGGCAACAAAAGGTGGTGGATTATTTGCAGGGTAAAAAAATCATTCGCTTTCAATCCCCCAACGGGACGGACCTGACGGTCAACGTGTCGGGCATGACGTGGATCAACTGCTGCGGCCATGAAAACTTCCCCGATGGCGAAGTGTTCACCGGGCCGAATTTGAAGGCAGAGGATGGCGGGGTCAACGGCACGGTGTTTTACTCGTTCCCTGCGGTGCATCATGGGCGTGAGGTGCACGACATCATGCTGCGTTTTGAACGGGGCAAAGTGGTCGAAGCCCGCGCGAGCAAAAACCAGGACTTTTTGATGCAAATGTTGGATCAGGACGATGGTGCAAGGCGACTGGGCGAAATCGCCATTGGTACCAATTACAACATTCGCAGCTATTCAAAAAATACCTTGTTTGATGAAAAGATCGGCGGTACGTTTCACGCAGCCGTCGGAGCGGGTTACCCGGAAACCGGCAACGACAACGAATCGGGCCTGCATTGGGATATGGTTTGCGACCTAAGGCCCGGGACCAAGCACGGCGGAGGGACGATTTCCGTCGATGGGAAGGTTATTTCCAAAGATGGGAAATTCGTTTTTGAAGGTTGGCCGGGCGAGGCGTAAATGTGATTTTATATCGGTAAATCGAGTGAAAATAGGTAGTTTGCCCATCCGTGATTGTGTGAATATCGACGCAGATATGGGTAAAGATTGATAGTGACAATTCGTTATTGAATTTTACAATGTTAGCAGAGGCATGGTGCACCGCCGCGATGCTGTGAAGGTAGTAGATCACAGCCATGCTCGGGCGCGTGTTATTTCTTTCACTGCCGCAGGGGTCCTGTTTCCGCCGACCCCGCCTAACTCCATGGGGGATGCTGTTCCCATGCTCGCCAACATACTTCGACAAATGGTGCAGGACCGTCTGACCACACCCACTGAAATCGGCGAACTGGCCGGGGTGTCGATCTCGACGGTCTATCGTTGGATGAACGGTCAGAGCCATCCGGGTTTTGATTCGATTCGTCTCTTGATTCGTCACTTGTCCAACCCCGAGGCCCAGCGGGCTTTGCTCACGGCACTGCTCAGCGGGACAGCCTGGCGGGTGCATTTTGTGAATAGCACAGAGGGCAACAATCATCACCCCGCTGCCACCGATGCGCCACGGACCATGGCCCGGGTGCTGCATGCGGTGCGGGAAAGTTCCACCGCGTTGACCTTGGCCAATGATCGACTGGCGAGCAACCCGCAGGCCCGTGAGCCGATTGTGCATGTGATGCCCGTATTGGCGAAACTGGTGGATGAAACCAGTCAGGCCCAGCGGGCACTGCAACATGTTTATGAGGAACAGCGCAGCAACCACACCACCGCCGGCGCAAGCGCAGTGCGGGAATGAGCGATTGATCAGTTGGTCAATGGCCAATTGATTGAAGTTGTTGCACCGCGGGTTTCCACCCGCGGCTATACCGATATCATTTACTTGGCCACTTGGCCACTTGGCCACTTGGCCACTTGGCCACTTGGCCACTTGGCCACTTCTTTCCATCACTTGACCACTTCATCACCCAAGGCGATACTGCATCTCTGTTTTTGAGATTCATTCGTCTTTTGATATCAAATTGTGGGTACAGGAGCTGCTATCGTGGCCTATCTCTGCGTGGTCTGCGTCAAGCAAGTGCCCGACACCAAACGTATCACCGGCTCGGCCATGAAGGAAGATGGCACGGTCAATCGCGCTGCTCTTCCCGCCGTTTTCAACCCCGAAGACCTGCACGCGCTGGAAACCGCGTTGTCCATTCGCGAAAAGCATGGCGGAACCATCACCGTCATCACCATGGGTTTGCCCAAAGCCTGCGATGTGTTGCGTGATTCGATGTTTCGCGGAGCCGACCGGGCGATTTTGATCACCGACAAACGGGCAGCCGGCTCGGACACGCTGGCGACCAGTTACATTCTTTCGTGTGCGATTAAAAAATTGAAACCCGACATCGTGCTTTGCGGACGACAGGCCATCGACGGCGACACCGCCCAGACCGGCCCGCAAATCGCAGAAAAACTCGGTTTCACCCTCATCACCTACCTGGATGCACTCGAATCGCTGTCGGGCAAAACAATCATTGCCCGGCGGAACCTGGGCCACGGGTGGGAACGAGTCGAAGCCCAATTGCCGGTGTTACTGACGGTGCTGGATACCGCCAACCTGCCCCGACCCTGTGCCGCCAAACGGATGATGAAGTTCAAAAAAGCGCGCAGCCGGGCGGAGGTCGAAACACAGATTGGCAAAACCATGACCGGTCAATCGGCTGATGCGATCAAAGCCAAGGTCGAAGCCGAGTGTGCCGAGTTGTCGCAGCGCGGGCTGCTGATTGAAAGCTGGAACCTCGATGATGTGCAGGCGGACCTGAGTTGGTGCGGGTTAAAAGGCAGCCCGACCCATGTGCATCGTGTGCAGGCGATTGTGCTGGCCGGCGGAACGTACAAGGAATTCGCCCCGACGGACGAAGGCGTAGCGGAAATGGTGCACGGCCTGATCGTCGATCATACGATCGGCTGAGGCGGTTGAAGCAGTGGTCAAATGGCCGAGTGGTCGAGTGGTCAAGTCAAGAAAACCAAGCCGGGAACGAGACCGACCCCCGGGGGAGGTCGAGGGCCCGGGTATCGAATCAGCATGTAGCACACGAAGCAAAAAATACCCGAGCCCTCATCGCCTCCGGCGATTCGTACTCGGCTTGTTTCGGATATACCAATTAACCAATTAACCAATTAACCAATTAACCAAACCACAGATCACCATGAACCAAGTCAATCGTCAGGGCGAAGTATGGGTTTTTGCGGAACAGGAAGCCGGTCAATTGTCGGAGGTGCCGCTGGAACTGATGGGCAAGGGCCGGGAGTTGGCGGACAAGCTGGGCGTGCCGTTGTCAGCGGTGCTGCTGGGGGCGCGGGGTATCGAAGAACTCACCAACCGGTTGTCGGCTTTCGGGGCGGACAAGGTGTATGTGGTGCAGGACGACACCCTGATGCAGTATCAGACGGCCACGTACTGCCGGGTGGTGTGCAACCTGACCAACCAGTTCAAGCCGCAGGTGGTGTTGTACGGGGCGACGGCCATGGGACGCGATCTGGCACCGACGGTGGCCAGTGCGCTCAAGTGCGGGTTGACGGCTGACTGCACCGATTTGCAGATCGGCGACCACACGCCGCCGGGGTCCAAAGAAGTGCATCAAAACCTGCTATTGCAGATACGACCAGCCTTTGGCGGTTCGATCATTGCCACGATTGTGAACTATGAGCGCTGGCCGCAGATGGC
This sequence comes from uncultured Phycisphaeraceae bacterium, assembly GCA_964427135.1. GTDB lineage: Bacteria > Planctomycetota > Phycisphaerae > Phycisphaerales > Phycisphaeraceae > JAJXSS01. The sequence goes on from CAYRTH010000101.1 coordinate 8,387, forward strand.
GACGGTGCGCGAAGGCGTGATGGTCATGCCCACGCCTGATGCATCGCATCCCTGTGAGGTAATCAAGGTCGATTCAGGATTGGGCAATTTTCGCGGTGGGGTGAAAATATTGGAATCGCATCGCACGGAAAAGAAGGTGAACTTGAAGGCTGCACGGGTGATCGTGGCAGGTGGAGCGGGAGTGGGCACGAAGGACAATTTCAAATTCGTCTGGGAATTGGCCAATTGTTTGGGGGCGGCGGTGGGGGCGTCACGGGCAGCCATCGATTTGGGGTTTGTGCACAAGGATCATCAGGTGGGTCAGACAGGCACGACGGTGCGACCGGCCCTGTACATCGCCTGCGGGATCAGCGGCGCGGTGCAGCATCGCGCGGGGATGGAGGAGTCGGCCAAAATCATCGCCATCAACACCGATCGCAACGCTCCGATTTTCGGGGTGGCGCACTATGGCATCGTCGGCGACATGAAAGTCGTCATCCCCAAAATGATCAAGGCTATTCGCAGCGGGGCGAAGATTGAAAATGTTGTTGTCGGAAAAGTGTGAAAGAAAAAGTGGCCGAGTGGCCGAGTGGTCGAGTGACGGAATCGTATTCGGAAGTTAGCGCCGCGACTTGTCGCGTCTGTTCGGAGTGGTTCATCGGCAAGTCATCGAGTTGGTTCTGTCTTTTACGTAAGGTTTTTAAGCAGCGGACTTCACCGCAGAGAACGCGGAGATCGCAGAGAGGAACTGATGTGAAACAAACATTTTGCTGCTTGTTTTTATTTTGGTTTTTCTCTGCGTTCTCTGCGCCCTCTGCGGTGAATTCTTAAAGTCTGCTTTTTCCGTTTTGCTCTTCTTCGTGTCCTTCGTGTCTTCGTGGCCCAATCAATGCCCGCAGGCAAATAACGCATCGGAAGCATCCAAACCATGCCAAACTTTTTCACCGACAACCCGGACATTCAGTTTCACTTTCACCACAGCGATCTGGCGCGGCTGGCGGCCATGGTGGAACAGGACTTTGCCTATCGCTACCAGTACGATTTCGCCCCTGACTCGGCTGCGGATGCGATTGATAACTACCAGCGCATTTTGACCACGCTGGGCGAACTGGCCGGGGACGTGATCGCCCCCACCGCGGAGCACACCGACAAGGTCGGCAACGTATTGCACGATGATGGCACGGTGACCTATGCCCCCGGTATTGCTGAGGCACTCAAACGATTGTCACAGGCGGATTTGATGGGCTTTACGTTGCCTTACAAATATGGCGGGCTGAATTGTCCGCAACTGCTGTACACCATGAGCAACGAAATGATCAGCCGGGCGGATGCGTCGCTGATGAACATTTACGGCTTGCAGGGCATCGCGGAAACGATCAACGCCTTTGGCGATGACAGACTCAAGGCTGATTACCTGCCTGACATGGCCAGCGGGAAAAAAACCGGGGCGATGGTGCTGACCGAGCCGGATGCGGGCAGCGATTTGCAGGCGGTGAAGGTGCGGGCGTATCAGGATGAAAAAGGCAACTGGTATGTGAACGGGGTCAAACGATTCATCACCAACGGGTGCGGGGAGGTGCTTTTGGTGCTTGCACGCAGTGAGGAAGGCTCTGCGGATGCACGGGGATTGTCGCTTTATTTGGTGGAACGCGGGCCTCGGGTGCGGGTGCGCCGGTTGGAAGAAAAACTGGGGATTCACGGCAGCCCGACGTGTGAACTATTTTTCGATGATGCACCGGCCAAGCTCATTGGTGATACGCAGCGAGGATTGGTGACCTATGTGATGAGTCTGATGAACGGTGCCCGTATCGGCATCGCGGCGCAATCACTGGGCATTGGTGAAGCAGCGTACCGGGTGGCCCGTGATTACGCGCACAAACGAAGGCAATTTAATCAGGCGATTGAAAATTTGCCGGCAGTACGGGAACTGCTGGTCGATATGAGTGTTGATATTCAGGCGGCAAGGGCGCTGACGTACTACGCCACGTTTAATGTTGATTTGGAAATCGGTGCCAGTTGGCGGCTGGAGGGTGGTGTGCCGATGGCTGCGGAAGAGGCCAAGCAACTGAAGCAGGATGCCCGGAAACTCAAACGGTACAACGGCATGCTCACGCCGATGAGCAAGTATTACGCTTCGGAGATGAGCATGCGGGTGGCCAACAGTTCGGTGGCGGTGCTCGGCGGCAGCGGGTATATGAAGGATTACCCGGTGGAGCGTCACCTGCGCGACAGCCGAATCACCACCATTTATGAAGGCACCAGCCAATTGCAGGTGGTGGCGGCGGTGCGCGGGGTCATGGCGGGCACGGCTCGCACGGTCATCGATGAATTGCTGGCGATACATGCAACCTGGCCCGGTGAAACGGCACCCTTGATGGAAGACCTGCGCAAGCACGCAGCGATGCTGGATGAGGTGGTGGCGTTTGTGAAGGCGCAAGCTGGCACGGAATACATGGACCTTTACGGTCGGCGGATCGTCGATATGGCCATCGCTTTGATCGTCGGGTTGCTCTTCTGTGATCAGGCGGTCAAACAGATCACATCTGGCGGAACGCCAACGACCGGGTTTGGAAAAATGGCGGTGACAAAACGGTGGCTTATGATAAAATTACCGGAAATTCGGATGTTACGTGATACAATTATGACCGGAGACCAGTTGGTGATGAGCGACTTCGAGGCTTTGGCCGGTCCGTTGCCGACGATGGGGTGATGAAGAAGTGGCCGAGTGGCCGAGTGGCCGAGTGAATTTTATGTGATCCGTATTTGTGGAAAGGCCGACGACTGATGCGTGAGGGTCGTCGGCTTTTCTTTTTTTGTGACGCCCTATCCCGGAGCAACGATGCCAAGGGGATTTGAGCGTCATCATGTTTTTGCCGTCATGATGGAACTTCACGTCTGCTTGAAGCACGCAATGGCATAGTGCCGCCGCAGCCAAGCGTCCGCGTTATAAAAAATACAATCACTTGAGCACTTGAGCACTTGAGCACTTGAGCACTTGAGCACTTGAGCACTTGAGCACTTGA
>CAYRTH010000102.1:0-11136 GCA_964427135.1 uncultured Phycisphaeraceae bacterium
GGTCATGAAGTTGAGGCGTGTAAAATGCACATCACCACATCACCACATCACCATTTCGCCAAATCACCAAATAATTCACTCACGCCGCGTTGGGCAGCCATTGACGATCCTCGCGCATCCCCAGCCGTGACCAGAACAGGCTAGCGTGATCCAACCGCATGGGTGAACTCAACTCCGTCGGCGGAAGCACCATCATTTGCTGATTGAGCTGGCTGTCCTCCATCATCGACAAACTTTCAGGCACCAGTACCCAATCACAAAGCTGCTGCAGTTGTGCCAACGATTCACGACCCATCGTGTTCATCTGGCAACTCACATCGCACACCCGCATCGCCCCCGGCGGAACATACCCCAGCAGCGCGAGCTTTGAGTGTGTACACACCACCACCTCAGCCGACTGATTCCAGCTTTGTTCCTGTAACACTTTCGCCAGTCGTTGCACTTGTCGCGCGTGTGGTTCGGTCATTTGCTGCCCAGCCCCAAACAACCTTGAACGCAGGCTCACGCCCGGTTCCACCCACATCCGTCCGACCGTGTGATGAACCTTGCGATACGTTTCCCAGTGCACCGGTCCGTGCGTTAGGCAAAACAAATCAACCTGACACCTTTGTGCCAGTAACGTCAGTAATTGCCAGGCGCGACGTTGCGCCATGTCCCCCGATTCATCGGGCAGACAATGACTGATCAATACCGCATGGTTGTGTGTCAGCCCGACATTCACCTTTCACCTCTCCCTGCTGTGGCGACCGTTTCTCCCCAGCCGCCCCGTGCCGCTGTTCTCCCGTGGTGACACTTCCGATGTCACGCGACCCCGCCCCGCTGTCTCTCTTTTCCCAAACCGACCATGGTTCACCCGACTCCGATCGGGTTCACCTGATGCGCTCTTTCATTGTCCCGCCGTTTCTCCCGCAACGCCCCGTGTCATGCTGCACGTTTGTGCCGATTCTGATACCGATAGCGATACCGGTAGCCGTATTTGTTGTAGTAGCTGCCGCGCTGTTCGTGACGATCCGTGGCGATGATGCCGCCCACCGGTGCGTTGTAATTTTGCAACACCCGCACTGCTTGTTGGAACAACGGCTTGGGCGTGCGGTCCATGCGCACGATCAGCAACACCTCATCACTAAGCGCCCCCAAAATGCCCGCATCCGCCAGTTCCACCACCGGCGGAGTATCGATAATCACATGGTCGTACATCCGTCGCAATTTGGGGATCAGGTTCGCTGCATTGGCCCCGCTGAGCAGTTGCACCGCCTGATCATTGGCGCTGCGACCGGCCGGCAACACATGCAGCGCACTGTCACCCACGCGATGAATCGACTCGCTCAGCGTGGCCTTGTCTTCCAGCACATCCGTCAGCCCCGTCGATGCTTCCAACCCCAGCAAGTGCGAAAACTGTGGCAGCCTCAGGTCCGCTTCCACCACGATCACCCGACGATTGCGCAGCTCCGCGAAAATCAACCCCAGGTTCAAACTGGTGATGGTTTTGCCTTCCTGCGGCGTACCACTGGTGATCGTGTGCACCAGATGACGACGATTCTGCCAACGAGCCAGAATACTGGTGCGAATGGAGCGATATTCCTCCGCCATCACACTCGTGGGATCGAGCAACCCCACCAGTCGTTCATCGACGTGGGTCATCTCGGCCTGCATGTGCGACGGCGTGGGCAGGGCATCGCTGCCACCAACCGGCGCACCGGCCATCGACAGGCTGGGGTTGATGCTTTGATTCATCAGCGCAGCACTCGGCTCATTGGCCACCGGCTTTATCGCTTCCCCCGGCACCGCGTTCCAGGTAACCGGTTCACTCATCACCGGTGTACTGTCATTGGTTGCGGGCGAGGTTGCACCCGGCGAAGGGGTTCCGGGGGCTTGCGTGTTGCCAACAGGGCGGGCGGCTGTCGCCTCACCACGTTTGGCGCGGTCCATGGCATCGGATAAGTGTCCCATTACATTCCTCCCGCCAGGCGTAACGACCCGGTGCTTCGCTGCGGCGCTGCCGATTGCGCCGGCCAGGGGTCATCGGCAAAGTTCGGAACCATGTCCTCAATCCCGCGTTTCACAATCGCAGGCGTAATCACTTTTTCCTGTCGCACAAAACCCAGCAGCATGCAGTTATCGCACACCGCATTGATCAATCTCGGAATGCCCGCGGTAAACCGATGCACTTCCGCTGCCGCTTCCGGGCTGAAACTCACCTTGACATCACTGTTGTCAACACTGGCTGCCCGCAACCGATGTTCGATGTATTCGCCGGTTTCCTGTCGTGAAAGCGGTCGCAACTGCTTGGCCAATACCACCCGTTGCCGCAGGGCCGCGAGTTTGCTGCTGCGAAACCGATCGCGCAGCTCCGGCTGACCGATCAGTACAATCTGCACCAGCTTTTCCGCCGTCGTGTCAAAGTTCGACAGTAGCCGCAATTCTTCCAGCGTTTCATCCAGCAACGTCTGCGCTTCATCCACCAGCAGCACCACCGGCCGACCCTGATAAAGCTGATCCAATAATTTCTGACGCAACTTTTCCAGTAGCCGGGCATGGTCATCGTCGGCGTCGATGGGTTGTTCCAAATGGCGCATGATCTGTTTGATCAGGCTTTGCCCGCTCTCGTGGCCGTGCAGCACCTGAATGATGTGCGCCTTGTCGGAACAGTTTTGAATCATGGTACGGGCCACGGTGGTTTTGCCCGAACCGATGTCCCCGGTCACCAGGGCGAACCCTTTGCGCATGCGAATCACGTATTCGATGGCCGCCAGGGCTTCACGATGATGCTCGCTGGCGTAGAAAAAACGCGGGTCCGGTGTATTCTCAAAGGGCAACACCTGCAGGTTGTAAAACTCGTGATACATGATGCCTCCGTTAGCCAACCCCACCCTGCTTGACTGTTTGCCTTGCGTCCCTGATTCACTTTTTCACGGTTGAACTGATTTACTGTCGAACACCTTGTTCATCAAAAACTGCACCGGTTGCTGACGTAATTCCTTGAAAACCGCCGGCTTCTCCAGGTTCAGATACACCACCATCATCAGCGCCACCATCATCAGCAGCATGGCTGCCGCGTTGAGCGGGTACACAATGTTGCGCATCAGTTTGCGGTGCTTACGGTCGCCCGCCGAGATGATTTCACTGACACACCCATACAGCGGCAGGCTGACCCCTTCGGCCAAATCCTGCGGATGTCGGCAAATCACATCCTGACGGTACGACAGATACACATTGAGCGCCCCAGCCGTCAGCCCCATCAGCACCGCCGCCAGAATCGCCTGTTGCAAGCGCGGCGATTCAGGTCGTGTGAGCCGGGGGCAGGGCATGGTGAAGTTCAGTTGCACACCACGATTGCCTGTTTCCGCCGCCACCGCCAGTTCCACGCGCCGCAGGTTGTCTTCCCAGAACGTCAGTTGCCGATGGGCCTCCGAAAGTTCCCGGTTGATGCGCAGGTGTTCGGTGCGCACCGGGTACAGCTCGGCATTACGTTTGGAGTCCATCGACTCTTCTTCACGGATGCGCCGGTCCAGCGCGATCACCTGACGCGACAACGATTCAAATTCCGCGTTGGTGCGGGCGATGAGTGTTTCCAGTTCCGAGCGGCGCGGGTTGACCGTCACCTGCTTCTGGGTCACCACTTCCTCCGGCAACTCCGTCAACTGTGTACGCAAATCACTGATCAACTGCCGCATCGCCACCACATCGGGGTGACGATCCGTCATCTTCAACGTGCCCAGGGCATCGCTGAGCTTGTTTTCCACCTGTCGGATGCGCAATTCAACATCGGCCCGTTCAGGGTTACGCCCGGTTACCTGGGTCGGAATGCTGGCCGGGGTGTTCTCCAAATTTTTCTGCAATGATTCGAGTTGCAAACTCGCCTGGTCGCGCTGCTGCGTCAGGGCCATGTGCTGGCTTTTCAAATCCAACCCAATCACCGGTCCCATACCCAGGGTTGTTCCCTGTGTGCTGGGCAACAACGCTGCATTACGAATTTCAAACTCCAGCTTGCGACTTTCCACTTCCTCAATACGCTTTCGGCTGCGTTCCATCTCCGCACGGAAAAACTCCGTCGATTGACGCAATCGCTTATCAATCCGCTCGCGTGCCTGTTCCAGGTAGTTGTTGACCAGGCCATTGACCACCGCCCGGCAAACCTCCGGGTTGGGGCCGGTGTATCGAATGCGGTAACGATCCACATCCGTGCTGGCGATGTCGGTGGTGACGATCAAACGTCGCTGCATCGAGTCACGCAGGGTTTCACGATCGATCTGCGCCCGTCGAAGCACTTCATGGATCGGGTGTTTCTCATCGTAAAACTGATCCAGCAACCGATTGATCGCTGTCGGGCCTGCCAGTTCTTCGCTGATCACCTGGCGCGGGTCCTGAAAATTGGTCGAGGCCCCACGGCTGGTCATTTCCGACAACACCATGTCGGTGCGTCGTTCAAATGCAGCTTCACCTTTGAAAGTGCGGGGCAGAAACATCGAAGCCAGCAGCACCGCCGCCGCCACCGCGAAGGTCGGTATGATCAGCCGCCAATGGTATCGGCGGAGGATCGGCCAGAGGGAGAAGACAATCTCGGCTTCAGGTCGTTGACGGCTCATGGCTTGACTCGATTAGGGTCTATTCAGGTTTGATTCACGCGTCCAACCGTTTCACATCACGCGCACAGATCAATTTCATTCCCCGCGTTCGCTGCCGTAGGGTCGCCTCCCCGTGGCCGAACGACCGATGTCCGCCGGACCGTTGACCGTCTGGGCCGCCGGCTGAATCGGCAACAACACCTGCTGCAACGCCAGGCCCACTGCCGCCAGCGGGTTGGCCGGTACATAAATCACGTCGTTTTCTTCCAGCATCGCATCGTGTTCCAGGTTGCCATCTTCAATCATCTTGTTGATGTCGATGGTCATGCGTTTGACCAAAGTCCCGTCACGATTGGGCCGCAGCACTTCCACCCGGCCAAAGTCCGCCAAATAGGTCGGCTGTGCCTGACTCAGTGTGCGATACACCGTGTTGCGACCGTTGTATGGGTAAGGCCCCGGTGCCCCCACATGGCCCCACACGAAAATGCGTTTGCTCTCGTAACCCACCACCCGCAGACTGACATCCGCATCCTCGTAATAATCACGGGCCATGAGCGCCAGTTCCGCGGACACTTCTTCCGGGGTTTTGCCCGCAATCATCACACTGCCAAGCAGCGGCAGGCTGATCCGGCCATCGGTACGAATCGCTTCGGTGTGACCGTTGACCTCACGCACACGCTTGGAGTAAATCATCACCACATCCGGCGGAGCCATGCGATATTCCGTCGCACTGACCACCGGCTCAGGGTCTTTGACAAACGCGGAAAAATCCTTGTGACGTGTGCAGCCGAGCACACCGGCGACGATCACCGCTGTGAACACCATGTGACGCATCACCTTGGCGGCGATGGTCAGCATGGCTGACCGAGTATGGGGTTGGTTGAATAACCAGGTCATGGAAGCCTCCGGGCATTTGGCCCATCAGAGTGCCGAGCGATCCCAGAAACGGGGCAAGGTACGCAGAATCAGACGAAGATCGGTCAGCAGGCTTCGCCGGCGCAGGTAGCGCAGGTCATAAGCCAGTTTGCGACGCATCCCCGAAAGGTCGTTGGTATAGCCGTTGGAAATTTGTGCCAGGCCGGTGAGTCCGGGTCGCACGATGATCCGCCGGGCAAATCCCGGAATGCGGTTGCAAAGCTGATCGAAAATTTCAGGGCGCTCCGGTCGTGGGCCGACCAGGGTCATCTGTCCGATCAGAATGTTCCAAAGTTGCGGCAGCTCATCGACGTGACTTTTGCGCATCCAGCCGCAGCCAGGCAAAATCCGCGGGTCATGGGCACTGGCGAGTTTGGTTTCACCCAAGCGTTCCGCCTTCAGCCGCATCGTGCGCAGTTTGTAAATCGGAAACAGCCAACCGTTGCGACCGACGCGCCACTGACGATAGAGCACCGGGCCGGGGTCGCATATTTTGATCCATAATCCGCAGCCGACCATGATCGGCAATAACAGCAGCAAACCGACGCCAGCACCTGTGATGTCCAACAGACGACGCAACAGGTCGTCCAGCGACAGCCCCTCCGACGGCGAACTGCCGGCACTGCTGCTGCATTGCTGCAAAGATAAGTGGTTGGTGTATGCGGTCATACCGTGTCTCCCGCCAGGTTTGCAAACGTGGCGTTCAACGGTGGTATCGTCGTGATGCGCAGCGCACTTAAGCCGACTTTAACGGCTGACCGGTATAAACCGCAGAATCGTGTTCAACTTCACGATTATCACACGTGTGAAACTTGCCTGGTTCCGAGATGTATGACTTGGTAACCCGACCCAGCGACTTATCAGACCGAATGACTGAAAGAAGTGGCCAAGTGGCCAAGTGGTCAAGTGGTCAAGTGGCAAAGAATCATCCACGCCTGATCTTCGTCGCTGCGACGAAGATCAGGATTCTTTTTTTGATTACATATTCATATGATTAGTTAACCATCCTGATCTTGCTGGCGGCCCAGCAAGATCAGGCGTGGCTTATACCATCAATTGAACTTCACCATTACCCCTTCACCGCCACGAGCAATTCCAATTCCACCGGTGCCCCCAGCGGCAGCGTGTTCACCCCCACCGCAGCACGTGCATGTTTACCCGCATCACCAAAAATCGTCACCAGCAGATCACTGGCGCCGTTGGCGACTTTGGGTTGTTCGACAAAATCATCATCACTGGCCACGAACACGCCGACACGCACCACACGTTCAAACTGCGACCAATCCCCTTGCAACTGATCATTCACAATTGCCAGCGTGTTGAGTACACACTGCCGGGCTGCCTGTTGTGCCTGCTCGATACTCACCTGCCCCGGCACACGACCCGTGCACATCAACTTGCCCTGCACCATCGGCAACTGACCACTCACATAAATCAGTTGACCCACCCGCACCGCCGGCACATACGACGCCACCGGCTTGGGGGCGGGTGGCAAATTCAAACCCAATGGTTGTAATTTATCGCTAAGGTTCATGGGTGATTTCTGAAAACCCTCTCCCCTTGGGAGAGGGAAGCCGAGTGTCGCCACGGCGACCGAGGCAGGGTGAGGGCCGATGAACAATTAACCCTGCAATACAGCATATCCAATAACAGCTCCGCCCTCACCCGGCTCACTTTGTTCGCCACCCTCTCCCGTGGGGAGAGGGGTTTTTAATGCCCGGAAAAATATTTGATCGCCACGAACCCGCCGACCAGCAGCAACGTGAACGCGATCGATAGCAGATTGAAATACCGGTCGATGAAGTTTTTGATCGGCGGGCCAAAAACATAAAGCATCGCAGCCACCAGAAAGAATCGTGCCCCACGACCGATGATCGAAGCCACCACAAACATCGGCAAATTCACCGCGCAAACACCCCCCGCAATCGTGATTACCTTGTACGGTATCGGCGTGAACGCAGCGATAAACACAATCCAAAAGTTCCATTTCTCATACAAACCGCTGACCATTTCAAATTTGGCTTCGGTGAAGCCGGGCACATACTGATAAAACCAGGGGCCTAGCTGTTCCCACAACCCGTGGCCGATCAGATAGCCCAACAGCGCCCCCAGTACCGACGCGATCGTGCTTACCGTGGCGTAAAACCAGGCGCGATTGCGCCGTTCGATGGTCAGCGCAATTTGCAGCACATCCGGCGGAATCGGAAAAAAACTCGACTCCGCGAAACTCAAAACAAACAACGCAAACGTCGAATGTTTGCTGTGCGCCCAGGCCAGTACCCAGTCGTACATCCGCCGATGAATCGCCCAGCGCGGCACGGGTTTGCGTGCAGTTACTTCGGTTCCGCTAACCTCCTGTTCACTCATCGCACCACTGTCCGCACTGGGTTGGGTCATACAAAATCAGCCTTGCTATTGCCCCCGATTCATCTTCACGGCTCATCGATGGTTGACCAATGATTCACCCGAACCACGTCGGCAGGTAGGGTTGAATCGCCTTGTAACCAATATACCAGATCACCAGCGCCAAAACGATTTCCAGCAGCACCACCAAATGACCAATCAATACAAACAACCCGTCTCGTTCGAGTAACCCCAGTGACAACGGCAGAATGATGATGGCGAAAATAAAATTGGTGCCCACCACCGGCAAGGGCAACGCCAGCGATCCGCCAGCGATCATCAGCACCACCCCGATCAGATGAATCATGCCCGGCCAGAACATGATCGGCCAGCGTGGGCGCATCAGTTTTTCAATCGGTGATATCAAGCGTCGGGCAGCCCCGGTCACCCGCTGCAGCGTTGTGTAACTGATTTCACGATCGCGCAATTTACGAGGCAGCCAAAGCCTTGTGCCTCGAAACACGCATATACCCATCAGCGCCACCGCCACACCCACCGGGGTTGACAACCCGAAGGCTGGCAACGGAATGATGAATGGTATCGTGATCAGAATGATGAACATCGCATCGCCACGCTCTTTGAGCATGTCTAATGCATGCCCCAGCGTCATCGGCTGACCTTTGGCTGCTTCCAATAACTTGACCAACTCGTCACTGAAGCGCGTCATCACCGGCGGCTTGGCCAAGCGCGGGGTTGCCTTGGTGTTTTCATCCGTATGCGTTGAGGCTTGCGGCGACGATGCCGGTGCGTGATCGGCTGACTCTGCGGGCGTGTCACCGGTTGCATGGGGCACTTGCGGCGATGCCTTGGGCTGGGTCGCAGGTGGGGCGACGATATCAGCCTTGGCCAATGTGCGGGTCTGTGTTGGGTTGAGTGGGGTGGTCGATTCCATGCGTGTGCTTATTATCGACAGATTGGGGCTGGGGTATGTATGAATGACATCCAAACAGTGTTAGACGAATGTTTATTGTAGAGGGTATGACGGTGAAAGTGTGCAGTGTTGTCTGATCACCAAACCAGAGCGAGCACGAAACCAAGCCGAGGACGAAACCGACCCCCGGGGGAGTGCACGCCTGATCTTCGTCCGCGACGAAGATCAGGATTCTTCATTGACAACCATCACCGTGGTAGATCGCGCGATACAAAACCATCCCGGACTTGCTTGCGGCCAAGCAAGTTCAGGCGTGAAGAATACTTGCACGATTCACTCGACCACTCGACCACTCGACCACTTGACCACTTGACCACTTGACCACTAACGCCACCGGCTTACGTTTCATCGCCCCCATGGGCGGATTCGAGCAGGTTTTGTGCTGTGCTGTCACCGGTGGGCAGGGCCTGCACATTTTTCAACTTACGTTCGATGGCACGGGTGCGGGTCTCGGCTTTTTCGATCGTCGAGGTGGCTTGTTCCAATTTGGTTTTGACACTGGCCAGAACTTCGCCGAACTTGCCAAATTCCGTTTTGACCACGCCCAGAGTTTCCCACACCTCGGCACTACGCTTTTGAATCGCCAAAGTACGAAAACCCATCTGCAACGCATTGATATACGCCGCCAACGTCGTCGGCCCGGCCACGCTGACACGGTAATCCCGTTGCAACAACTCCAACAACCCCGGACGACGCGCCACCTCGGCAAACAAACCCTCCGTCGGCAAATACATGATGGCAAAGTTGGTCGTCAGCGGTTCATTGATGTATTTGTCACGAATGTCTTTGGCCATCGCTTTGATGCGTGCTTCCAATTGTTTGATCGCTTCTTCGACCCCCACCGGGTCGGCTTGTTCGGTCGCTTGGATCAAACGCTGGTAATCATCCTGCGGGAACTTGGCGTCGATCGGCAGCATCACCGTGGTGTCATCCTTCGAGTTGTTGTCACCATGTCCGGGCATTTTGATGACAAACTCCACGCGTTCACCACTACCCGGCTTGGTCGCCACGTTCTGTTCATATTGCTGTGGTGAAAGCAGTTGTTCGAGTAGCGAGCCCAGTTGCCATTCGCCCCATGTGCCGCGGGTTTTGACGTTGGTTAGTACCTTTTTCAAATCACCGACACCGCCCGCCAGGGTTTGCATTTCCCCCAAACCCTTGTGCACCAGCTCCAGCCGTTCGCTTACCAGTTTGAATGAATCGCCCAATCGTTTATCGAGGGTGCCCTGCAGTTTTTCGTCCACGGTTTGCCGCATCAGTTCCAGTTTCTGGGCGTTGTCCTGTTGCATGGCCGTGAGCTTGGCTTCAACGGTATTGCGAAGTTGTTCGTTATTTTGCTCCGAACTCTGCCGCATGTCGGTCAGTTGCTTGTCGATGCTCAGCCGCATGTCACTGAGTTTCTGCTCACTGCTCTGACGCACTTCGCTGAGTCGTTGTTCGGTGCTGGCGGTCAGTTGTGACAAACGATGAGCGAAACTTTCGAGCTGGTTTTTTTGCACTTCCGATACTTCGCGCAACCCTTGCAATGAGGCTTCGCCCAGTTCCTTGATCGACCGTGCCACTTCCTCACGCAGTTGTCTTGCTGATTCGGCCGCCTCCTGTCGCTGTTGCGCCAAGGGTTCGACCAGGGATCGTTCCAAGCGTTCCAGTGCACGTTCCAAGGCTTCAAAGCGCATCATCACCGGCGAAAGGTCAGCCGGTCGCACCCGCTGAAAAATCATCACCAGCAACACGACCGTCACCAGCCCCAGCAACACCACCAACCCCAGTAACAGTTCGATCATGGTCATGCTCCCTGATCGACCCATGCTAACGGGCGAACCTGGCTTTCACCAATGATGCAACAGTGGCCGAGTCTGTTGTAGCCCAGCCGCCCTCGGCTGGGGTTTTTATCATTCACAATCACACCGCCGAGGGCGGCGGTGCCACATCCAACCGATTGTCGCCCAGTGGTCAAGTGGCCAAGTGAAACAATATCCGTATAGCCGCGGGTGGAAACCCGCGGTATCGCTGTAGCTTGGGCGACAAAGCCGCCGATGGTCACGTTGATCCAGCGCATGCGGTTGACTTTCACGCCGAGCGTGTCGGCGGCGTGCGGATTTTCACCGATGGCGCGCGAAAAATCAAGCAGGTGGTGCCATGAGCGTCGTCAAAATGGGGAGCACATAATGGGAAATTCAGGAAGCTGCGCTCGCCGACTTCCATTCCAGTGTCGCCAGTATGTTCTCCTGGCCGCGCGCATCCCCACAAAACGTTGTATTTCCCTTTGTCTCCCTCAGGGTGCTTGCTTACAAAGCCGTTGTGGTTCCGGCGGATGCTGCG
>CAYRTH010000103.1:0-11024 GCA_964427135.1 uncultured Phycisphaeraceae bacterium
CACCCGGCCTCGATGACTCGGCCACCCTCTCCCACTGGGAGAGGGAACCGATTCAAACCGGCACGACTCGCCCCGACCCGACGTGCTATCATCTGTCACCATGGCTGTGCCGGTGACATTGCGTGCCCTTTCCAAACATTTCGGTGCCACCATTGCGGTGGATCGCATCGACCTGGACATCCCCGCAGGGGCGCTATTCTTTCTTTTAGGGCCATCGGGTTGCGGCAAAACCACCTTGTTGCGCATGTTGGCGGGCTTTGCCGATCCGACCGGCGGGTCGATTCGATTTGGGGACAGGGATGTAACGCACCTTCCGCCGGACAAACGCAACACCGGCATGTGCTTTCAAAGCTACGCCCTCTGGCCGCACATGAGCGTCAGCGACAATGTTGCCTTTGGTTTGAAAGTGCGCAAGGTGACAGCCGACGCAATGAATCAGCGCGTGAACCAGGCGCTGGAAATGGTGCAGATGGGCAAGTACGCCCAGCGCAAGCCCAACGAATTATCCGGTGGCCAACAACAGCGCGTCGCCCTGGCACGAGCCTTGGTGATTCAACCGGATTTATTGTTGCTGGATGAACCGCTGTCGAACCTGGACGCCAAGTTGCGTCTTGAAATGCGCTCGCAGATTCGACGTATTTGCAAAGATGCCAACATCACGGCAGTGTACGTCACGCACGATCAAAAAGAAGCACTTTCCATGGCTGACCACATGGCCGTGCTCCGCGATGGCAAAATCATGCAGCAAGGGACGCCCGGTTCACTTTATCAACGCCCCGCATCGCGCTTCGTCGCTGATTTTCTGGGGGAATCCAATTTTTACGAAGCGAAAGTGCAGGCAGTGCAAGGTTCCACCCTCACACTCGACACCCCGATCGGCTTGCTGCGGTCGCTGATTCCAACCGACCATGTCGGCGGCAATGGTTTGTCCGTCGGCAGTGTGGTGACCTGTTCGATTCGCCCCGAAGCGGTTCGGGTGCTTCGCGAAGGTGAAACCGTCAGCGATGATCATTTCAATCAGATCACCGCAGCACGACGTGAAAGCGTGTACCTGGGTGAAATGGCGCAACATCAACTGTTATTGGGGGAAACCCAGCCGATGAAAGTGTTCGAACTCAACCCGCGCGGTGAAGCGGCGCAGGCGGATGCGACCCTTCGACTGGCGGTCGATCCTCGTGATGTGGTGGTGGTGCGTGACTGAATCTTCGCTGAAAAAAATCGGTGAAGTGAAGTTCTGATGAAAAAAAATCATTGACAACATTTTCATCGGACGATTACATTGTCATAAAGCTCCGTGGTCTTTACTGAAAGGAAACGAGTTATGGCCAAGAAAGCCGTGAAGAAGACCACTGCGAAGAAACCTGTGAAAAAGGTTGCCAAGAAGAAGAGCGCGAAGAAGTAGGACCGTTGGAGGATCGATGGATTGATTCACCCGGGGGTGAGTCAGTCACGACGGCAAGACGCTTGCCGTGAGTAAGTTCCGAACGATTCGCTGTGTCGCTCCGAATCATTCAGACACAGCCAATCCCAACCGACCAACCGAAGCGCCACGGAGCCAACGAAGCCCAGCCATGCAAATGGTTGGGCTTTTTTTCATGACGTAATCATGTGCGGAAAGAAGTGGCCAAGGGCAAAACACCCGGCCGGGCACTGGTTGATCACGAAAAAACAAGATGATCACGACATCATCCCTGCTCGGTCTGCAACGCATCGACCTTCGCCAGAATGGTGCAGCCGCCCCAGACGCGCTGCCCTTGTTTGACCTGGACCTGCGGCTTGAGTGACATGGGTAAATACAACTCGGTCGTCGAGCCAAACTTGATCATGCCAAAACGCTGACCGCGTTGCAGTTGATCGCCGACCTTGGCTCCGCAGACGATACGCCGAGCAATCAGTCCCGCCACCTGGCGCACGGCGGCGATCGGCCGACGGTCGGTCGCATGGTGCAACACGAGGGTCAGGGTTTCATTTTCCTCCGCACTGCGCGGGTTCATGGCATTCAAATATTTGCCCGCCTTGGGCGTGATCGACACCACGCGCCCGTCGCAGGGACTGCGGTTGACATGCACATCCAGCACGGAAAGAAAAATGCGGATGCACACCGCAGGCTCGCCCAGCGGCGAATCATCCCCGACCTCATGAATCGAACTGACCAGTCCGTCGGCCGGGCTGACCATCGCTCCCGGTTGGGTCGGTACACGTCGCCAGGGGTCACGGAAAAACGAAAGCAGCGCCAGCACCACCAACACCAGTAACGCAAGCACCCACCATTGATGGAAAAACACCAGGGCTGCCGCGATGGGCAGACTCAGTGACACAATCAGCAGCCATTCACGTTTGCCGTAGGGAGTGAGCATGAATCGGGAATTTCGAATGTTGGATTTCAGATTTTCAGAGCCACGAGCGGAAGCGAGTGGTTCTTCGAATGACCGCTCACTGCCGTTCGGGGCTCTGACGATTCAAACGTATCAGCCCACGCCATTCGAAATATCCATTCATTACGCCTTTGCCTTGCCGATGAAAAAGCCGATCAGGCCGAGAATGATGCTCACCAAGAGCAGGCCGCCGGTGTAAATCATCAGCGTGCCCATGCTTTTAGCGATGGTGGTCACCATGGCCGAGGGAATGCCTGTCAGACTGTTGGCCACGACGATCAATAGCACCACCAGCGCCACTGTCGCACCAATCAGAAAACCCATGGACATGCCGCTGCCTGCCGGGTCGTGAGCTTCTTCCGCCATCATGGTCACGGGCATGGCTGTGGGCGTCAGGTCATCACCTCCGCCTAAATCCGCCAAGGCCGCCTGACCGGTGGCCGTCCCCCCGGCTGCAGCGCCCTGAGCCTCACCCCCCAGCACCGATTCCAGCACACCCGTCGCCCCGGCTCCGGTTTGACCGGCCAGCAATGAATCGCCCGACTGATTTTCGCCTTCCTTGGCCGGGTAGATTTCATCCAGCAGTTCCGCGCCCAGGCTGGTGTCATCGCTTTCACGGGTCAGGTCCAGCAAGCCGCTGCCCGAGCCGACGCTTTCGAGCGTGACTTCGCCTTCTTCGGGTTGATCGCCGGGGGCGTGTTTGGTGATCTGTGTCTGCGCCATCGGGTCGGCTGCATCGACTTCATCGGCCTCGAACACGTTCATGCCCGTGCCTTCGCGCGGGTCACCTTTGCGACCTTCCGGCGCCAAGCTGATCTGCGAACCACTGCTGTCGGCTGCACCGACCTTACCGACCAGATTGTCCACCTGATCGCGCTTGAACATCAATTTGTCACGATCCCGGAATTGCTGAAGTTTGCCGCTGGTCGTCAGGTCCTTGACCTGCTCAGCGGAAATGCCCAGCGTCTGAGCGGTCTCTTCGATGGTGTAAAACATCTTGGCCATGATGCGACTCCCTGCAATCCAAGATTAATGATCACGAAGCACGATCAAACTCAACTTCACGCCGACCAACCCCTGCAACCAGACCTATCACTGAACAATACACTTTAAATCGCCGACCGCCTGCTGACAAGCCCGGTTATCGGGGTTGGCACTGCGGTCATTCCTCAATCACCTTCAGCGCAATCAAATCCTGCACGTCGATCAACCCCACCGGTTTGCCCTGGTCATCGACCACCGGGATTTCGTCCAGCCGTTTTTCCCGCATCAGTTGCACCGCATCGCGCACCACCGCTGAATCCGACAAAGCTCTGGGGTTGCGGGTCATCACTTCATGAATCGACTTTGTCAACACCCCGATGCCATCACGCAAAAGTAATCGTCGCAAATCCGCATCCGTGAATATGCCACTGAGCTTGCCTGCCTCATTCACCAGCAGCACCGCCCCCGCGCGACGTGGTATTTGCGCAGCCTGTTGCAACACCTGCTGCACCGCCGCCGCATCCGACACCAAGGGCAGATTCACCCCCGCACGAAACCGCAATGCCTGCGTGATCGGCATCATCTGCCGACCAAGCTGTCCCCCCGGGTGTGACTTGCGAAAGTCCGTCGCGGTGAACCCTTTTTTGTCACTTGCCGCCAGGGCCAGGGCATCACCCAACGCCAGTATGGCCGTGGTCGTGGCCGTGGGTGCCAAATTGTGCGGACAGGCTTCGGTGATATCCCCCAGGTTCAAATGCACCTCCGCCAATCGCGCCAAATGACTGTCGGGCTTGCCGGTGATGGCGACAATCGGCACGTTGTCTTGTTTGAGCAATGCCGCCAGGGCGACGACCTCCTCGGTTTCGCCGCCGTAACTGAGCATGAGCGCGACATCTTCTCGCCGAATGCGGCCCAGGTCCCCGTGCATGGCTTCCGCCGGGTGCAAAAAATGCGAAGGCGTGCCCGTGGAAGCAAGCGTGGCACTGATTTTGGTGCCGATGAGCCCCGACTTGCCCAGCCCGGTGACGACCACCATGCCCTTGCACTCGGCGAGCAATGTCACCGCCCGGTCGAAGGCATCATCCAAACGATCGACCAGCGACAGCACCGCCGCCGCCTCGGCTCGTAATATTTTTTCCGCCAATTCCCGTTGTTGAGTTTTTTGCATCGACTGCATCGCGCCATCGTACCGCGCGGGGTCATGAAGGAAAGTAGCCAAGTGGCCAAGTGTGCGAACCAAGCCGAGAACGAACCAACCGCCAAGGGCGGTGAGTGAGGACTCGGGTATCTGACAAGTCCAAGGTCACAGGTTCAAAATCCAAGGTCAAATACAATCCGTGACTTTGGACTCAAAGAATACCCGAGTCCTCAGCCTCCCCCGGGGGGTCGGCTTCGTCCTCGGCTTGGTTTCTCAATATTCGAAATCCGAAATTCGACATCCGAAATCAAACGCGTGGCAGGTCCGTTCGCAAACTCACTTGACCCACCCTACGCCGCTCAACTCATGGCCATGCGCCGCAGCACCGTCTGCAAAATACCCCCGTTGCGGTAATAGTCCACCTCCACCGGCGTATCAATTCGGCACACCACCTCAAACACCCTCGGCGAACCCGAACCATCAGGCCTGCGGGCCGTCACCTTGATCAACTGTTTGGGTTTCACCGCATCATCGACCGCGATGTCGAAAATTTCATCGCCTTGCAAGCCCAGCGTCGCAGCCGACTGCCCGTTTTGATAACACATGGGCAGCACCCCCATGCCCACCAGGTTGCTGCGATGAATGCGTTCAAAACTTTCCGCAATCACCGCCCGCACCCCCAGCAAAAACACCCCCTTGGCAGCCCAGTCGCGCGAACTGCCCATGCCATAATCTTTGCCCGCCAATACCACCAGCGGTTTGCCGGCCTTGAGGTAATTGACGCTGGCATCGTAAATCGCCTTGACCTGAGCATCGGTGTAGTCGGTCGTCCAGCCGCCTTCGGTGCCGGGGGCGAGCTGATTTTTCACCCGAATGTTGGCGTAAGTTCCACGAGTCATGACACGATCGTTACCCCGACGTGAACCGTAACTGTTGAACATCGACACGGGCACACCCTGTTCGATCAGGTATTTGCCGGCGGGTGAATCTTTTTTGATCGACCCAGCCGGGCTGATGTGATCGGTCGTCACACTGTCCGCCACCTTCACCAGACAACGCGCCCCGACGATGGGCTTGATCGGAGCCGGGGTCGTCGGCAGGTCAATGAAATACGGCGGTTCCTGCACGTAGGTTGATTTTGCCTCCCACGCAAACAAGTCGCTGGGTTGCACAGCGATTGCCTGCCATTCTTTGGAACCAGCCGACACCCCCGCATATTCGGTTTCAAATTGTTTTCGCTGCACACTGCGGGCCACCACTTCCGCCACTTCCTGCTGCGTCGGCCAAACATCCGCAAGGTAAATCGGCTGACCCTTTTTCGGTCCCGTCGTCGCCACACCGATCGGGTCTTTGGTCAAGTCCACATTCATGTTGCCCGCCAGGGCGTAAGCCACCACGAGCGGCGGACTGGCCAGATAATTAGCCTTCACTTCCGCATGAACCCGTCCTTCAAAATTGCGATTCCCCGACAGCACCGAGGCCACCACCAAATTGCCCGCGGCAATGCTTTTTGAAATCGCTTCGGGCAACGGGCCGCTGTTACCAATGCAGGTGGTGCAACCGTAACCCACGGTCTGAAAACCCAAATGGTCCAAGGCCTTGTCCAGCGCCGCTTCACGCAGGTATTCGGTCACCACTTTCGACCCGGGCGCCAATGACGTTTTCACCCAGGGCTTGCGGGTCAACCCGTGCATCACCGCCTTTTGTGCCACCAGCCCGGCGGCGATCATCACATCCGGGTTGCTCGTATTGGTGCAACTGGTAATGGCTGCAATCACCACCGCCCCATGTTTCAATTCAAACGATTGGCCGGCCATTTCCGTCGCCACCGCTTTGAGTAAATCTTCCTCCGTCACCGTGGGCGTTGCGGTCGCCACCGCGGTACCGCCGGCGGGGATTGATGCCGGTTTTTTGGCGCTGCCGGTGATGAACTTGGGTAACTCTTTTTGCCACGAGCTGCGTACCCCGCACAGGTCGATGCGATCCTGCGGCCGCCTTGGGCCTGCGAGCGCCGGCACAATCGTCGCCAAATCAAGTTCCAACACCGCCGAGTAGGTGATTTTCGCTTCGCTCTGCGCATCGCGCCAAAAGCCCGTGGCCTTGGCGTACTGTTCAACCGTCTGTACCAGTTTTTCATCCCGCCCGGTCAGTCGCAGGTACGCCAGTGTTTGTGCATCGATTGGAAAGTAACCACAGGTCGCACCATACTCGGGGGCCATGTTGGCCAGGGTCGCACGGTTGGCCACGGGCATATCGACCATGCCGGGGCCGAAAAATTCGACGAACTTATTGACCACCCCGAACTCGCGCAGCATTTGCGTTACGCGCAACACCAAATCCGTGGCCGTGGAACCTTCGGGCAGTTTGCCGGTGAGTTTGAACCCGACCACTTCCGGGATCAACATATAAATCGGCTGACCCAGCATCACCGCCTCAGCCTCGATGCCGCCGACGCCCCAACCCAATACGCCCAGTCCGTTGATCATCGTCGTGTGACTGTCCGTACCCACCAGACTGTCGGGGTATAACACAGGGTGCATGGCGGAATCCGGACCTTTGTCATTCGAACCTGACAAAGGCCCGGCGTGGGCGGAACCTTCCCACACGACCTTCGCCAGATATTCGAGGTTCACCTGATGCACGATGCCCGTGGCCGGGGGCACCACCCGAAAATTGGTCAGCGATTGCTGCGCCCATTTGAGCAGGCTGTAACGTTCGCTGTTGCGTTCAAATTCCAGTTGCGAATTGATCGTCAAAGCGTTGTCGGAACCAAAGGCATCGACCTGCACCGAGTGATCAATCACCAGGTCACAGGGCACCAGCGGGTTGACCGCTTTGGGGTTTTTACCCAGTCGCGCCATCGCACTGCGCATCGCTGCCAGGTCCACCACACAGGGTACGCCGGTGAAATCCTGCAACACCACCCGCCCGGGCATGAACGGTATTTCCGTTTCACCGACCTTTTTCGCGTCGTAGTTGGCCAAGGCCTGCACATGCTCGGTCGTGTAAACATACCCATCGACATGGCGCAGCACCGCTTCCAGCAGCACCCGGATCGAATAGGGCAAACGCTCGACGTTGGGGTATTGCTTGACCAGTGCCGCGACAGAGTAAACCGTGCGCTGCCCCAGTGGGGTGTTCAGGGTGATGCAGGCCTGGAACGGGTCGGGGTTGGTGTGGCCGTGGGTCATGGTCAAAACCTCATGAAATCAGGGAGTGTTGAAAGCCTTGGAATCGGTCCCGCATGGTAGCACGCTTGCCAGGGTTTTTCGATGGTCGGTAGGACAGGCCACTTCCTTTTCGCGCTTGCGGTAAAGTACCTTCATGCTCATCTACGGCGGGATTGACGAGGCGGGGTATGGGCCGACGCTGGGGCCGATGACGCTGGGTCGTTGTGTGCTGCTGGTGCGCGATGCCCCGGCTGATCAGCCGATGAATTTATGGGATTACTTGTCAAAAGCAGTATGTCAATCACCGGGACAAAAGCGCGGCCGGGTGGCACTCAACGATTCGAAAAAACTGCACGCCTCCGGCGAAGGCTTGCAGGGCCTGCGTCACTTGGAAGAAGGCGTACTGGTGCTGGGCGAACTGGCAGCGCTGTCACAAACCACTCTGGCAACATGGTTGAAGGCTTTGGATGCGGGGTTGTGGGAGCAATCGGTGTTGCCCTGGTATCACGCGGACCAGCAGCGACCCTGGTCGAAGCTGCCGGTGGTATGTGATCGCTCGGCTTTGCTGATCGCGCGGAATGTGTTGCGTGACGAGTTGGCGAAAAAAGGGGTGCAGGTGGCGGACCTGGGGCTGACGGTTTTGCCGGAGGATCACTTCAACCGCATGGCTGCGGCCACCCGCTCCAAGGCGGCGGTGAGTTTCACCTTCGTCGGACAACATTTGCTGGCGATCTGGGAACGCTTCGGCCAACAGTCGCCCCTGGTGATCGTGGATCGACAATCAGGGCGCAGTCATTACCGTGAACTTTTATCGCTCTGTTTTCCGCAGGCGCAGGTGACGGTGCTGGAGGAAAACCAAAGCAGCAGCGGGTATCGATTGACGCAGGGTTCACGCAGTATGACGGTGCGGTTTGAGGTGGAAGCTGACGGGGTGCACCTGCCCACCGCGGTGGCCAGCATGATCGCCAAGTATGCCCGTGAGCTTTTGATGCATCGCTTCAACCAATGGTTTGCGATGCGTGTACCGGGGGTCAAGCCCACCGCGGGTTACGCTTCGGACGCCAAACGCTTTTTGCAGGACGTGCAACCGCACCTTGCAGCCATCGGGTTGGATTGCGGTTTGTGGGTGAGGCAGCGGTAACTTTCCAATTTCGAATATTGAGAAACCAAGCCGAGGACGAAGCCGACCCCCCTCAGGGGGGGAGGCTGAGGACTCGGGTATTCCGTGGGATGAATCAATGAACCGATCAATACCCGAGCCCTCGGTCGCCCCGAAGGGCGGCGACCTCGTACTCGGCTTGGTTCTGACACTTGACCACTCGACCACTTGGCCACTCGGCCACTTTTTCGTCGCCGCGTGGCTACAATCAAAATCCATGAAAACCAGTGATGATATTGCGACGCAGCAGCGCCAGGCGGAAGGTGAGTTTCTGCCCTTTGGCGAACCTATCGACGGCCAAACCATCGAGGTGGTGCAAACCTTTGGTTTTTACGAAGCCGAGTATGCGGTGCTGCGCAAGGGTGTGGGTATCATCGATGAACCTTGGCGCGGCCTGCTGCGTTTGACCGGCAGTGACGTGAAAGATTTTTTGCATCAGCTGCTGACGCAGGACATTCGCGGGATGAAGGGCGGCGATAGTCGGCGATCATTTCTACTGAACGAAAAAGGTCGCATCGTGGCGGACCTGTGGGTACACCATGGCGACATCGACACCTGGCTGGAAACCGATCGCATGGATTTGCCCGCGGTGAAGTCGGCTTTGGAAGGCAAACTGTTTTCGGAAGATGTCACGCTCACCGACATCAGCCAGCAATGGGTGAACTTCGCCTTGCATGGGCCGGCTGCCTGGCAATTGTTGTGCGAAGTGATCACGGGCGACAAACCCGCACTGATGGAAAAACCGGGGACACATCATGTCGTGTCGATCGGTGCAGCGCGTGTCAGTGTTTATCAAAACGATCAGGTGGGGGCGTTGGGGTTGCAATTGTGGGTGCCGACGGAGCACGCCGGCGAGGTATATCAACGCTTGACACAAATCGTCGGTGGCATTGCGCCAGCTTTTACCAATGCAAACGACCCGGGACAGCACGACAAGCGGCCGACGATTTTGGGAAGGGGTGTGGGTTGGTTGGCGTTCAACACGGCTCGCATCGAAGCAAGTCAGCCGATGTTTCATATTGACTTTGGGCCCGATTGTCTGCCGCACGAAACCGGGCTGCTCAAGGCAACGACCAGTTTCAACAAAGGTTGCTACGTCGGACAGGAAATTGTTGCGCGCATGGAAAACCTGGGGCAACCCAAACGAGTGATTGCGGGGTTCGTATGTGAGGATGACCGACTGCCGATTTCGGGCAGTGCGGTGCATGAACTGGTACAGCAGCCGAGGGATGAAAAACTGACGCCGGGGGTACCGGGGGCGGGGGATGTGATCGGCGGGGTGACCAGTTCGACGGTGTCGCCGATGCTGGGCAACGTGGCGATCGGATTGGCGATGATGAAACAGGGTCGGCATGAAAAGGGAACGAAAGTACTGCTGCCGGCGGAAGGTGCCTGGTCGGTGGCGACGATCCGGTGATGTAGCCCAGCCGCCCACGGCTGGGTTTGACAAAGCCGCCGATGGTATCGGCGGTTGTTGACGCCGTGCCCTTTAGGGCCGGATGTGTTCGTCTATGAAGTGATGTATCCGGGGCTAAAGCCCTCGGCGTCAATCATGGTTGTATTGATATACCACTTCTATCAAATACCCGGGCCCTCGGCCTGTCGGCCTCGTTCCCGGCTTGTTTCTGTCACTCGACCACTTGACCACTACATCATGGCCTACCATTGTGTATGAAACCTTCTTTTCATTGCGTGCCCATGCTGTTACTACAAGCGACCGTCGCCGTACTACTAATGTTGCTGCTATCCGCCTGCGCGACGCAGGGAACTACCACTCATACAACACCTGCGGGAGAGGAGCCGACGATGATTCCCGTGACCGCCTTGGACAAAGATGCGGCTAGCAAGTCTTCGAATATGAACGATCAAGCCGTCAAACCTGCGTGGGTGTGGGGCGAAGCAAAGTTACCCGAAGGTTTTCCGCCCCCCGGGCCAGTGGGTCAGATCGTGGTCAAACATTACCCGGCTTATCGTGCTGCATGGGCACGCACGGATGAAAATCAATCAACCACCAACCAGGCGCAGAACAACCTGTTTCGACCTTTGTTCAATCACATTCAGCGGAACGATATTGCCATGACCGCGCCGGTGGAAATGACTTATCAAACCAGCACTGCATCAACAACGCCCGTCCATGACAACGCAAACCCGCCAACCGCATCACCGCGCATGACAGCCATGGCTTTCATGTACGCCAA
>CAYRTH010000104.1:0-411 GCA_964427135.1 uncultured Phycisphaeraceae bacterium
TGCCAACCATAACCCAACCCCACTGCCACCACCCATTGCCCGACTTTCACCTGCTGCACCTCACTCAATATCCCCGGTTTCCCCGCTTCCCCCGGTGTCCCCGGTTCCCCCATCGCAAGTGGCTGCGTATCGCTTGAAACACCTGATGCCGCACCCGTCACATCGATCGCATCGCTCACCATCACCTTTTGGCCCCGATCGATTTTCAACATCACCACCTGCCGGTTCTCATCACGCCCCACCATTTTCGCCAGGTGGCGCGAACCATCGTGCAACGTCGCCAACACCAATGTCGGGTTGTGTTGCAGGTTGTACAAACTAGTCAGTATGTGCCCCTCACGACTTACCAAAAAACCGGTCGTCGTTGCGTCAGCCGACGCCCCCGGCCACCCGCCGGCCGGACCCGAGCAG
>CAYRTH010000104.1:421-10933 GCA_964427135.1 uncultured Phycisphaeraceae bacterium
CCCCGGCCCAGCCAACCCCTGCATCGCTGCCCGCCTTCCACCCTTGATCGCTTCCTCATTCACCGTCGTCGCCCCCCAGGTTTCCAGCATCACCAACCTCGGCTGCACCCACGCCACCGCGCGACGCACCACCTCGCCCCCCGGCTTAATGTCCAACGATGTCAACTCCGCCAACGCACTGGCCTCATTGATCTGCACCGACTGCTCCAACTTCGGCGCATGATTGGCCAATGCTTCATCCGCTTCCACCATCGTCGGCGCAGCAACCACCCTCGCCATGCACAACAGCATCGACATTCGCCAGGTTTGACCAAGGCGTGTTTTCAAGGTTGATTCAACTCCACCGTCACCACCTGCTCACCCCGTCGCACCACCATTTTCACCCTGTTCACCTTTGCCAACTCCCCCAACTCCCGTTGCGCAGCCTGCACATCCCCGACCCGCTGCCCGTTGATCGACAACACCCAATCATTGGGGCGTAATCCCGCACGTGCCGCTGGTGAATGGCGTATGACCCGATCAACGTAAGCCGGGGTCGAGTCACCCCCCTGCGTGAACCAGCGAATGCCCCAGTCGCTCGCCTGCGTTGATGAACCCTTGACATCCTCGGGTACAACATCGGTCGTCAACTGCGCCGCATCCCCACGCACCCATGCCGTCAATGGCTCAATGGGTATCGCATAATTCAATCGCGTCCCGGTGATTTTGTTTTCCGCCATTTTGCCGACCATGCCCACCAGTCGCCCTTGCGCATCGGTCACCGCCCCGCCCGCTGCCCCCGGGTTGCTGATGCCCGCATCCGTCACCAGCACAGGCCCAACATAAACCCCATCGATCATGCGCCTTTGCAAATCAAGCTCGCCCTGCCACGAAACCACCCCCGCATTCACCGATGCTTTTTCGTCCCCCTGTGCCACCCCAAACGCATGCGTGAACGCCAGCAACCTGTCACCTGCCTGCACCGGCTCACTGGTATCCGATAAATCAAAAAACATCGGCGTCGGGGTATCGATCTGCAATACTACTGCCTGCAACGCATCGCTTCGTTTCACCATTCTGGCTGCATGTTCCGACCCATCCGCCAGGGTCACCCGCGCGCGATCACTGGTCGTCATTGCGCTCAAGCTCGTCAGCACCTGCCCCTGGGCACTGACCAAAACACCCCCCGCATAACCCACTTCCATCCCCGCCACAGGCCCATGCACCTTCACCACCTTTTGCTGCGTTTGCTCAATCACCCGCATCATCGGTGACATCACCTGTGACGACCCTTGCTCTTTCGACGCACCGTTGATCGAATGCATGACCTCCGATTTTGTCGTCGTATCTTCCGCTTCAACTTGCATGACTGATTTCGCCCACGCATCATTCGGGGCAGGCCAACCCATCTTCGCCAGCAACGCCATGTCATACTCATCCCGCGCCAGCTTCACCTTCGCACTGCGCCACTGTCCCTGATGCTCCCACACCACTTCCACCACCGCCCCCTCCGGGTAAATCGAAACTAGCCCCGTAAAGTGATCCGCATTGCGTACATCAACCCCATCAAATCGCAGCAACCGGTCCCCCAATTGCAACCCCGCTTCCGCGACCGCACTATCGCGCTCCAACGCGTCGCAAATCACCTGCCCCTTGCGATCCGCAAACGTCGCCCCCAGCCGACCATGATGCACCAGCCCGCCCTGCCGCAACCGAGGCAAAAAGTTTTTCACCTGCTCCATCGAAATGGCATACCCCAGTCCGACATTCACCCGTCCCCGTTCCGCAAATGATGCACGACCAATGACGCCGATCACCCTGCCCTGCATATCGAACAAAGGCCCACCTGAATTGCCCGGGTTGATTGCCGCATCCATCTGCAAACAATGCCCGTACACCAGCAAATTGCTTCCCCCCTCGCCCGCCTGAAACCGCTCCACCCCGCTGATCACCCCCAAGCTCACCCCAGGCTGAAAATCCTCCGCCAAATTAAAACCATTACCCATCGCCAAAACCGCATCGCCCGCCCTCACCCCCCGCGAATCCCCCAGCATCGCCATCGGCACATCCGCCCCCGTTTCCAGTTGCAATTGAATCAATGCCAAATCACCCCCCGGGTCCACCCCGATCAATCGCCAACTCAGCAACCGCCCTTGCGTTGCACCCGCCTGAATCAAATCACTCTTCGCCCCCTGCACTCCCTGCCCCAGCAACTCCCCCGGCACCCTCGGCACTCCTGCCACCCCTTTCCACCCTGCCGCTGACACCACGTGAAAATTGGTCAGTGCCTGCCCGTCGCTCGCGATAATCACCCCCGACCCGCCCCCCGCTTTGGGGTCATCCCCAAACACCGCAATCACCGAACCGCGAAACTTTTCAATCATCGCCACTCGTTGCGATTCATCCGCTCGCACCTTGGCCAATCGATCATCCGTCGCTGCCCCCAATTCATCACCCATCACGGGCATCATCGCCGTGTACCCGATCAGTCCAATGATCACCCAGCCACATCGCAATCGATACACTCCAACAAAAAAGTTCGCTGCCTTGCACATTGACGGATTGATCGCCCCCGCTCCACGCAACCCATATCACTTGGCTTGCCGTTTCAAGTTCCGATCCGCCTCTGTGACCTCCGTGACCTCTGTGTTGAAAATCGGTCCTTTTTGATGCGCTTAACCTTAAGGCCTGACCAATCTCGCATCCGCCCAGTTTGCATGATCACCCACATCAAAGTTTTCCCCCGCCTCCACCGCCAAGGTCAATCGCTTGATCCCCCGCATCGAAAGCTTCACCGTCCTTGACAGTTCACCCCGACGCATTCGTTGTCGAAACAATTCCACCCCATCCCCCATCACCACAAACTCGCAATCCCCCACCCCCGGCCCCATCGACTGTAACCCGATCGTCGCCAGCAACCACGCATACTCACCCCCCAATTCATACTCCAACACACACTTGGCATGCACCCCGATCCCTTTGTCATACATCCGTCCATCCAACTGCATCACTTGCCCTGTCACCGCGCGATCCTTTTGCCACCGCCAACCATCCGTCGGAAAAAATGATTCAATCACCTTCACCGGTTCCAAATCCGACACATACATGAGCCGACCCGACCTCTTCTCCAATTTCACCACCTTCCCCCAAGGTATTTTCATTCTTGACTCGCCGATGACCCATTCCAAACTTCCCTCTTTCAATTCCCCCAATCGACCCGGCAGCACCGAATCATCACTCAACCATACCCTCCCTTCGCCCTCGCCCTTGGCCCCAACCTCACCTGGTTGCATCCCCGCAAGTATTACCCCTTGCACCCGGCCCCGCGCCACATGGCGCGTCTGCTGATTCCATCCAAACTTCACTCCCTCCTCTGTCAACGACTCCAGCGTACCCGCCACCTGCTGCACCCCCTGCCCACCTTTCACCCAAAGCCGATCCATTTCATGCTTGCCTGCCTCCTGCATCATCGCCCTGAAATCATCCCCAGGTTGATTCACCTCCGACATAACCCCGGGGCCTTGCCACCAAATCCCCCGTACCCATGACATCCCCAATTCCACCCTGCCGATGATTTCACTTTCAATGACAAACCCCCGACCATCCATCGTCACTGTCTGTGCATACACCCGTCCCCCACCCTGCAAATACACCACCGCCCCCGCCGTCGGCTGCTCTCCCGTCGCAACCTCCGTTGCGATCCGCCTGACGTCCGCCCACCACAAATCCGCCTTGCTGCTGCCCTTGAGTTGCACTTTACCCTGTGTATCAATCGATTCGACAGCCGCCTCCAACACCTGCCCTTCCAGCAACTCAATCATATTCGCCTGCAAACCAGCACCCCATAACATCACCCACACCAATACCCCCCATGTGACATGCTTCACGCCCATGCTCTGGCCTGCGCAAATCCGCCTGCATTTCACTTCGAGTATCTCTTTCACTCTTCACTCTCATCCGCCAGGTTGCGGTAATACTGCTCCACCAGTTCGCGGTAGCGTTCGGGGAATTGTCCCTTCAAGGTATCCAGTACCTGTTGCCTTTCTCGATCCTGCAACCGCAGCCAATCCTCCGCCGGGTCGCGCCTTGTTCCGCGCAATTCACCCATGCGCGCCTCCCCCACCGGGGCCGTCGATTGCTGTGCCGGACTTGACGGATTGCTGTTTCCCGCCGCCGGGCCTGTTCCCCCCTTTGCACTTTGCGAGCTGGCCGCCGCCGCTGCCTCCTTGTCCTGCGCCGCCTTGATCAACTTGTCGAGCAGTTCCACGATTTTGCCCTGCGTTTCCAGCGTCGATTCATCCGTTACTGACCGGGCCAATTGACGACGTGAAAAATCCATCCGATCCGCCACATCCCGCAGCGACCCCTCCTCCATCGCCGCCATTTCCCGCAACCGAACCTGTGCACTGACCCGCAATCGCTCCGGGGCTGATGGGTGTTCCTGCAAAAACTTTTCCAGCGTCGCTTTCGATGCTGCTCGTTCCATCAAACGCCCTTGCGTCACTCCCAATAAAAACAAAGCTTCGCCATCATCCAACAACTTCGGCCCCGTCACCTTCACCAACACCTCCAGCCTCAACCTCGCCTCCCGATACTCTCCCTGCTCCACCTGCAACCGTGCCAGCATCAACCCCGCCTGTTGCGCCAATTGCTCATCCTTATCCTTCACCAACCCTTCCAGCAACCGCATCGCTTCGATCAGCCGATCCTCATCCACCGCCTCGATCACTTGTGCAAATCGCGCATGCTTTTTCGCCAAGGTCTCCACCAGCGATTCACGGTTTATCTGCTGTTGCATTTGCGCCCAAACCCTCGCTTCCCACTCCCACCCCCAGCCCGCGCAAATCATCACCACGACCGCGACCACCATCATCGCCACGCCACCCGCCGACTTGCACCGCCTTGCACTCATCATTGACCTTCCGCCACTTTCGCCGCCCAGTCGCGCAACTGAATCTGCCTTTTTGCCAACCTTTCCATCACTTCCTTCCTTCGGCCATCCCGTACACCCTCCACCTCATCTATTTTCGCCGCCGCAGCCGTGCCCTCATTCACCCGCAGTTGTGCCGCCCGCAACAACTTCAACTCCGCCGAGGGCGGCGCCAGTGCTTCCATCCCCTGCCCCCCCTGCTGACCCTGCCCCTGCGCCTGATTCATTTGCTCCAAATGCTTCTGAGCAGACTGCACCGCCGCCAGCAACTCCATCAATGTCGCTTCCATTTCCTCCTGCAAACCAATCGTCGCCTCATCCGCCTGCTGACCTTCCAACCACCGCCCCGCCACAACCATATCCCCCTGCAGTTGCTCGACGATTTGCGGAAACACCACCGTCGTCCCATCATCCGCCAGCACATCCATGCACTGCTGCGCCAGTTCATGATTATCCATCTGCCTGCGTGCCAACCCTGCACACTGAAGCACCTGTGCTCTGCTCCAATCCGCTGGCTTGACCACCGCCAGTTCCCTCGTCCCCGCTGTCACCGGTTTTTGCCTATCCAGCATCAACCTGAACCTTGCCTCCAACCCCGCCAATCGCTCCTCCATCATCTGCTTGCGCAGTTGCTGCAATCGCTCCTCCACCGCCTGTCTTGCCGCCTCCAACTCTTCCTCCGCCTCCGCCTGCGCCTTGGTTGCCGACTCCCCCTGCTTGTTTCGCAAATCTCCCCCCGCCCTTTGCATCGCCTTTTGCGCCTTTTGCACCGCTGCTGCGCCCTGCTTGCCCGCCTGCGCCCCCGGCCCAACCTGCTGACCTTGACCTTGGCTTTCACCTTGAACTTCACCACTCTCCCCACGCATCGACCGACCCAACTCTCCCGCCTGTTTTTCAATCGCCTCCTGCTGCTTGGCTTGTGAATCAAACCTCTCTTTGGGCAACCTTTCAATGCGACCACGTTCCTCCCGTAATTCCTTCACCGCCCTGCTCAACGCCTCGATCGCCTTGTCCTGCGACGCTTGCGCCCCAGC
This sequence comes from uncultured Phycisphaeraceae bacterium, assembly GCA_964427135.1. Lineage (GTDB taxonomy): Bacteria > Planctomycetota > Phycisphaerae > Phycisphaerales > Phycisphaeraceae > JAJXSS01. Next base: position 6,365 of record CAYRTH010000104.1, read on the forward strand.
ACCCCTGCCCCCCGCCAGTTGCTCACTCGCCTGCTCCTGCTCCCACACCGCCTCCTTGAATCCAGCCTGCCCCGCCGCCATCATCCGCCCGACCTCCTCCATCACCCCTCGCGTCTCTCCCGCCAATGCCTTCTGTGCATCCGCCAACCCTTCCACCGCTCCCGCGCCGCCTTGTCGCGCGATCCCCGTTTGCCTGCGCAGCTCCTTTTGCTTTCCCAAAATTGCCTCTGCCCTGCGAGCTTGTTCCGCCAGTTCGCTCAACACCTTCTCTTTTTCCAGTTGCAACCTCACCTCGCGCTGCACCCTCTGCTGCTCCCCAATCAACTGCTCCAATTCCTTGCGCCACGCTTCCAGTTGCGCCGCCTCCGCCACTGCCGGGTCCACATACGCATCCTCCGCTAGCAGCAGCCCAATCACCTCTTCGATCTGCCCGATGATCTGTGTCTGCCTGCTCCCCGCCGACTCCAGTTTTTCCTGCGCCAGTAGTCTTGCCGCCTCCGCCATCTGCTGATCCATCCGCAACTGCTGCAATTTCACAATCGCCTCCTGCAACCGCTTTGCCCGCTGCGGCTCGGTCGTCTCCAAACTCCGCGCCAAATCCAGCATCCGAGGCGGTATCTCCATCATCAATCGTCGCACCCGCTCCTGCCTGATCGCCAGCGCACTATCCTGCCTGACATCCGTCCCCAGCCCTCCCGTATTGCTGCCAGCCTCCACATTCTGGCTTGGCTGAGCATGCACCATGACGACAAATAAAAACATCAGCACACCGACTGCAGGTGCCAAACGATCCCATGCCCATCTTTGTCGTTGATTGCTTCGCATGATTCTTCAATCGCCACTTCACCACATCGCCATATCGCCATATCACGACTTCATCACTTCACCACTTCGCCACATCGCCTTCGCACACCTCAACCATCAAACAATTCACTCACCCGTTTCTCCAATTCCTTACCCGTTGCTTCCCGCACCTCCCCCTGCATTCGCAGTGTCTCCTGCAACAGTTGCACCGCCTCCTGATAACTGGCCCAGTGTGCCATATGCCCCAATACCTGCCGCATCCGCTGCGCTGCCGCCTGCTGCATCGCCCCCGCTCTGCTCAATCCTTCACCCCTTGCCGATGAATCCTCGCTTTCCCTGGCCTCTTCCATCAGCCCCAACACCTCCGCCAACCCGCGCTTCGCCAATCCCTCCAACGGCTCAACCACCCTCGACTTCATCCTCACCACCACCGGCCCATCGCTCGCCTCCAACCTGTTATTCACCATCTCCCCCGCCAGCAAAGCCATCTGCGCATGAATCACCCCCACCCGTTCCACCAGCGACCTCTGCCTACCCTGCAATCGTGCCAACCCCTGCTGCTGCGCACTCGTCCATTTTCCCATCCCGCCTCCAGCCAGCATCGCCCGTAATTCCGTCTCCACATCCTCCTGATCCTTGATCGCTCGTTCCAACTCCAGCCTTTGTTCCTGTTCCCTGCGTAAAAAATCCGCTCGCAAATCCGTTTCACTCACCACCTTCACAAACACCGTCGCCGACGTACCCTTGCCAGCCCCCGTCACCGCATTTTCATCCCACGCCAGCACCTCCAGCGCCAGCGTCGCTCCCACCGGCACATCCTTGCCCTGCAAATCCACCACCTCCAAACCCCGTACCTGTCTGCTACCACTTCCCTCCAACTTCACCGCATCCGTAAAATTTTTTTCCTTCGCCTGCCCCTGCTCATTCACCGTCCACCGACCCACCACCTTGACCTCTCCAATCCCATAGTCATCCCGTGCCGACCACCTCATCGGCAGCAACCCCCTGGTCAACACCAATCCACCCACACCTTCCAACCCAGCCGCCACCACCGGCACACGATCCGCCTGCAACTTCACCACAACCTTCGTCACCGGCTGATTCCCCAACCCCTTCTCATCCCTCACCCCAATCGACCACACTCCCCCCGTCAACATCCCCGGCTCCACCACCGCTACCCAAACCTCCCCATCCTTTTTCATCTTCACCCCGGCCTGCCCCTCCATACCCAAACTAACTTCCGCAACCCTCTCCGTCGGCGTCACCCTCACCTCCACGCTGCTGCCCATCGGCACTTCAAACACCGTCATCCCCGCCTGCCAATCCATCACCTCCAACCCCATATACCCCGGCGGCGTCGCCCGCATCGCCAACTGCTTCACCGTCGGTCGATCCACCGGCGTCAGCTTCACCCATCCACTGACCGCATCCCCACCACTCACCTTCACCCGCATCGCCTCCATCACATTCCGCAACTCCAGCCGATACATCCCCCCACCCATCGCCAGCAATTCCTGACGCTCACTGCTCATGCCACGCTTGTCCATCACCTCAATGGCCGCAAACACCCTTCCCGGCAAACGACCCTCCGCCTTCACCCATAATTCCCAATCATCCCCGCGCGGGTGCATCACCTGCTCCCCCTCCACATTCACCAGCGTCAGCATCGTCCACGTCGGCCAGTTCACTTCCTTTAACCCGACATTCCGCTGCCACCAAATGCCCATCGTCTCCCTGCTCCCCGGCAACACACCCGCCAACACCACCGCCAGCCCCACAATCGCTCCCAGCAACCCCTGCCCCCGCGCCCTTGCTGCATATGCTGGTCGTATCACCCTGCTGATAACCACATCACCATCATCATTCGCCCGATCCCTCGCCCTCATCGCCGTCGCCAGCAGCGCCGCCGACGCCCCCTGTCTCCGCCCCACCTCCTCATTCAACTCCGTCGCCGCCAACCATCGCCCCGCCAGCCTCGGGTACGCTGCCTCCACCCACACCGCCAACTGCGCATCACTGACCGACTTCGACATCGGCTTCCACAACCGTCGAAACCCCCCCCACCCCGCCAAGCCAATCCCCAACCCCAGTAACACCACCCGTTGCCCCCAAGGCCAGCGAAACATCCAATCCATCACCAAACTCGCCCCCACCCAAAGTCCAACCGTCAGTAACACCAACCCCACCCCCCTTATCACCACCAAACCATACAACCGCCTACGCAGCCCCTTGATCTGCCTACCAATCGTCGCCTCATTTTTGGCAACCGGTTCATCCATACATCACGTTTCATTCACATCATGCGTTTGCGCTTGCGTACCGTCCATTCCACCGCCAGCAGCGCCACCAATACCATCACCGTCCACCACCCGTCCCACAACGCCACCGGCCTGCCCGCAATCATCCGCACCTGCCTCCGCTCCGGCACATACCCGGCCACGTCCCCAACTTCCTGCACCTCGAAAAACCTTCCTCCACTCAGTCTCGCCACTTCCCGTAACAACTCCGAATTCATCCGCGTATCCATAAACTCCACTCTCGACGGCTCCACCGTGAACTGCCTGCTCACCTCCACCGCCTGCCCTCTCGCATCCTTCCCCAAATCAATCACCAGCCGATGCGCCCTTAACCTCCGCAACGTCACGCTCGACTCATATTGCCCCACCCTCCCCTCCACCGCCCGCAACACCACTTCCACCGGCTCACCCCCCTCTGATTGCAACGTCGCTTTCACCGTCGGCTCACTCATCGGTGCATACATCGCATCAAACAACCTCGCCGTGATTGCCACATTCGCCCCGATCGAAAACCGTTCCGCTGACAACGTAATGTTCCCCCGTCGCGCTCCGGTCAACCTTCGCCCTTCCACCAAATACCGCAAACACTGCATCCAAAATCGATCGAAATACTCACTATCATGACCCAAACTTCGCCACCGCCAGGTGCTATCCATCCCCAAATACAGCGTTCGCCCCGGCCCATATTGTCCCACCGCCAAAATCGGCCGCTGCCCCTCACTGCCTCGAAGTACCGGGTCACTGTGCTCAATCAACCCTCGCGCCCCGGGCCGCACCGCCTGTGCTGGAAAACTAAAGTACAACCCCGCTGCCCCCTCAATCCCGCGTCGCCTGTTTTCTCCACCCCCTGCTCCCCCATCAGTTCTAACATCACCGCCACCCGATGCCAGTCGCAACACCGGGTGATCCGCCGCATCCGCTGTGAACCGCATCGGCCAGGGTCTGGTCGCCGGCCTGACCAACCCCTCCAAATCCAACGCCTGCTCCATCCCAAACGACACCGGCAGCATCGCCCTCAATACCTGTGCCCCCGGTTGCTGAATCCACCTTCCCGTATGCATCGGCCCCGCTGCAAACAATAACCCGCCCCCCTGTTCTCCCACCCACTTCGACAACAACTCCAACCAATCACTGCTGATCGCCCGTTCATCCCCCGACGCTGTCGTCGTGAACATCGGGTCCATCAGCACCACCAGGTCATACCCAAACAACTCCTCCGTCGTGCTCGGTAACCTTTCAATCCTTAACGCCCCCTCCTGCGGCAGTGTCCCCGCCAATGATTGCAACCACACCGACAACTGCACCGAACGATCCCGCAACCATAAATTCTTCACCGCCTGAAAATCCCACCCCGGCCCGCCCGCCACCAATAACACCTTCGCCGCCGCCTCCACCCTGACGCTGATCGCCATCGTGGCGCTGGTGGTGAAGGCGCTGCTTGAGAACAGAAAGTCCGTCTGAAATGACC
>CAYRTH010000105.1:0-10920 GCA_964427135.1 uncultured Phycisphaeraceae bacterium
GTTCCCGACTTGGCTCGGTCAATTCGAAATCCGAAATCCGAAATTCGAAATTCACCAACTCATCCCTCACATCGCATTCTGTTCCCACAACTGTTTGCCGATGATCATCGCCTGTTGCGGGGTTTCCAAGCCGCGTAAATCCAGCACCACCGGGCCATGTCGTGCCTTGGCAAGGTCCAGTGCAATGCGATATCGCAATACATCCAACTCGCCCTGCCCCACCGCACAGCGCAGCCCCCCTGCCGCTTCGGTGACATCCGCCAATCGCCCCATCGTCAACCTTGCTGAATGTTGATGCACCACCTGATCGGGTTTCAATCCCTGCGTGAGCAGTGCAGCCGGGTCCAGTCCAATGCCCAGGGCTGATAAATCCGTCGCGTTCACCCACTTCGCCAATTCCTCCAACTGATCTTCCGCATGCACCGCCAGTCCAACGCCCCTTGCCTCGGCTGCGGTGACCAGCGCACTTCGCACATCCTCGCCCAATCCCGCCATCGGCAGCGACATCGACACCGGTACACGCCCCATGTCAGCCGCCAACTCAATCGCCCCCAAGGCCGTTGTCACCGCGCGATCAAGGGTCGCTGTGTCCAACCAATGTTTGCGGGGCAAAAACAAATCGATACCCGAAGGTCGCAGACCATTGCGGGTGAATAATGCCAGTAAATCCTGCCGGGCGCGGGGTGATAACTCACGGGGCCTGATGCCCGCCAAGGTCGCATCCAATTGCACCCAACGGAAACCCGCTTGCGCAATGAACGCTGCCGCCGCACGCACAGTGCGCACTCCCTCGACCCCCAGCCGAACCATCGGCCCAAGGGTCGGGGATAATGTCATTTCGCTTGTTGACAAATCAATTGACATCATTGAAACGCTTCACGATTACCGTCGTTGTTATGGCACAAATCATCGATGAAAAATACACACTCGACTACTCAGTTTGCTTTCTTAATATTCGATGGCTTCAACAGCGAGTTCTCCCGCTAATTTCGAAATCCGAAATTCGAAATTCGAAATATTCATCATGGTGGGCCCACTCGAAAACTCGCTTGAACCACCCTGTCTAACTCACTCGTCCTTGGCTTGGTTCGGGCACTTGGCCACTCGACCACTTGGCCACTTGACCACTTCATTCATCCTCGCATCGCCCGCTTGCCCGCCATGACATACGGCAGCCCGCTGACGACCGTCACCAACACCGTCAGATACACCAGCCCATCGCGGACATGACTCAACCATTCATGACCGGGTTGCGTCGGGTTGAGCCAGACGATCGCCAGCACCACCGGCACGACCAGCGATTGCAGAATCATCTTCCATTTACCCCAGACCTGTGCCCCAAATTTCACGCCACGACCTTCCATTTCGCCGCGTATGCCGGTGACCAGAAGTTCGCGCGCCAGAATCAGGGCCACCATCCAGGGATAGACCCCGCTTGCCATGTTGAAAAAATCACCACGCGCAGCCGCTTCGGGGATGACAAAGCGCGGGCCTGATAGGTAAATGAACGCCCCCAGCACCAGCACCTTGTCACAAAACGGGTCCATGATTCGGCCAAAGGTGCTTTCGACCTGCCATCGCCGTGCCAGGTAGCCGTCCAAGGCGTCGGTGATGACCGCCACGATGAAAATCACCCCCGCACAAATCAGTGCCCAGCGATGCACCAGTGGGAAGCGATAAAAATTGAGGATACAAAAAAACAACCCTGCCAACAGCAGGCGCAGCAAGGTCAGGGCATTGGGTAGTTGCCGGCGCATGATGCCAGTGTAGCGATGATGGGTGAAGGAATGAAGGGGTCATCAAAAAGAGGTCAAGTGGTCAAGTGGCCATCAATAAACTTGAAATCCCCACGCCTGATCTTCATGTCCTTATTGAAGATCAGGATTGCCATTCATCCAAACACTCGCCCCCACGCCTGATCTTCATGTCCTTATGAAGATCAGGATTCTTTATTGACAATTACCATCAATCCCCCCATCACAAAAACCATCCTGATCTTGCTTGCAGCCAAGCAAGATCAGGCGTGCCATGCACCCTATTGATACAACCTCACCACTTCACCACCTCACCCCATCCGTATCGCCGATAACCCTGAGCACCCTGTTTCATAAAAGAACATTTACACTGATGTTAAACTAGGACCCCCGCTTTTCGCATCAATGAGTTGTTTTTACACTTGCCTGACAATTCTTTTTTAAGATAAATCATCGCAAATCGTTATTTTATATATATTTAAGTTTTTTTAACAATTCTCCGTCAATCGCTTGCCTTCCATGGGGAGCGCATTAGAATAGATGTGTGTACGAGGATGGGAGCATCTCCCGTGGGGGGAGAGCACCACATAGGAAGCGAAACAAACAACGCAGACGTTGAACTGCGTTCCCGTTGAGGGAAGAACTAAGGAGAGATGGGGATGAAGACGAATCTTTTAGCAGGTTTGGTGTTGGGTGGAGCGGTGGTTACCACGCTGGCGGTCACGCCGGAAGTCAATGCTCTGCCGACGATGGACGGGTCGATTGCGTTTGGTGCGTTTGGTGCGGCGGTGGTTCCTAACAACATTTCGCTGCCGAACTTGGTGATCACACCATTTGCGCCTTTGGCTGGCACAGTGGTGGTGTCACCAAACAACGGGACCTTTGCTGATGTCGATTTCTTGGAAATTACTGGGCCTGCTGCAATTGTTGTTTCCACAAGCTCGATCAATTTCGCGGCCCAAACCTTTACCTTCTCAGACGCCGTGTTCGGAAGCTGGGTTACCACCAGCATCACTGACTTCGTTTTCAATCCGATTACCACTTCATTGAATTTCAACATCTTCGGTACTTTCACGCCTGGCACCCTCTACCCTGGTTTTGACCCCGGCGCTGCCCGCATTGCGGTAGGCCTGACTCAGACCGGTGGCCCCAACAGCCCGGTGTCATGGAGCGCGACTCTGACCTCCCCGCCGTTCCGCACCGCCGTCCCCGAACCCATGACCGCTGGTTTGGGTCTCTTGAGCCTCGGTGCGTTGGGTGCGTTTGCCACCCGTCGTCGTCAGGCCTGATTGATTCGCACAATTTGATTTCAATCAAAGCCCAGGCATTGTATGCCTGGGCTTTTTTCGCACATCCATCATGGGGCAAGTACCATTCGACAACGATTGCCCCCATTTAGCCCCCGGTCATTGACCGGGGGCTATATGAAAAAACGGGCAACGCACTGATAATAAATCGCATTCACAACCGTTGCCCGATACACTGACGCAACTCTTTTTCATGAAAGGATGACACCATGCCGGTGATAGCAGTGGCTGCCGATCATGCCGGGTTTCCGCTCAAGGCGCAGGTGGTGAAGGAACTGGCCTCGCTGGGTTGGCAAGTGCTGGACCTTGGGCCGGTGACCCCCGACCCGCAGGATGACTACCCCGACTTTGCCGCAGCCGTGGCCAGGGCGGTGCAAAGCGGGCAAGCTCAGCGCGGGGTGGTTCTTTGCGGTTCAGGCGTGGGGGCCACGGTGGCTGCCAACAAGTTCAAAGGGGTGCGGGCGTGCCTGTGTCACGATACTTACAGTGCCGGCCAGGGCGTTGAACACGATGACATGAACGTTCTTTGCATCGGCGGACGCATCATCGGCCCAGCCCTGCTCACTGAACTGCTCCGCGCTTTTGCCAATGCCAAATTCACCAGCGAAGCCCGCCACGTCCGCCGACTCAACAAGGTGATCGCTTTCGAGCAATGATCAAGGCGCTAGGCATCAGCACAATCGCCACGCATGATCTTCAGGTCCTCATGAAGATCAGGATTGCCATTCATCCACCATCTGCCCCCACGCCTGAACTTCACGTCCGGGTGAAGTTCAGGATTCTTTATTGACATCCTTCGTCAATCCCCCCCCATCACAAAACCATCCTGATCTTGCCGACAAACCGGCAAGATCAGGCGTGACTGATTTCAAAATCACCATAACACCACATCGCAAACCATCCTGAACTTGCTCGCATGAGGAAAGCGTGTGCGATCCACACACTTACGAAGTTCAGGCGTGACTGATCAAAAAAAATCACCACATCGCAATATCACCCCATCACCCCATCTCACTGCTGCGTCACTTGCTTCTCGACAAACTGATCAGTCAGTTTGCCCTCATCATTCAGTTGATACACACGCAGCGTGATCATCTTGCCTTGCGCATCGTACAGGTAATCGGTTTGAGCCAGGGGTTGGTTTTCATCGCCATTGGGGTAAAGGGTAAGTTGCGCAAGTCGATGGTCTTCATCGAATCGCTGGCGCACCCAAGGCCCATGTTGAAGGGCGGGGCGAACCCAAAACGTACGTAGGTGATTGTGGTAGATAAAATCAGGCTGGGTATGCCGGGTTTGTGACAGGGCAGCCTCAGAGGTGGTCCTCAACAGAAGCAAATCCCACAAGGCCTGTCGGTCCACGGTAAAACTTGGTTCAAATTTTCGAACCATCTGCATGTTGTTGCCTTCGACGTGGGCAGAGTCCCTATGCGTTCTATTCGAGCCATCTGGCGCATTCAAGGTTGCACCATGATCGCTGCTGCCGCGCCACAAGGACGTGACTTGTACTGCCCGGTCGTAAACCCAGGCGGTGATAACGCCTGATTCGTCCGCATGACGCACACGTCGGCCCAAGGCATCAAAGACCCATCGTTGGGCAAAGTAATGCGACCCTTGCTCACCGTTCTGATCGAGTCGCAAGCCGATCAGACTGTGATAGTGGCGAACTTCACACAATCGTCCGAGCGGGTCGTAGTGATACGTATTTCGACTCAACTCGGTCAATGGCTCATCACCGATGGGCGGTTTTTGTATGCTCCAATTGCTGGTGGATTGCCCCATCCAAGTACGCAAGGCACGCGACTCGTTGTCTGCCCAGATGACAGCGACCGGACCGGATGTAGAGTCCTTGGGGTAGTAACGCACTTCAAAGAATCGCCTGCCCCTGTCACGTTGTTGATCGAAGGTGGTACCATCGGGTTTGATCAGACGATAGCGTCGAAAACTGTCATTGCCATTTGGTTCTTGCCGTTGAATGACACGCCCGGCGCGGTCGTACCAGGTGCGCCAAATTTCGCCTGTGGTTTGCTCCGGCGCGATTTCTTCATAGTGAATCACTCGGTCGGATGCGTCGTAACGGCGTCGAATGACGATGCCATCGGGTTGCTGTTCCCGTATGCTTCGATTGATCGAGTCATATTCGTAAGTCGACTTTCGTCCCTGTTGATCGGTTATCGACGACAAGCCCGAGTTGTCATAGGCTCGTGTGATACTGCGGAGAGGCTTGCCCTGACCCGCTTGATCAACTTCCAGTTGTGCCTGATCGTGCACGTAGTGAGCCGTGGTCACGACGCGATGGTAATCGTCGTATTCCTGGTGCTGAGTCAGTGCCTGGACCTTCCACTGCCCCTGCGTGGCCACCGGGTCGATGGTTTCGATCATCCGCCAGGCAGGGTGCCCATGCACCGGATCGTAACCCTCGCTCATGCGAACGCCTTGTACGATGGTGTCCCCGGCGGCATTGGTTTTGCCACGACTGTAGCGTGTAATGCATTCATTCTTGAATGCGGTGAACTCATGAAATGTCACCTGGCCATCCGGATGTTCAATGCGAGCATCTGCGGCGTTGATGTCCGGCCTCGTATCACGATATTTTTTGGTCACCGGCAACCCTAAGTGCTTGGGGTCTGCCACCAGGGAAGTGAGAAATGCGGTCATACTACCGAAGGGTTTTTCGGGGTTGGGTTCCGGCGATTCGATGACCCATGTTTCCGACATGGCCTGGGGTTGATTCAAGGGTAGCCACTGTGATAATTCGTAGCTGCTTTTGACGACCTGTCCCTGCACGATGGTACGTCGTCGGATGACCTGGACGGCTGGGTAGCCTGGGCGTTGCAGGTTCATGTCGCGCACTTTCTGTTTGACATGCACAATATTGTTGATTTCTAGTTTTTCTAGATCGCTACCGTCATAGGGCTGACCCTGATACTGCATGATGGTTTTTTTCAGTTCCCCCATCTCATCGTAAAAATAATGCTCCCAATAACCCGTGGGAGATTGATAAAACTTGACTTTATCCACGTCAACGCCGAGCTTATTGTTTTCGTAGTAGGTCCAGGTGTACGTGAGTTGCGCCCCCTGAGGATCGATGACGCGTTTTTCGATTTCTTCTGGGCCATCCTCATCGTCGCCCAACTGACGATAATGGCGGAGTTCTTCAAAGGTGATTGTGCCATCGGGTTCCAGTACCGCTCGCCGTTCCATCCGCTGTGCATCGGGTAGAAAAGTTTGCTCCTGCAACGACCAACTGGCACAGGTGTTCATGCCCCCTTGATTGGGGTCCACGCCCCAGCCAAGTTTCCACAATCTTCCTGTAGCAAGCGGTTCATATACAAACTCGGTGGCCTTGGTCCGTGGAGGTTGCTGTGCATCTGAATGATTGGTTTCAGTCAGCAGCAGCCGATTTTCCCCCGGAATGCTGATCCCTACTTTCATGTAGGCACGGGGTTGATCGCGATGTCCAAATACCAGATCGTAAGCCTGGGCGGATTTGGGTTCAACCACCATTTTCATTGTCGGCGTAAGGACCTCACGCAATACTCCACGGCCATCGTAGTTGTAATTGACTGCCGGGTTGGCAAAGATTAACTGCAGACGGGCGGGGGTTGCCAGATCGGGCGACCAATGGGGGGTGCGTAATCTCAGGGTTCCCGCTTCGAGGTGCTCATCCTTTATACCGGCTACAAGCCCCAGTGGGATGCTGATTGCCAAGTCACTCAGCCCGGTCCGGGCACCCATCGGAAACAGTTCTCTTTCATTCACCGGCAGAAACAGCGGCTCCGGATCGATCCTCACATTGGGTTCATCCGCACCTGCCGTCCCCGACCATGAACTGCCCATCGTCAACACCAGGGCAATCACTTGCGCGATGAAAGCCTGACCAGCCTGACGATACTTCAATCGATGATCATGATGCGACATGATGCACTCCCTCGGATGATTGATGCGTGACAGATGGATGACCGATCCACATAGATTCGTATGCGATATTGCCAATCCATTACATCGGGCTGCCCGGCAAACGACGTACCGGCATCGGTTCCTCAGGTTCCACCGGCTCCCCCGGTTCCCCCGGTTCCACCTGCATTGGCGGAAACATCGGTGGTCCCGCCGGCTCCGCGTTGGGTGGTGTCAGAGCGCCAGGCGGTCGAAAACCCGACATCGAACCCGCAAACACGCTCGCACGTATCACCATCGGATGGGTCAAACGCTGACGTTGGAGCATGGGTTCGGTCATTTCCACTTCCAGTTCCCAACTGGTAGCGCTGTGCCTCATGCTTGCCATCCGCGCACTCATTCTCGCAGCTGCCTCGGGCACTTTCCCATCAGGGTTCAGCGGCTTTGGTTGGGGTTGGGGTTGGGGTTGGGCTTGTGCTTTGGGGGTGATATGAATCTGATAATGCCGACCCGCCTCGATCGTTTTGAGTTCCGTCTCAAAAGCTGGCGACATCGGTTGCATACCCAGCCGTCCAGGTTGCGTAATCGGCTTCAAACCTTTCACCACCACCGGCTGATCGGTCCCGGCTTTCACATCAATCACCTTCGTTTTCATCCCATCCGTAGGCATCCAATGCACCTGCGCCGGCACAATCACCAATGGCAAAGGTTGCTTGAGTAACTCCTGCTGCTGTTTTTTCCAAGCAGCCTGGTCGGCTGGATTTTTTGTCTGCCAACCCGCGGGCATCACCGTAAACCTGAGCACTGTCGTGTCGTTTTCCACTTCATCGGTCACCACCCGCACCTGCCAGGTTTTAGGCTCCAGAATCGTTTTGTAACGGACGCTTACCGTCACTTCCCCCTTGGCTCCCGGACGAAGCGTCTGGCTGAATGGATCGATCTTGCTTGAATCATCCGCCCTAGGCCCCGCTTGTAAGCGTGCACTGCGATTCCGCAAAAAGTGCACTGAAACCTGCGGGTCCAGGCTCTCAATGCTAAGGATCGTCAGCGGATATTGACCGGTATTTTCCAACTTGAAATTGGTTGAGGCGGATTGGCTCCCAGCAGGGACTTCACGACTCATGTGAGTGGATTCCCACGTGAGCTGCGCCCATAGGTTGGAAGCCTGCCAAAGGACCACCAGCATAAACCACCCGCAACTGTGATGTCGCATCGGTTGCCCCCTGTGTTGCAACAACAAATAAAACCTCACTGGGTCAAGGCCCATACATTCTACTCAAACCAAGCCCGAAACATCGTACTTCATAACCGCAGATGGCAACCTGCAGTTCTTTGCTGCCCGATGGTGCCTGCATTGGGTGACGGTGAATGTCCTGGTACCACAGTCAAGCATCCTGAACTTCACGCGGACGTGAAATTCAGGCGTGGTTCCGAAACTTGGCCACTCGACCACGTGACCACTCGGCCACCCGCCAGTTGACCGATTCATTTCACTCTTGAATCTATCCGCCCGGCGCGGTACGGTAGGTCATGCCCACCGAATCCCCCAGTACGCAAGAGTTGCTCTCCTCTGTTGGTTCCAAGTCCCAGGAAACCGAGTTTTTCAACCCCGTGCCCCCCGGTTACGTGCGCGGCCGACATCGTTACGTCGCTGTCTTCGGCACGGTCATGTCCGGGCTGGGCAAGGGTATTTTTTCCAGCTCGCTTGCCAAGCTGCTCAAGGACAAAGGTCTGACCATCGCCCCCATCAAAATGGAGGGCTACCTCAACATCGACTCAGGCACGCTCAACCCCTACCGCCATGGCGAAGTGTTCGTGCTCGACGACGGCCTTGAAACCGACATGGACCTGGGCACCTACGAACGCCTGCTGGATCAAAACCTCACCCGCGACAACTACACTACCAGCGGCCAGATTTTCCGGCGCGTGCTCGACAAGGAGCGTCACGGCGGATACCTGGGTCGGGATGTGCAGATGATCCCGCATGTCACCGGCGAAGTGAAATACATGCTGCGCAATCTGGCGGTGAAACAAAATGCCGACGTGGTGTTTGTCGAGGTCGGCGGAACCGTCGGCGATTACGAAAATGGTTTTTATATCGAAGCCCTCCGCGAACTGGCGTTCGAGGAAGAACCCGGCAGCGTCTGTTTTGTCGCCCTCACTTACGTCATCGAACCACAGGCCCTGGGTGAACAAAAATCAAAAGCAGCGCAGTTGGGTTTGAAAAAATTATTGGAAGCGGGCATTCAGCCCAACATCATTGCCTGTCGCGCCAAAAACCCGGTGACCAGCACGGTGATGCAGAAGATCGCCATGTTCAGCAACGTGCCCCTGCGCCGGGTGGTGAGCATGCACGACCGCACCAGCATTTACACCATTCCCGATTCGCTGCGTGAAAGCGGGCTGGACCGTGAAGTACTCACCATTTTGAACCTGCACGAGCGTGTCAATCAGGTCAACGAAGATCAGCAGCGTGAACTGTGGCGAGGCTTTGTCACACGCATCACCGCACGACGCAAACATGCGGTGCAGGTGGGTATCACCGGCAAATATGCCGCTCTGCGCGATGCGTATGCGTCGATCGACAAAGCCCTCGAACATGCGGGCACGCATCTGTCGGCTGACGTTGACATCAAATGGATCGACACCATCAGCATGGACCCGACACAGGCGTCGCGCATGCTCGAAGGGTTGGATGCGGTGATCGTCCCCGGCGGTTTTGGGTCACGCGGCACCGAGGGAAAAATCGCCTGCATCGAGCATTGCCGTGAAAACAAAATTCCGTTTCTGGGCATTTGCTTCGGCTTCCAAATGGCGGTGATCGAGTTCGCCCGGCATGTGTGTCTGATGAGCGGCGCCAACACGTCGGAAGTCGATCAGGGCACGGCTCACCCGGTGATTGATCTGCTGCCTGAACAGAAGGAAATCGAGGGCCTGGGCGGCAACATGCGCCTGGGCGGACAGGATGTGCTCATCAAGGCAAACACCCTCGCCGCCTTTTTGTTTGCGGAAAATGCAGTGAGTCATCAGGGTAGTCCCGGGCATAGTGATTACACGATTCGGGAACGGTTCAGGCATCGGTATGAAGTGAATCCGCCGTTTATTGCGAAGTTGGAGGAAAAGGGGCTGGTGTTCAGCGGGCGACATCCGGTGCATCCGATCATGCAGATTTTAGAGTTGCCGATGCACATGCACCCCTATTTCGTGGCGGCGCAGTTTCACCCGGAACTGACCAGCCGGCCGCTGCGACCTCAGCCGATGTTTGTGGGGCTGCTGGCGGCGGCGATTCGTCATGCTCATCCGCAAACCCCGGCTCACGAAATCACCGACCGCTGGCTGCCCAGCGCGACGTTGACGGCGGTGTGAGGCGGAAGTGGTCGAGTGGTCGAGTGGTCGAGTGGTCGAGTGGTCGAGTGATTGTATTTGTTTAGCGCGTCCCCCGGCGCTTTGCGTCGGTGCTTTTGATGCCGTGCCCTTCAGGGCCGGATTGGTGCATGATTATTCTTTGAACGATCCGGGGCTAAAGTAATTCGCGTAAGTTTCTGACCCCCTCTCCCTTTGGGAGAGGGATGCCGAGTCATCGAGGCCGGGTGAGGGCCGATGAAGAAAAAGCCGTGAATTAAAAATTTTACAAAATCAATACACGCCCTCACCCTAACCCTCTCCCGGTGGGAGAGGGGACGGAACAGACACGGCGTCTGTTGTTGTAGCCCAGCCGCCCCCGGCTGGGTGAACAAAGCCGCCGATGGCATCGGCGGTTTGTGGGTTTTGATGATGACGTGATAAAGAGAAGACGGCGGATACCATCCGCCGCTTTGATTCAACACACCGCCGAAGACAGCGGCGCCACAGCTTCCGATATGTTTTCAAAAAACCATCCTGAACTTCACGCGGACTTGAAGTTCAGGCGCGAATAATTCAAAAAAATCGACACGTCTTCAAATTCGAAATCCGATATTCGAAAT
>CAYRTH010000106.1:0-10845 GCA_964427135.1 uncultured Phycisphaeraceae bacterium
TGCTTTGCTCGCTCAACCGACTCAGCACCACCCGCATGATGCGAATCATGCCCTCCGCCCGTTCGACATATCGACCCAGCCAATACAAATTGTCCGCCACGCGACTGGGCAGGTCACCCCCGCCGCGCGTCAGCGCCACCTGATCCCCCGGCTGCTGCAACAAACTGAACGGAACCACCGGCCCCTCTGACGGAACCCACGTATCCTTGCTGCCGCCGCCTCGCTGCATCGACACGACAAGTGAATCGACTGTCGCTCCGATGCGCGTCAGCGCTCCGGGCATGACCATGAAGCCATCCGCCGTGGCCGACATAAACGTGCGCAACATCATGTGCCTGGGTTCCAATCGACCATTCACATACAACGGTGTCGTTGACAACGGCACCTTTTCCTGCGCCACATAATCAATGGGGCGTTGCCTGATGCGCTGCGCCAGTTCGTCCAACTGTGCGTCACTCAGGTTGTCACCAAACACCGGTTCCACCGCCCGCACCGCTCCCGGAAACGCAGGTTTGATGACCAGTTGCCTCAAATTCGCCAGCACATAATCGACATGCCCCGGCTCACCACACCACCAGGTATTCACCGATGAAAGCTGTAAATCCTGCCCCAGCATCGCCCGGCATAAACGCGGCAAATAGGGCAGCATCGCCGGGGTTTCCAGCAAACCGGTCCCCAGGGCATTGGCCACCGCCACCTTTCCGCTGCGCACCGCCTGGGTTAAACCCGCCACGCCCAGTGTCGAGTTGCCGCGCAGTTCCAACGGGTCCGCAAAGTCATCATCCAGTCGTCGAAGGATGACATCGACCTGATGCAGTCCGCCAAGGGTTTTGAGGTACACGCAATTGTCACGCACCGTCAGGTCGCCACCTTCGACGAGGGTGAACCCCAGGTATCGCGCCAGGTACGCATGTTCGAAGTACGTTTCGTTGAGCGGTCCGGGTGTCAGCACCACAATGCGCGGGTTGTCACGGTGCTGTGGTGCCAGTTCGGTCATCGTCTGACGCAAAGTACGAAAAAAGGGTGCCAATCGTCGCACCTTGCAATCACGAAACGCTTCCGCCAGCGTGCTTGATAGTACGATGCGATTTTCCAGCGCATATCCCATGCCCGAAGGTGCCTGTGTGCGATCGCCCAGCACCCACCATTGGCCGTCGCTGCCGCGCCCCAGGTCCGCAGCGTAAAGGTGCAGGTACCGCCGACCGGGCACATTGATGTCATGACATGGCCGTAAAAAATTCGGATGCGCAAGCACCAATGCTGGCGGAAGTAAATTGTCCCTCAACAAAGTTTGCGGCCCATACAAATCCGCCAGTATCAAATCAAGTAATTTCGCGCGCTGAATCAACCCGTACTCCAACTGGTGCCACTCATTGAGTGACAGCATCACCGGCAATGCGTCCAGTTGCCAGGGGCGTTCCATCCCGCGCGGGTCGCCGTACACGTTGTAAGTCACCCCGTTTTCATGAATCATTCGGCGGGCCTGTTCCCATCGGGCCGTCAGTTCCGCCGGGCCTAAATCACCCAGTAATTGCGACAGGCTTTGCCAGTGATCATGCAGCGTGCCATCAGGCCGACGCATTTCATCCAAGGCCGAGGTTGGTGGCTGATACAAATCAAACATAGTCGGTGCCGATGGTGCTTCGCCCGACGCCCCCGCACTCATCGGAGCTGTTGTGCTGTTCATACTCGGCGGTGACGATGACATCAATAACACAACTCTCTGAATTGTTACGAGCCGCGACCGTAAGGGAGCGGTTCCTCGATGCATACACTCATGAAACAACCGCTCCGTGATGATCGCGGCTGATTGTCAATCAATCCCTGACGCCTTCGTTGTGCATGTCAATATCACCCATCGGTTACCCTTGATTGTCATGACGATCATAGTCGCCTTAAATCCAACGTGAACGGGTATTCGTCATTGCATTCCTCCATCGGCGGCGGCGACCAGCCCGGTGTCGGCGTATGTCCAAATCCAAAAAACCGTGTCACTCGTCTGCTTTCGGCCTCCGCTGCGTTCACAGGGAACTTCTCATAACTTCGGCCACCGGGATGAGCCACATGATACTTACACCCGCCAATCGTGCGATTGGACCAGTTGTCATACACATCAAACACCAGCGGCGCTTGCACCCCGATCGTCGGATGCAGACAACTGCCCGGCTGCCAGGCGCGATACCGCACCCCAGCCACGTACTGCCCCGTCACCCCCGTCGAATGCAACGGCAACCTCCGTCCATTGCAAGTCACCACATGCCGAGTGTCAATCATGCCATCGATTTTCACCTGCACCCGTTCCACCGATGAATCAACAAACCGCACCGTTCCGCCCGCTCCCGGTTCTTCACCCAACACATGCCAGGGTTCCATCGCCGTGCGCAATTCCAGTTGAATCCCCCGTTGCACGATCTGCCCAATCCGCGGGTATCGAAACTCCAAGTGCGGGGCAAACCACTCGGTTTTGAACGGGTAGCCAAACGCGGCCAATTCATTGACCACGTCTTCAAAATCCTGCTCCACCCAATGTGGCAGCATAAACCGACCATACAACTGCGTCCCCCACTTGACCAGTTTCCCTTCATACGGCTTATCCCAAAACCGTGCAATCAAACCGCGCAACAACAACTGCTGCGTCAAACTCATCTGCGCATGCGGTGGCATTTCAAACCCCCTGAACTCGACCAAACCCAAACGCCCCGACGCCCCATCGGGGTTGTACAACTTGTCAATGCAAAACTCGGCGCGATGCGTATTGCCCGTCAAATCCGTGAGTACATGCCGAAACACCCGGTCCACCAACCAGGGTTGAATCACCCGCCCACTGGTCGGGTCGGGTATCTGTTGCAGCGCGATTTCCAACTCATACGTCGCATCGCTTCGCCCTTCATCCGCACGTGGTGCCTGCGACGTCGGCCCGATGAACAAACTACTGAACAGATACGACAGCGACGGGTGATTGTGCCAGTAAGCCACCATGCTTTTGAGCAAATCAGGGCGACGTAAAAACGGACTGTCAGCCGGGGTCGCACCACCGATCACCACATGATTACCCCCGCCCGTGCCCGTGTGTCGCCCATCGATCATGAACTTTTCCGTCCCCAGTCGTGTTTGCCTTGCCTCGTCATAAAGCACCGTCGTGTTGTGCGTCAGTTCCTTCCAATCATGCGCCGGCTGCAAATTGACTTCGATCACCCCCGGGTCCGGCGTCACCTTCAACACATTCAGCCGACTGTCAAACGGGGGATGATACCCCTCGATCACCACCGGCAATTGCGTCGTCGATGCTGCATATTCCACCGCAGCCACCAAATCCAAATAATCTTCCAAATAACGCGCCGGTGGCATGAACACATGCAACATGCCTTGCCTTGGTTCCACACAGACCGCTGTGCGTACCACCCAGGGCGGCAGAGCCATGCCCGTGACCAAGGCCCCTGAACCTTCGTTCTGATAGGTGCGCGGTTGCATCGGCGGTATCGGTCGTCGCCGGGGTCGGCCCGGTCCGCCGGTGATCGACTCCGCGGGTAATTGCTGCTCGATGTAACCTTCGAGCATGGTTTGCGACGATACACCCCGTAAATCACGCGGCACAAACACTCGCCTCGGCGGCAAAGGGTCACGTTCTTCCATCGGGTCTTGTTCAATGACTTGCTGCCGCTGACCAGCAGGTGCCCAGGGCAACGAATCCAACGGCAGTCGATACCCCATCGGCGAATCGCCCGGTATCAAATACATACGATCCGGTCGTAAAAACCATGCCCCACTCACCCACTGTGGGCCTTGGTCCAAATACCATCGCGCCAAGGGCAGGCAATACCCCACCACTTTCGACAGCCCTTGTTCAAACACCCTCGCCAACCGTTTGCGTTCCAGCGGGTCGTCCAAATTCGACGAAAACGGATCGACATTCGTCGGCAGTCTTCGTTCCCGCCAAAGGTAATACCAGGTGTCCTCATACCCCGGTATTGCAAACGACGGGTCCACATCCAGCACATGCGCCAGTGTGTTCATAAACAACGACGCATGTTCCGGCGCATGGTTGTAGGTTTGACGACTGTCCGCAATCAGGTTCGCATCTTCCCACACCGGCTGACCATCTTTTCGCCAATAACAAGCCAATGCCCACCGAGGCAACTGTTCACCCGGATACCATTTACCCTGACCAAAATGCAGTAACGCGCCCGGGGCGAATTTTTGCTGCAATCGTCGTAATAGTTCTTCCCCCAACCGACGTTTGGTCGGCCCCACCGCCTCCGTGTTCCACTCGGCACCGTCCATGTCATCAATACTCACAAACGTCGGCTCACCGCCCATCGTCAGCCGAACATCGCTTGCTTTCAAATCACGATCTATGCGCTCTCCCAACACTTCAATCGACTGCCATTGTGTCGGCGTGTACGGCTTGGTCACCCGCGGGTCTTCATGCACCCGTCGCACCGACATGGTGACATTGAAACTTTCCTTAACCTTGTCTTCCTTGCTCCGCTGCATGAACGCATACGACCCGGTGATCGGCGCCGCACTGGTCGGGTCCGCCGCACACGCCAGCGGTATATGTCCCTCGGCGGCCATCAATCCGCTGGTCGCATCCAACCCGATCCAACCCGCACCCGGCAAATAAACTTCCGCCCACGCATGAAGGTCGCAACAATCCGCCGACACCCCTGCAGGGCCATCCAACGGCTTCTGATCAGCCACCAGTTGAATCGAGTAACCACTGACAAACCGAGCCGCCAGGTTCATATGACGTAACGCATTCACCATGAGCCACGCAAAATCACGGCACGACCCCCGCCCCAGTTCCAACGTCTGCTCGGGCGACTGCACCCCCGGTTCCATACGAATGATGTAATTCAGCAGCTTGTGTATCCGTTGATTGATACCCACCACCACATCGATCGACCGTATCCCCGGTTGCACCACAGCCTCCCGCAACTCCCCCAACAACCGACTCAACCTCGGACCACGCGCGTGTTTCTCCAAATACGGCGTCAGTTCTCGCGCCAATACAGCGTCATAAGTGAATGGGTACTTTTCCGCTGCCTCTTCCATAAAAAAGTCGAACGGGTTGATCACCGTCATGTCCGCGACCAAATCGATTTCAACCGTTAATTGTTCAGTCGCTTTGGGGAACACCAGCCGCGCCTGGTAATTGCTGTAGGGGTCCAGTTGCCAATTGATGAAGTGTTCGCCCGGCGACACCTTCATGCTGTAAGCCGTGACAGGGGTACGACTGTGCGGAGCAGGTCGTAAACGTACCACCTGTGGCGACAGCGATACCAATCGATCGTAGGTGTACTGCGTGCGATGATGAAGCGCAACCCGTATCCCCATGCCACAACCTTCATGTGAGCGTGACATCGCATTGGCGATGCACGATTTAACTCATGATGCGACGCACCCTCGGTGCGACGTACTTACTGCGGCCAATAGTATGCTTGCAACCTTAATGCCACGTTGAAACCTGATTATTGAGTGATCAACCGCATCGACCACGACGCCCAGTGCGCACTTTCAAGGCACTTGTATCATTCATGGGCATTTTTAACCGCATCATCGCCCAAACAGCAAGCCCTCAGCACGATTTGCACCCAATTCACACCCTCGGCATCAGCTTTGCATCACTAAACCACAAGCAACATGAGTCACCCATGGGCTGACTAAAAAGTCAGCAAATGTCTTGCGCGCCAAACCCGATTGCTGGAATATTCATCATGCAAACGGCTACCTCAAGCGTGACCAGCGTGACCAGCACTCCTTCAACCACAACAGGTGCTTCCCTGTTCACCCAAAGTTACAGTGAGAACGGCTACTTTGACGAAATGTTCGCCAACGACGGTCAGCTGCGCGACCCTTACCGTCGCTTAGGTGACCGCCTCAAAGAGTTGGCGCCGCAGGATGTCCTTCGCCGACAAAAGGCAGCCGAGCGTTCCCTGCTGCAAATGGGCATCACCTTCGCCGTGTACGGCAACAAAGACGGCACTGAAAAAATATGGCCCTTTGACATCATTCCCCGGATCGTCAGCGCCAAGGAATGGGATTGGATCGACCGTGGCTTAAAACAGCGCATCATCGCCCTGAACCTGTTCATTCAGGACATTTACCACGATCAGAAAATCATCAAAGACGGCATCATCCCCGCGCACATCATTCAGTCAGCCGCCAGTTATCGCAAACAAATGATCGGCTTCACCCCACCCCTGGGTCGCTGGTGTCACATCACCGGCACCGACCTGGTGCGCGACAACGATGGCCAAATCTACGTCCTCGAAGACAACCTGCGTTGTCCCTCCGGCGTGTCGTACGTGTTGCAAGACCGTCAAATCATGAAACAGACCTTCCCGCAACTGTTTCAAACCATTCGTATTCGCCCGGTGGACGATTACTGTTCACACCTGCTGCACGCCCTGCAATCCCTGCGTGCCAACGAAGTGGCCCACCCCAAGGTCGTACTGCTGACCCCCGGCATGTACAACTCCGCTTACTTCGAACATTCGTTCCTCGCCCAGCAGATGGGCATCGAACTGGTCGAAGGACGCGATCTGATCGTTCACGACGGGTGGGTCCACATGCGTACCACCAAGGGCTTTGAACGGGTCGATGTCATCTACCGCCGACTCGATGATGACTTTTTGGACCCCAAAGCCTTCCGTGCCGACACCATGCTCGGCGTACCCGGCATCATGGAAGTTTACAAAGCCGGTCGCGTCGCCCTGGCCAACGCCCCGGGCACCGGCATTGCCGATGACAAAGTGGTTTACGCCTTCGTGCCCAAAATGATCAAGTACTACCTGGGGCAGGATGCCATCATCCCCAACGTGCCGACCTACGTCTGCTCGGAAGAAAAGGACCGGGCATACGTTTTGGAAAAAATCGACAAACTGGTCGTCAAAGCCGCCAACGAATCCGGCGGCTACGGCATGCTCATCGGCCCCCATGCCACGCCCGAAGAACGCACCGCCTTTGCCGAAAAAGTCCGTGCCCACCCGCGCAATTACATCGCCCAGCCGACGCTCTCGCTTTCGCGGGTGCCCTGCATTGTGGATGACCACCTGGAAGGCCGACATGTGGACCTGCGCCCCTACATCATCTACGGCAAGGATGTGTACGTGCTGCCCGGTGGCCTGACCCGTGTCGCCCTCAAAAAAGGTTCGCTCGTCGTGAACTCATCGCAAGGCGGCGGCTCCAAAGATACCTGGGTGTTGTCGTGATCAAAAAAGTGGTCGAGTGGTCGAGTGATACGAATTTCGAATTTTTGATTTCGAATTTCGAATTTGAAAACAAGCCGAGTACGAGGAATCCGCAGTAGCGGATGACGAGGGCTCGGGTATGCTTCGTGGCTCATCCCTGAATCGATGGCAGCAGACCTTGTATGTTCCGATGAAACAACATAAAGATTAACCATGCTTAGTCGCGTTGCCGATTCCATCTACTGGCTCAGCCGTTACATCGAACGGGCTGAGAACGTCGCACGGTTCATCGAGGTGAACCTCAACCTCAGTCTGGACATGCCCAGCGGTAATGAGCAGCAATGGTGGCCGCTGGTCACCACCTCCGGCGATCACGATGATTTCAAAAAACGTTACACCCAGGCCGATGAAATCGCGGTCATGAAGTTTCTGACCTTCGATGCCGACAATTCCAATTCGATTTATTCATGCGTACTCAATGCCCGTGAAAACGCCCGCACCGTGCGCGATGTGATTTCATCCGACATGTGGGAGCAGGTCAATCAGTTTTATCTGATGGTGCGCAGTGCCGCCACCGACTCCAAAAACATCGTCGAAGCCCCGCAGGAATTTTTCCGCAATGTGCGCCTGCAAAGCCACCTGTTCGCGGGCCTGACTGACAGCACTTTGTCACACGGGGAAGGTTGGCACTTTTCACGGCTGGGCCGATTGCTGGAACGAGCCGACAAAACCAGTCGCATTTTGGATGTGAAATATTTCATTTTGCTGCCCAACCTGGCGGACATCGGCACCACCCTCGACGAAATTCAATGGGCATCGCTGCTGCGTTCCGCCAGCGGGCTTGAAATGTATCGTCAGCGCTTCGGTCGCATCACCCCGCAACAGGTCGTCGAATTTTTGGTGCTGGATAAAAACTTTCCCCGTGCGGTGCTTTATTGCCTGACCCGCGCCCATGAATCATTGCACGCCATCTCCGGCGTACCGCTGGGCACTTTCAGCAACACCGCGGAACAGCGCCTCGGCCAACTTTACAGCGAACTGGCCTACGCCCACCCCGATGAAATCATCAAAGGCGGCCTGCACGAATTCATCGACGACCTGCAACAACGCCTCAACCTCGTCGGTGATGGCATCTTCCAAACCTTTTTCGCCATGCGCCCGATCAACAACGGGCAAGCCACGACGGCAACCCTGGCCATCAGCTCACAAACATAAACAACCTGCCCTGTTGCCTTGATGTCCGACACAGATATTGTCTTTGTGGCACCGCCGCCCTCGGCGGTATTGTGTCGTGGGTGATGAGCCATGAATAATGGATGATGGACTAATCAATCGATGGTCAATATGGATTTACTGCACTTGACCACCTGGCCACTGGATCAGTTGATTGGTGGGTCCGCCGGTTGCCACCCGCGGCTATGAAGAGAAAAACTTCACCGCAGCTTATCCAGTGGCATTACGAACATCCGCCGGTTGGTTCAACCTAACGATAGCGATCACACCGCCAGGGGCGAGGGTGGCCACAGCTATTGATGGCTATTCAGTTCAACTCAATTTGATTCAGTTCAAGCCCATCTTGCGCATGTTGTCGTAGCTGATGCGCAGGCTTTCGATTGGATCGAGTTCACCCGAGTCACGTTCCACCAGGTACCACTTCACGCCGGCTTTTTTGCAGGCTTCGAGAATGCGGGGCCAATTAAGGTTGCCGGAGCCGACCTCGACCATTTTGTGTTTGCGTTCGTGATCGATGGATATGTCCTTGAAGTGCACACAGGGAATACGACCCGCGACGCGCTCAATCCACGCAGCCGGATCACCGCCGCCATGCTGCACCCAGTAGGTGTCAAATTCAAACCAAACCGTCGGGTCCAGCTCGCGCACCAGCATGTCCATCACCACCACGCCATCCACCTTGGCGTACTCGTGGCTGTGATTGTGATATCCAATGTGCAGGCCCTTGGCGGAAAGGGTTTTGCTGACGGTGTTGTAATCGCTGATGAAGGCTTTCCATTCAGCCATGGTTTTGCCACCAAACCCGAAGCCGCCGATGGCGGTGTATTCACATTTGAGCGCGGCATGGTAGTCAAGGATGGCAGACGTGTTTTTCATTTCGTCCATCCCCTTATGCGTGGCGGCACAGACCATGCCTTCCCCTTCCAATATTTTGGCGATTTCCTTCACATCGATCGGCCCAACCCCCGACACCTGCACCGCCTGATAACCGATTTTGCGCAGCTTGGCCAGCGTCTGCGCCAAATCGGGCGCGGTTTTGCAGTAGTCACGGGCGGTGTAAAGTTGGGCGCCGATGCAGGTATTGGCCATGGGACAAAGCTCCTTGTTGAAGGGTAAAACGGTTGAGCAAAACGAGTATATCCTTTGGCGCGGGGAATGAAAAATCGACGTGTGATCCATGACAAAATGAAAGTTTCACACTTGACAACCGATGCAAAATCGCCGAAAAGTATGGGGCGGGGTTCCAGTGGGAGCCCAATCATGAACGCTGGCAAGCAAAAATAAAGGGGACTCACGTGAACAAGGACCTTGGATCGGAAACGCTCGAATCCGTGGCAGCGCAGGCCAATCAAATTCAGATCAGCATCGACGACAGCGATTCCCAGACCACTTACAGCTCGCTGGTCCGCGTCGGCGGCTCGGCTGAGGAACTGGTGTTGGACTTCTCCGGCCCGCTCCGCCCCACCGGCCCCAAGTCGGCGGTGATGAAGGTCGATCAACGCATCATCATGAACCCCTGGGCTGCCAAGCGTCTGCACATGGCCATCGAACAAGCCATCCAACGCTATGAAGAAACCTACGGCTCGCTCGAAGTCGATGAACGCAAACGCCGGGTGGCGCAACCCCAGTCCGCCGGCAAACCCAACTGAACCTCGAATCGTTTGATTCATTCCGAAAAATCACCCAAGCCCAGGCATGGCCATGCCTGGGCTTTATTTTTGATGGAATCAAGGATGCGGGGTAATGGCGATGATGGTGATCTGACCTTGAAGAGGGCCGTAGCACCAAAACAGACGATACGCACCAGGCGTGCGGTTCTGAACAGTTGATTTTGACCATGAAAAACCCCGCAGGTCATACGGGGTTGGGGTGCGCAATCTGTGTTGTATGAAATGGGTGATCCGATCATGGGCAGGTGGAACGACCGCCCCACCTCCACCACCGTTTTACATTTCCTCGGGCTTGAGCCAGGGCATCATTTTGCGCAGTTTTTTGCCGGTGACCTCGACGGGGTGGTCATGGTCCTTGGCGCGCTGAGCCTTGAACCAGGCAAAACCATTGGCGTAATCATCACGGAAAGTTTTGGCGAACTTGCCGGATTGAATGTCCGCCAGGGCTTGTTTCATGGCTGCCTTGGTCTGCTGGGTGACGATTTTCGGGCCGGTGTGGTAGTCGCCGAACTCAGCGGTGTTGCTGATGCTGTAACGCATGTAGTTGAGGCCGCCGCGTTCGATCAGGTTGATGATGAGTTTGAGTTCGTGGCACACTTCAAAGTACGCCATCTCCGGCGGATAACCAGCTTCGATCAAGGTTTCAAACCCGGCTTTGATCATGGCTGAAAGTCCACCGCAAAGCACGGTCTGTTCGCCGAACAGGTCGGTTTCGCATTCGTCCTTGAAGGTGGTGCCGATGATGCCGG
>CAYRTH010000107.1:0-10824 GCA_964427135.1 uncultured Phycisphaeraceae bacterium
ACGCCCTCACCCTCATGTGAGCGAAGCGAGCACTCCTGCTCTCCCGGAGGGAGAGTGGGCGGAACAGTCACCACCACTGATCAAATAATTACGCGAATTGCTCTAACCATAACACACCGCAAAAACCGCTCCCTCACGGTCGCGGCTCGTCAAGCCAACCCTTCAATGATCGACCACACGGGCTGTCGCCCATTGGACAGGCGGGACGCCTGCCCTACCAATCATTTTCACGGGTAGGTTGTTCACGCCGCGTGACTGTCATGTTGCGTAGCACGCTTGCCATTGAGCTTGGTCCCGGTTTGTTTGCCGTGACCGTTACCGTTGACAGGTCGTTTGCCATGATGCTGGCCGTTGCCGTTGATGTGTGTTTTGCCATTCACCGAACCGTTGCCGTGACCATTGCCAGAATGATCGATCACGGGATCTGGCATCACCTGCTGCGAATCAACCAGCGCAGCCTCGTCAGCACCGTGAACACTGTCAGCGGCATGGTCCAACGAAACTTCCATCAAATCATTACTGTCTGACTGGTCGTGACTCACGGACAGGTCTTGCGGTTTGGGACCGCGACGCTTACGCCGACGGGTGGTGTTCACCAATTTGGACAAGGGGTTTTCGCTGCTCAGGCATTCATTAAGTCGGCGGAGTGATTCGATTTCAATCTGCCTGACACGTTCACGAGTCAGCCCGATGCGCTGGCCGACTTCCTTAAGTGTCAGCGGTTCATTGCCATCGAGCCCGAAACGCATCCGCAAAATGGTCGCCTCGCGCTGATCGATGGTTTCCAGCAACTGGCGAATGACCATCACTTCATCACTGGCCAATGCATTGTCACCGGGGGCCGGCGTACGATGGTCGGCCAGCAGTTCCATCAGGTCACGACCTTCATCATCAATCCCGCCAGCCTGCCGCGGTCTTTGAAACGCACGGACCGCCTTGCGGATGATGCGCACCTTACGTGCCGGAACTTCCATCGCCTGTGCCAACTCCGGCGTCGTGGGCGTGCGACCCAACTCTTCTTCCAATTCCTGGTAGGCCTTTTTCCAACGGGCAATCAATTCGACCATGTAGGCTGGTATATGCACCGGCTGCACCGCATTGATCAAAGCACGTTTGATCGACTGCTTGATCCACCATGATGCGTAGGTCGAAAAACGTGCGCCCTGCTCGGGGTCGAAGGCTTCCACCGCCCGTAACAAACCCAGGTTGCCTTCTTCGATCAGGTCCGCCAGGGGCAGGCCGCGGTTGCCGTAGTGCTTGGCGATGTTGACCACCAGGCGAAGGTTGGAACGAATCATCGTCTCGCGAGCTTGCGGGCAATTCTCGTGAATGATCTTCCAGCAGAGTTGCTTTTCCTGCGCAGCATTGAGCAGCGGCGACTCATCGATTTGTCGAAGGTAAAGCTCAAGTGTGCTTTTGACCGTCGATTGGGCCATGTGACTCACCACTCCACGACGATACATCATCGAACAGAGAACACGCTGTCAGAGCTCCGCTAAGTTTGTTGTCGGACGTTTAGCGCCTGGGCTTAACCGTTATGGGTCTTCTGAATGCGTTTGCCAATCATGGGCATGGGTTTATGCCGACCGCATCAATCAGGGATGAGGGGCAGATTGAGTTTTGCATCACCTTGCGCAAACCTGCGAGCGTTATGGCTCGGGGTTTCAACAAAAAAGTTGAACCATGGCGCATGGGTGAATCATCAGCCATCAAAAAGAATCAACTTTCATCCCTCCCGGCCCGAATGGGCTTGTTTATTGAGGGTGCCTGCCATCGGATGCCGCCGAGGCAAGCACTTTTCCAGCCACTTCGCTCTCCCCAGCGAAGCCTAAGTATCGTAGCCGGGATGAGCTGATAAGGGAAGCCCTTGAATGTGTGAGTTTCCCATCATTCAACGCGCGACAGTGTCGCAATCCTGCATCGATTGGACCGCTCTGAGGCATCAAAACGCTTTGCATGACGCATATGATGGTTACTACCCAACTCAGGAAACCAAGCACGATGTCAACCCCCTCCATCATGGCTTATCGTGTTGAAAAACGCCCTCATCGTTGCTGCTGGCTGGCTTTTTTACTGATGCTGTTGGCACCAGCGATAGAGCGGGCATCGGCAGCCGAGCCTTTGTTGGATGAAGAGCGCACCCGGCAGGTAGAAGCCGCCCTCGCCAAGGGTATTGCATACCTCCGAGAACACCAGCAACCCGATGGTGCATGGTCGCCCAAACCCGGACCTGCGATCACCGCCATGGTTGTGCAAGTGTTACTCGATGACCCTAACACCTCGCTGGACGACCCCGCCTTGCGCCGTGCGGTGGGCTATATTTTGAGTAAACGCAAGCCCGACGGCGGCATTCATGATGGGTTTCTCGAAAATTACAACACGTCGATTTGCCTTTCAACACTTTCACGTCTTCGGCTCATACCCGTCGTGCCTGTCGCCATTGTCGAAGCGCAAAACTACCTTCGCCAATTGCAGTGGTCCGGCCAACTCGATCCGCAAGGCAAACCCATCGACGAAAAACACCCGTATTATGGTGGCGCCGGTTATGGCAATCATGGCAGGCCTGATATGTCCAATACGCAAATCATGATTCAAGGCCTGCACGACTCGGGCTTGCGCTGCGATGACCCGGCTTACCAGCGGGCATTGACATTCATCACCCGCAATCAGGGTACTGCTTCCAACAAGGAATTTGGCGACAAAATCGTGCCTGACGGCGGGTTCATTTATGCCACGAGTTTGAACAAGGACAAAGTCGGCGAGCCTCAATCCATGGCCGGTTCCGTGGTGATGGAAGACGGCACCAGCCGACTGGCCACATACGGTTCGATGACCTATGCCGGTTTCAAAAGTTATCTGTACGCGGAACTGGATCGAAATGACCCCCGGGTGGTCGATGCCTTTGGCTGGATCACGCGCAACTACACACTGGAACGCAACCCCGGTTTACGTGATGACCCGGCAACACCAACCGATGAACGCTTGCAGGGGTATTACTATTACCTGCACACCTTCGCTCGCGCCTTGCACGCCTGGGGGCAAACGCAGCTCACACTCGCCGATGGGTCGATGCGCCATTGGCGAGCCGATTTGGTGGACAGACTCATCGCCCTGCAACGCACGGATGGTTCATGGGTGAACGAATCGGATCGTTGGATGGAAGGCGACCCGGTGCTGGTGACCTGTTACGCACTGATCGCGCTGCAATATGCGCTCAAGTGAAAACAAAGCGGCGGATGGCATCGGCCGGGGTCGTGAATGTGGCACCGCCGCCCTCGGCGGTGAGTTTGATAAAGCGGCGGATGGTATCCGCCGTCTTCATGTGATCAAGTTGCTATCGATCCGACCGCCGATGGCATCGGCGGCTTTGATTCACCCAGCCGGGGGCGGCTGGGCTACATCGTGTGATCCGACCGCCGATACCCTCGTCGGCTTTGACTGCGATCACTTTATCCCGTTTTCCAACCATGTGATCGCTTCATCCGCGGTGGCGGCCAGTTGGTAATGTGCCCGACTATGGGCACGCAAAAACTTCGTTTCAAAGAGGTGTTCAAAAAATTGCATCAGGTGATCGTAAAACCCATCGTGATTCAGTATCACCAACGGTTTTTGATGCTGTTCAAGCACGCGCAGGGTCAGCATTTCAAACATTTCATCGAGGGTGCCGATGCCCCCCGGTAACACCAAAAAAACATCCGATCGTTTTTCGATTTCCGCCTTGCGCTGCCGCATGTCTTTGGTGACAATCAATTCTTGCGCCCCGACGTAGGCGACCTCGGTGCCTGCCATGAAATCAGGGATGATGCCCACCACCTTACCCCCCTGCCGCTGCGCCCCGACTGCCACCCTGCCCATCATGCCGACGCTGCCGCCACCCCAAATCAAGGTGTGACCGCGCCGGGCCATGAGCGCCCCAACCTGTTCCGCCAGTTCGAGGTACGTGGCTGCCACTTTGGTACTGGATGCACAAAACACCCCGATGTTTCGCTGCTGTGTCATGCTGTCACCAGATGACCTGTTGGGCCATGAACACCGGGCCGTCGGTGCAGGCCAAACGGTAACGCCAAGGTCGGCCCTGCGCGGTGGTGGCTTGTGGTTTGAGGCGATCTTCAATTTTCACGATACATGATTGACAGGTACCCATACCGCAGGCCATGGCTTGTTCGAGGCAGACCTGACACTCGATGCCGTGGTGCTGCGCCAGTTTGGCGACGGCGTGCATCATCGGTTCGGGACCACAGGTGTAAATGACGGTTTGCTGTGATTGTGTTTTGGTTTGTTTTGCGAGCACTTGTTCGAGGCCGGTGGTGATCAGCCCTTTGATGCCCAATGAGCCGTCGTTGGTGGTGATGACACTGGGGTAACCATATTGTGCAAACTGGGCGACCTGCGGGGTCGGGTATTTGGTCCAATCGACTGCCAGTAAATCGCGCGACATCGCGCCAACAAAACCGATGGCTGACCAGCCGGCCTGATGCAATGCCTCGGCCAGGTAAAACATCGGGGGCAAACCAACACCACCACCGACCAGCAAACCGATCGACTTGCCGGGTGATAAGTTGAAACGATTGCCCAAGGGACCGATCAAATCGACGGTTGCACCGACTTGGAGTTGGGCCAGCCACGAGGTGCCGACGCCGACGACCCGATGCACAATTTCCAGCCAGGTACCTTTTTCATCATCACCACGTCCCGCCAGTGAAAAGGGTTTACGCAGCATAGCCAAGGGTTCACAGAAATCGATTTGCTGCACGGTCGGTCTGCTGCCGGGCTGCCATTCGAACTCGGAACCCAGCAGTGCCTCATCGTTCAAACTGTCAGGCGTTGGACGACAACCCAGTTGAATGAACTGGCCTGGCGATGTTGATGGAAACCAACCCTGCACCCGCAAACGCAATAAAAAATGTTCACGACAGAGCGGGCGGTTCACATCCACCGTGGCGGAAAATAAACCGCGATTCGGCGATGATTTTTCATTGTGAGTCGTGGCAATTGGTGGCATGATGATGAGTATAGCCAATCGTTGATCATTTCCGGTGGTCGGGGTGCAAACAGGGTTTGTGATGATGCGGCTTGGGTCTTGGGCGAAGCGAGTGGTTTCTGGGGGCGATGCAGTGCTCGAAGGAGTGCTGGATTTAACGCACCCTCGTTTTATCGATCTGGCGATGCGTCAGCACAAGGCCAACCCCTGGCAGGCGGACCCCCCACAGATGTATTGCAGTCGCTGCGGGGCTTCATCGGGCCCGTATGCGTTGAACGACGATGGTTGTGCCTTTTGCAAGCCAGCAGCGGTGGAATGGAACCAGTTGGTGCGACTGGGGGCCTATCAGCAACCTGTGAGTGATTGGGTGCTGGCCCTGAAATACCAGCAGAAATGGCGCTGGGGGCCTTGGCTGGGGGCACGGTTGGCGGAGGTGTTGCCAAAGTCGGATAACGATGCGATGACAGCCCTATGTCCGGTGCCGATGCACTGGCGACGGCGCTGGTTTCGCAACTATAACCATGCCTGGCTGATTGCTCAGGGCATTGCGGAAAAGCGTCACTGGCCGGTGTTGGATTTGCTGGCGCGCACGGTGCACAGACCATCACAGACAGCGGTGCAGCCGCATGAGCGAGTGGCCAATGTTCGGCGGTGTATGAAGGCGCACAACCTGAACCTCACCGGTTGGCACATTTGGCTGGTGGACGATGTGAAAACCAGCGGCTCGACCCTGCGTGAATGCACGCAATTACTCAAAGCTCAGGGCGCAGCAGTGGTGAACGTGGCGGTGGTCTGCGTGGCCGACCCCAAGGGGCAGAACTTCACACGCATTTGATGACTAGTGAATGTCGGTAATGATGCGATTGATTGTGGTACCGCAGCCCTCGGCGGTGTGCATTGACAAAGGTGATTCACCCAGCCGGGGCGGCTGGGCTACAAAAACAAGCCGCGACAATCGCATCACTAACCAGAGCGTCGACGCAAAGTGTTCGCGCCAAACAAATACAACCACTGGACCACTCGACGACTTCTTTATGATTCGATACCCGAGTCCTCAGCCTGTCGGCTTCGTCCTCGGCTTGGGTTCTGAATATTCAAAATCCGAAATCCGAAATCATTCCTTCTTTTCACCCTCTGCGGCGGGGGAAGCAGCCTTGGCGGCTTTGGCAGCGGCGACCTGTGCTTCGATCTCCGCTTTCTTGGCGGCCTTCTGCGCAGCGATGTCGGCTTTCTTTTTGGTCTGCATGGTGCGCTGCTTGGCCAAAAGCTCACGGCGATGGGTGATGTGTTTGGGCACTTCCACCCCGGCCTTGGCGACCAGTCGCAGCGCGGTGTCACTGGGTTGCGCCCCCACCGACAACCAGTACGCAATCCGCTCGGTGTTCAAAAGCACCTGCTTGGCAGCGTCCTTGTTCTTGGGGTCGTAAATACCCAGTTCCTCAATGGCGCGACCATTTCGGCGGGTGCGAGCGTCCATCGCACACAAACGGTAAAAGCAGTGATTCCGACGACCCATTCGCTTCATACGCAACTTGACCACGCGACAATCTCCATATTTATTCATCACCCATCATCGGCAAACGCCCTGACGGGTGAATCCAGTAGTATAACGATCTGCGCCAAGGCTTCAAGGTGATGAATATCGGCGTTCTTTGCAAGTCGGATTCACTTTGACAATTTTAAGGGAGTTGCCCCATGCGAGCTGTGATGCTGATGTTTGATTCATTGAATCGTCACATGCTGCCACCCTACGGCCAAACATTCATTCATGCCCCCAATTTCCAGCGTCTGGCGCAACGTACCGTCACCTTCGACCGGTCGTATGTCTGCTCAATGCCCTGCATGCCAGCGCGTCGTGATCTGCACACTGCACGACCGAACTTTTTACATCGTAGCTGGGGGCCGATCGAACCCTTTGACGATTCGGTGCCGCAAATGCTCAGTGCCGCCGGCGTTTACACCCATCTGGCCACCGATCATTACCACTACTTCGAAGACGGCGGAGCCACCTACCACGGTCGCTATGACTCGTATGAATCCTTCCGCGGACAGGAAAGCGACGCCTGGAAACCCAGCCTCGAAAAAATCAGTACTGATGACGCAGTGGGTCGCAACGCCAAGATCGATCCAAGGACCAATCATGATCGCACCAACCGCACTTTCATGACCGAAGAACACCTGCAACCGCAGGCTCAGACGATGCGGGCCGGGCTTGATTTTCTGAATCGGCATCACGACAAGGATCGCTGGTTTTTACAGATTGAAACCTTCGATCCGCATGAACCGTTTTTCACGCAGCGTAAATACAAGGACCTTTACGCCGAGCATTATGAGGCATATCGCAAGGCAGGGGGTAAGTTGTTCGATTGGCCGAACTATGACTTTGTACGCGAGTCGCCGCTGGAGGTGGAACATTTACGCATCGAGTACGCAGCCCTGGTGAGCATGTGCGATGCGTACCTGGGCGATGTACTGGATGCGTTTGATCGCCTCGATTTATGGAAGGACACGATGCTGATCGTGTGTACCGATCATGGGTTTTTGCTGGGTGAACATGAATGCTGGGCGAAAATATGGCAGCCGTTTTATGAGGAGGTGGCACACACGCCGTTCTTTGTGTGGGACCCGCGCAGTGGCAAGCAGAATGAACGGCGCCAGGCATTGGTGCAACCGGCCATCGACATCGGGCCGACGTTGCTGGAATACTTCGGCGTGCCACGGACCAAAGACATGATCGGTGGCGATTTGCAACAAACCATTGCGAATGATGCCCCCGTGCGCGAGGCGGGCATTTTCGGTGTGCATGGGGGGCAGGTGAATCTGACCGATGGACGGTATGTGTACATGCGTGCTGCGGTCAACGATGACAATCAACCGCTGTATGAATACACGCTCATGCCCACGCACATGTCCAATCGTTTTAGTGTCGGTGAATTGGCGGGAGATAAAACCACGTTGTGCGAGCCACTGCCATTTACCAAGGGTTGTCGGACATTGCGGATCGCAGCCAGTCGAAACTGGGGCAAGCATCCGGCGACTCGGCAAACGTTGTTGTTTGACCTGCAGAGCGACCCGCAACAAGAAAAACCCATCAACGACCCGATCATCGAAAAACGCATGATCGCACTGCTGATTCAGGAAATGAAAAAGGCCGACGCCCCGGCGGAGCAGTATGTGCGCCTGGGGTTGCAGGCTTGACACTGGTGGTGCAATGTGATGGGACAGGCGACAACGCTGCAAGCTTGCAAACCTTACATGGTCACAGGCGTTGGGGCGCGGTAAACTAATAACGTCATGACCCTTCACACTGGGAGGCTTCCATCATGCGTAAACGTTCAGGTTCACTGCTTGGCGCAGTGCTTTTGGC
The DNA here is from genome assembly GCA_964427135.1 of uncultured Phycisphaeraceae bacterium. Classification (GTDB taxonomy): domain Bacteria; phylum Planctomycetota; class Phycisphaerae; order Phycisphaerales; family Phycisphaeraceae; genus JAJXSS01. Next base: position 8,349 of record CAYRTH010000107.1, read on the forward strand.
TGTGGGCTTGGGGCTGGTGGGTTACACCCTTTATTCATGGTTTGCGGAACCGGCGGACACGACCCCTGTCGATGCCCGGATCGATGCCAACAATTCCGCGCTGTACGCCGACACCGCGCCATGGAACCAATCAACACCGCTCAGCCAGGCGGGTGCATTGGGTGATCGTAGTTACGCAGCGCTGCCCGGCGCATCGCTGGCGGTGACCGAGGCTGCCCCTGCTGCTTCCAATTCGACGACATCGACGACGACGCCATCAGCCATGCCTTCAACAACGTCCGATTCAACAAAATCGCCTTCGACTTCTGCAACCCCAACGCCATCACCCGATGGTACGAATATCACCCCCCTACCCGGAGCCACGGTCAGTAGCAACAGCTACCCCGGTGCCACGAACAGTAACACCGACCCAACCGGGCCGACCACCCCCCTGTCCGGCACGGCTGAACCCACCCCAAGCACCACACAACCCACGGTGCCATTCATCGACCCACCCGGCAGCAGCTTGCCCTCCAGCATCCATGTTGATGCGACATCGCCCGGTATGACCACAGCCCCCACCCCTGTCGCCCCAGCCACGCACAAAATCGAGTCGGGTGATACGTTGGGGTCGATTGCCAAAAAGTATTTGGGCAAAGAATCACGCTGGACGGAAATAGCCAAACTCAACCCCGGTTTGGACCCGCATCGGTTGAAAATTGGGGATGTGGTGAAATTACCTGAAGTCAGCCGAAGTGATGCGATTACAACATCACCCACTGGCTGGGCTGGCGCAACCAATGCCAGCGACCCGCCTTCGGAAATCGTCGTACCCCTTGGCAGTCAAACCCACACGGTACGCGAGGGTGACACTTTTTGGATCATCGCCGAACAGTACTACGGTTCGGGGGTTCATTGGCAGTCGATTTATCAAGCCAACAAACCCATCGTCGGAGCCAACCCCGATAAACTCACCACCGGCATGAAACTGATCATCCCGCCCAAACCCGGAGGACCTTGAAACAATCAGTGTTTCATCACAGAGACAACAGGTGGCTGGTTGCTAGTAGCTAGGGGCTGGGCAGATTCAAAGATGATGCGGTTCGACCTAGACACTAACTCCAAGCACCTAGCTCCACTCCGCTCTGTGAACTCTGTGCACTCTGTGTTAAAAAATGTATCAAATCTGCCACTGGGCGAATTTTTTGAATGATCCATCAACGAAAGAGCTTCATGGAACGAATCATCATCACCGGCGGGGCGGGATTTGTCGGTTCCAATCTCGCACTGACAATTCAGGAACGTTACCCCAAATGCCGAACACTCATCATCGATGATTATCGCAGCGGCAGCTTTGCCAACCTGGTGCCCATTGAAACGGGCAAGTCCGCCTTTCGGGGCGAAATGATTGCCCGGCCGCTCAATCAACTGGACCTTTACGAAATCGCAGAGGACTTTGACCCGCAGGTGATTTTTCACCTGGCATCAATCACCGATACCACCGTCACCGATCAGGCCAAAATGATCACCGATAACGTGGACCCGTTCGACCAGTTGCTGGGCGCAGCCTTGGAACGGGGCATCAAATTGGTGTGGGCGTCCAGTGCCGCCACCTATGGCACAGCCGCCAACGGAGCCACGGCTGCCAAACGCCCTTTCAAACTCGATGATGCCGGGCAACCCGCCAACGTGTACGGGTTTTCCAAGTGGGTGATGGAAAACATGATGCGACATTCATTGTCGATGGTGCCCGAAGCTCACGTCGTCGGTTTGCGGTACTTCAACGTGTTCGGGCCGGGGGAACAGCGCAAGGGCAAAATGGCGAGCATGGTGTATCAACTGGCGATGCAAATGATCGCAGGTAACCCGCCGCGCATTTTCACCGATGGTTCACAGGCGCGTGATCAGGTGTATGTGAAGGATGTGGTGGAAGCCACGATTGCCGCAGCAGACGACCGTGCGGTGTCGGGGGTTTACAACGTCGGTTCGGGCCAGGCCACGAGTTTCAACGACATCATCGCGGCGATCAATGAGGCATTGGGCACTGCATATCAGCCGCAGTACATCGACAACCCCTACAGCTTTTACCAGGACTACACCTGTGCCGATGTGGCTGCGACGAAAAAAGCGATGGGTTGGTCGCCCAAACACGAGCCGCGCCAGGCGATTATTGAATATGTCCGTTGGCTGAAAAAGAATCCTCGGTGAAGTGATTGTAGTGATACAAATTTCGAATTTCGGATTTCGGATTTCGAATTTAAAAACAAGCCAAGGACGAGGCTGGCAAGCCGAGGACTTGGGTATCCGACGAAGTGGCCGAGTGATTTTACATTGGCTGGCTTGCGATCTGACCAATTAACCAATCAACAAATTAACCGACTCACCGACCAACCACGCAGAATACCCGGGCCCTCAGCCTGACGGCTTCGTTCCCGGCTTGGTAAATTCGAAATCCGAAATCAGTACTGTCCGGTTAACGGAGGGATGGCGATTGGTT
>CAYRTH010000108.1:0-10793 GCA_964427135.1 uncultured Phycisphaeraceae bacterium
CTAAAGCAACCAAGCCTGATCTTTGGGGCCAGCCAAAGATCAGGATGGTTTACTTGGATCAAACCATGAGGCCCGCGGGTTTCCACCCGCGGCTATGAAGAATGGTGAACTTGGTTGTTGTATGAATAGCCGCGGGTGGAAACCCGCGGTCAATCAGCGATCAACGCGCAGCCTTCACCGCGCGCAGCGCCAGGAACATGGGGATTTCAGAGCGGGCTTTGTCCTCGGCGGCGGCTTTGGGGCCCGGGTCGCTGCGTTTATGACTGGTCCACTCTTCCATGTGTTCGACCGGCAGGCCTGCCTTGCCCAGGGCATTGATGTAGGTTTGCAAGGGGCGGTGAAAGGACCAGATTTGTTCACGTGGTTGGCCGGGCACGGGCGATTGACCAGGGTGCACGATGATCGATTGCTTAAAGGGCAGCATGTACCGGTCCACCCGGCGGTACTGCACGCGGGCCTGTTCATCAAAACCCCAATGCGCCTGGCGCGGGACACGGAAACAAGGGTGCATCATTACCAGGACGAAACGACCCCTTTCACGCAAGGCGCGTGCAACCCCCTCGAACATCGGCGGCAACGGGTCGATGTTTTGAATCGCCAGTAAACAGGTGGCTGAGGTGAAACGTGCTTCGGGCAAACGCGAAAGGTCACGGGCATCCATCACCTGATATTCGATGCCTTCGTCACCGCGAGCCTGTGCCAGGCGGATGAGTTCACCGGCGGCATCCACGCCGACGACCTTGGCGCCTTTTTCACGCAGCTTGCGACAGAGCACACCCTGACCACAGGCGATGTCCAGCGCGATGTCAGCGGGGCCTGGAGCGAGCATGCGCATCACGCCGGGGAGTACGACTTTTTGGTGATACTCGCTGCCCCCGTCGCCGACCAGATGGTCGTACCAACCGGCCACACCGCCCCAGTGTGTGCTACGCGAGTCAGCCCCCGGTGTTGCCCCCGGCGTTGCCCCCGAAGTTACCCCCGTAATTGATGGGTTGGCGGAGGATGGGGTGGCCGAGGCTGCCGGTGGTTTGATGGTGGATGCAGGCTTTACGCTGGCGGATGCAGCGGGTTTGGGTTCAAAGGGCTTGCGTTTACGTTTGTCGCGGTAACGATGTTCGAGGGGTTTCATGAAGCAAGTGTAACCTGAAAACAACATGGGGCATGTTGATCAGAGTTTCAAACTTTTTTCGCCAATTCGCCAAGTCGCCAGGCAGTATGAAAAGAAGATTTACCGCAGAGATCGCAGAGAACGCAGAGAAGAATGGATAATGAATGTTCAACCCTCATCACTGAGGGCTTGTCATGAGCGTGATTTGTTGTTGATTATTCACTTCGCTTTTTTTGATTCGCGGCGTATGGTTGCCCTGGTCTGAAAAAAGCAACTGTTTCTTCTCTGCGATCTCCGCGTTCTCGGCGGTGAAAATCAGATCGCCGAGCTTAGATCATGGCTTGATGTCATCCGTTACCTGGTGCAAAGTCGTTATCGAATGCGACTCAAACTGCACCAAAGGTTTTGTCACCGGGGGTTGGCGACGGTCACCGGCCTGGAAGGCGGCATCGACCAAGGGGCCGCCGAGGAAACCCAGCACCAGCGCGGCAAGGGCGGCGATGGTGGCCCCCAATTGACGGGCGGGCAGGGCGGGTTCGTTCATCGGTTGGGTCGAAGGCGCCGCAAAGAAACATGCCCCGGCGATGCGCAGGTAATACACGGCTGACACGGCGCTGTTGAGCACCGCCAGAATCACCAGACCGATGAACCCCTGCTGAATGGCGGAACCGAACAGGTAGATTTTGCCCAGAAAACCGACGAGCGGCGGCAGACCAACCAGCGAAAGCACCGCCAGCAACATCACCCCGGCCAGCACGGGTTTGCGTTTGGCAAGGCCGGCCAAATCATCGTAACTGTCGGCTTCGTCGTCAGGGTTGGCATTGCTGCGCAGACAACCCAGCACAGCGAAGGCGGCGATGGTGGATAGCCCGTAGGCGATGAGGTAGAAGAGCACGGCTGCGATGCCGTGGCCGATGTTGGTGGTTGAGGCACTGCTGGCGATGCTGACGCCTGCGACCAGGCCCACGAGCATGTAACCGGTGTGGGCGATGGAGCTGTAAGCAAGGACACGTTTGACCGAGGTTTGCAACAGGCCAAGGACATTGCCGACGGTCATGGTGAAGGCGGCCAGCAGCCAGAGCAGGCCGGTGATGATGGAGGGGTATTGGCCGGTGGCATGGGGGTCGGCGAGGCTGAGTATGAGGATGATGGCGACAAAGCCGGCGACCTTGGGGACAAAAGCGAGGAAAGCAGTAACGGGCGTGGCGGCACCCTGATAGACATCAGCGGTGTAAAAGTGCATGGGGACGGCGGCGATTTTGAAGGCGATGCCGACGATGGCAAGTACCAGACCGGTGAGCAGCAGGGGGGGCAGTTCGTTGGCCGGGTACATGGCGGCGAATTGGCGGATGTCGGTAAAACGGGTGACGCCGGTGGCGCCGTAAATCAAGGCAAAGCCGTAGAGGAAAATGGCGACGGCCAAGGCCCCGAGAAAAAAGTATTTGACGGCTGATTCCTGCGCCGCGGGCTTGTTGCGGGAGACGGCCACCATGACATAGGTGGGCAGACTGACCAGTTCGAGGGCCAGGAAGAGCCAGACCAGATCATCGGCCTGGGCCACGAGCATGACCCCGGCCAGGGAGAGTAAAAAGAAGGCGAAAAATTCACCGCGGAAAAGGATGGCCGGATCGACCTTGCGGGTGTTGGCTGGATCGTCGGACTGTGCGATTTGGGTGATGGAATCAGGCAGTTGGGCGGCCACCAGTAACAATAAAAACCCGACCCCTGCGACGGCGAGTTTGATGTAACCGGCCATGGTGATGCCAAGCCCGGCTGTACCGGCGAAGCGCGGGTCGATCATTTGCAGATAAGCCAGCACCCCGGCCATGATGATCGAGGCTCCGGCAACCCAAACGGTCTGACGACGGATGTGGGCACTGGGCCAAAGACCCAGGAACAGGCACAACACCGCGCCGATGCCCAGGGCGATCTCCGGCCAGAGCGACATCATTTTTGCAACCACGTCGGTCATGGGTGTGACTTCTCCTCGTGGAAGTGGCCGAGTGGCCGAGTGGTCAAGTGGTCAAGTGCAGGAAATTTCGAATTGCGAATTTCGGATTTCGAATTTACCAAGCCAAGGACGAGGTCGCCGCCCTCGGGGCGACCGAGGACTTGGGTATTGCTGGAATGGATCGAGTGGCCAGGCAAGAACACGCCCTCACCCCGCCCTCTCCCGGAGGGAGAGGGGGCGGAAAATCCACCAGTGAAAAAGTGGTCAAGTGGCCGAGTGGTCGGGAAAAAAGACGCCCTCACCCTATCCCCCGCCACGGCGGGTCTGCGACTCTCCCGGTGGGAGAGGGGACAGGAAGTGGCCGAGTGGTCGAGTGAAAGAAATTTCGAATTTCGAATTTCGGATTTCGAATTTGCAAAATCAACCGATGCCCCATTCACTTGGGCGACCTTGTTTTCAACCTGGCTTTGTGCGGTGAGAACGGGTTTGTTCATTTGGGCCACGGCAGGGTCGATGCTGCGCAAGACCGGAGCAGGGAACAGACCCAACCATAAGCACGCCACGGCTAGGGGGACGAGGGTGATGATTTCACGCAGGTTCAAGTCGTGCAACGGGGCGTGATGATGATCAGCATGGCCGTGGGCAGCGTGACCACCAACAGCATGGGCCGCGTGGCCGTGATCATCGTGATGAGCGGGGATTTTGACCGGGCCAAAGACGACACGACCGACCATGTAAAGAATGTAGATGGCGCCCAGAATCATGCCCACGGCGGCCGGCACGGCAAATTCAGGCCCCAACAAACCGTTACGCCAATCAAAGGCTCCGAGCAGGCATAAAAATTCGCTGACAAACCCGTTGAGGCCCGGTAACCCGACACTGGCGAGGCAGAAAAAGACGAAGAAGGTGGCCCAGATGGGCATGACTTTGGCGAGGCCGGACATTTGGTTCATGTCACGGGTGTGCAGTCGTTCGTAAATCATGCCGACGCACAGGAACAGGGCGCCGGTGGAAAGGCCATGGTTGATCATATACATGACTGAGCCGGTGCCGCCGACGACATTCATGGAAAACAGGCCGATGACGCAGAAACCCAGGTGCGACACGCTGGAGTAGGCGATGAGTTTTTTGAGGTCTTCCTGCACCCAGCAGACGAGGGCGGTGTAAAGGATGCCGATGACCGCGAGGGTGGCCACCCAGGGCGCCAGGTCCAGCACGGCCAGGGGGGTCATGGGAATGGCCAGGCGGAAGATGCCATAGGTTCCAAGTTTGAGGAGCACGCCTGCGAGGATGACCGAGCCGGCGGTGGGAGCTTCGGTGTGGGCCAGGGGCAGCCAGGTGTGGACCGGCCAGAGGGGGACTTTCACGGCAAAGCCGGCGAGCATGGCCAGTAACACCCAGAATTGTTGCGATTCACTCATACGCTGGGCAGCGGTGATGAGCACCTGCATGTCAAAGGTCCAAACGCCGGCTCCGCCGTAGGTACCGATGAGCTGGCTGGCGTTGAACCAGGCAACGTAGAGCACGCCGGCGAAGGTGAGCATGGAGCCGGTGAAGGTGTAAAGGAAGAAGACACGAGCGGCTTTGAGACGCTGACTGGAGCCGAAGATGCCGATGAGGAAGTAGAGCGGGATGAGTGTGAACTCGAAGCAGATGTAAAAGAAGATGATGTCGGTGGCGACAAACGTGCCGACCATCGCGGCTTGGAGCAACAGCAGCCAAAGGTGGAATTCACGTGCACGATCAGGCACGGCGGACCATGAGCCGAGGATGACCAGCGGCATGAGAAAGGTGGTGAGCAAAATGAGCCATAGGGAAACCGAGTCGAGTAAGCCGAAGGAGAAGGATAAGCCGAAGGATTGGACCCAGGGGACGAACGTGAGGAATTGGGGTTGTGCGGGAGCGGACCAGTCGTAGCCGATGGCCAGTGCCAGCGATACGACGAAACTGATCAGGGTGATCAGCAGGGTGAAGAGGCGCACGGAAGCGGGCGCCAGGCGGGGCAGCAGGGTGAGCAGCAGTCCGCCGAAAAGGGGGATGAGTAACAGCAGCGGGATGAGAGCGGTGGGAGGCATGATGAATTCAGATTGTTTTGTCGATCACAAGGTTGTTGAAAAACGGTTTGCGCTGGTTCGTATGACGCCGAGCCCTTCAGGGCCGGATGGCTTGCATGGTTGAATAATCCGGGGCTAAAGCCCACGGCGTCATGAGTGGCCACTTTTTTTCACATCATCGACCAAAGCACCAGCAGCATGATCACGGCTGTACCGGCGACCATGCCCAGACCGTAGCCCTGCAACTGACCATGTTGCGAAGGTTGCAGTGACAGGCCCAGCACACGGGGAAGGAAGCCGACGATGGCGACCAACCCGTCGATGACCATGCGATCGATGATGTAGCATACCCAGCCGAGCGTCCGCAACGGGCGGACGATGAGCAGGTCGTTGATTTCGTCGATGTAATATTTGTTGTGCAGAAGGTTGACCAAACCGGGGTACGCAGCGGCAATGCGGGCACCGGCAGGGCGATTGAACCAGTGAAAGTAGGCAGCCAGGCTGATACCCAAAAGCGAAATCGCGCCGGAAATAATCATCATGGCCAGGTGCAGGTCCATGCCCAATAAGGTGACGTGATGAGCGTGTGATTTGGCAGCGTGAACGTTTGTATCGGCAGTTGTTGCTACGTGAATATCCGGCCCTAAAGGGCTCGGCGTCAAAGCGATGGCTGTCGAACCCGCGATTTGATATTTCACCCAGCCATAGCAAAGCACGCCCGCCAAGAGCGAACCGATGGCCAACACCACCAGCGGCGCATTCATCAACCAGGGCATTTCGTGCGGTTCATGATGATGAACGATGGTGATGTTGGTGGATTTCGAATTTCGAATTTCGGATTTCGAATTGACAGATTCTTTCACTTGACCACTCGACCACTCGGCCACTCGACCACTTTCATGAGCCACTTGGCCACTTCCGTCATCATGTCCGTGATCGTCATCGGCGTGGTGTTCATCGCCCATTTCGTATTGCAACGGGCCGACGAACACACGGAACCACAATCGAAACGTGTAAAAGGCGGTCAGAAACGCAGTGAACAAACCCAATAGACCCAGTGCCAGGTAATACCACGACCCATATTCGCCCAAACCTTTTTCGAACGTGGCGGCGAGAATGGTGTCCTTGGAATAGAACCCAGCCGTGAAGGGAAACCCGGCCAGGGCCAGGCAGCCGATGAGCATGAGTACAGCCGTGATGGGCATTTTGCGATACAGGCCCGACATTTTGCGCAGGTCAAGCTGACCGGCCAGGGCGTGCATGACACTGCCAGCGGTCAAAAATAACAATGCCTTGAAAAACGCATGCGTGAACAGATGAAACACCCCGCCCACCGCTGAAAGCACGCCCACGCCCAAAAACATGTAGCCAAGCTGACTGATGGTGGAGTAAGCGTACACACGCTTCAAGTCGTTTTGACATAAGGCGATTGTCGCGGCGAACACAGCCGTGATGCCCCCGACCAGGGCGACCACGGGCAAAGCATACTGAGCATAATCAAACACCGGCAACAACCGCGCGATCATGTACACCCCGGCAGTCACCATCGTGGCCGCGTGAATCAGAGCCGACACGGGTGTCGGACCTTCCATCGCATCGGGTAACCAAACGTACAACGGCAACTGGGCCGACTTGCCAAACGCACCGATCATCAGCAGAAACGGAATCGCGTAATCAATCAAACCAGGGTCCGCCCCGGTGCTGGCCACCATCTGCACCTTGCTCACCACTTCACTCAGGCTGACCGTGTCCCAGTGCATCCAGGTCAGAAAAATGCCCAGGGCAAAACCAAGGTCACCAATGCGATTGACGATGAACGCCTTTTTCGCTGCGGCCACGGCTGCGGGCTTTTGATAGTAATACCCAATCAGCAAATACGAACACAAACCCACGCCTTCCCAGCCCAGGTACAGAAGCACCAGATTGTCGGCCAGCACCAGGTTGGTCATGGCGAAAATAAAAAGGCAGACAAAGGCAAAAAAGCGGGCATACCCCTTGTCGCCGGACATGTAACCGGTGGCGTAAATGGTGACGAGCGTGCCCACGCCGGTGACGACAAAAAGCATGAGGATGGTGAGCGTGTCGATGAAGTAGGCGAAGTTGGCGGTGATGCCGCCGGAGGTGATCCAAGACCAGAGCGGCACGGTCATGGAGGAGCCGACGTCGTGCAAAGCCCGGCTGGAGAGAATGCTGAGAACAAATGCCCCCAGCACGGCCAGTACGGCAATCGGCCCGGCCCAGCCGCGCAAACTTTTACGGGTGGCGCACAGGCCGCAGAGCACTGCCCCCAACGCCGGCACCCACGGTATGAACTTGGCTGCATCCATCATCATCGATTTTCCGTCCCCTCTCCCCCCGGGAGAGTCGCAGACCCGCCGTGGCGGGGGTGAGGGTGAGGGCGTGTCATTGAACCGATCACAATAACGTTGACTCGGATACCCGGGCCCTCGGCTTACCAGCCTCGTTCCCGGCTTGGTTTCTGCACTGGGTCACTCGACCACTCGGCCACTTGACCACTTTCTTTTGATTCACCCCTTCAATTCCGCCCACGCCAGCGCATCGAGTGTTCGGCGACGACGGAACATATACACCACCAGCCCCAGGGCAAGCGCTGCCTCGGCGGCGGCGATGGTGAGTACGAAAATCACAAACGTCTGCCCGGTGACGTTGCCATGAAACTTGGCAAAGGCCACCAGCGACACCACCACGCCCTGAAACATCATTTCCGTACAGAGGAACATGATGATCATGTTGCGTCGGGTCAGAAAGCCGATCATGCCAAGACAAAACAGCACCGCCCCCAAAAGGAGGAAGTGACTGAGTGTGATGGAAGCAAGGTCAGGGTTCATGATTGTCGGTTCGTCATGTTTGAACGGTGAATCGGTTGATGGATGGTTCGGTGTTTAACACGGACGTTTCGCGTCGGTTGTAGCCCAGCCGCCCCCGGCTGGGTGAATCACTCTTTACGATCACACCGCCGAGGGCGGCGGTGCCACATTCATCCTGAACTTACGCGCAGGCTCGTAAGTTCAGGCGTGTACGATTCACTATCACCAAATCACCAAATCACCAAATCACCAAATCACCAAATCATCAATCTTTTTCCGTCTCCACTTTCATACGTGCGATCACCACCGCGCCCACCAGGCTCACCAGCAGAATCACCCCCGCCAATTCCAAGCCCAACGGGTGGCTGCGAAACAAGTCCAACCCGACCCGTTCGACGTTGGTCACTCGATGGTTAACATCAGTCGCCGCCACCGGTTGAGTCGCACCCTCCGGCTGATCGGCGGCCGTACCCTGCAATCGCACCTGGGGTCGCTGCGTCAGTATTTGGGTGCTGATTTTTTCATCGTTCCACCCCACCGCATACCCGGCGCGATTGGGTTCCATCGGCTGAAAATGCACACTCAAAAGCACCGCCAACAACAAAAACCCCGCAGCACAGGCCGCTGCCGGTTCGAGTGTATTGCGAGGACCGGTCGGGTTCGTTGCATCTGCTGATGCCGTTACGTTTGAGGTTGCATCACCAGCCTGATCACTGTCTTGTTCATTGGGGTTCTGGCTGGCGAGCATGAGCACGAACACGTAAGTCACCAGAATCGCCCCACCATAAATAATGACCATGGCAAAGGCCATGAACTCGGCCTGCAAAAGCAGAAACACCCCGGCTGAACTGAGCACCACCATCACAAACCAAAGCGCACAATACACCGGTTTGGGGTGCGTGATGACCTTGACCGCACTGAAAATACCCAGACTGGCGAACACATAAAAATAAGCCATGGCCCAGCCGCCGCCGTTAATGCCATGATCATCAGGTAGCAAGGGGTAGAGCGCCAACCACAAGCCGCCGAGCGTGGCGCAACCAAGCAGCGCCCCCAATTTTCGCCAAAGCCCCGCCTTGGTGGCCGTGGCTGCTTGGGTGGATGCGCTACTGCCGGGCAACATCATCAGCAGGGCTGCTGCACCGAGGATTAAAGCAATATATATGGCGTAAATCATACACCCAGTACCAACCCGTGCGAACCCGAACCACGACCCGAACCGATCAGCGATGATCAGCTCGGAACGACCTCCGTTCGCGGAGAGCAAGAGCATAGGGCCAAGCACGCGAGTTTGCAATCAGATGAAGAATGAAGTGGTCAAGTAGCCAAGTGACCAAGTGTCCGAGTGCAGAACTCAGGGCAAACGCATGTACGAGCAGCGACCGTGAGAACATGATGCGTCACTGCTGGATTTACGTTTCCAACAGCGACATGTCATCAAACCACGGCCAGTCACAAACGTTTTTATGAAGCACCGCGGGTTGCCACCCGCGGCTATGAAGAATGAAGGCATTGTTCTGTCTAGCCGCGGGTGGCAACCCGCGGTGCTGACGCGGACAACCAAGCCGGGATGGTTCTGTTTTGAAAAACGCCAATTCATCAACTTCACTTACCAAACGCTTCCTTCAGCGCATCGACGAGCAAGCGCCATGAACGTTCATCCGCCTTACGGTCGTATTTCGCCCCGGGAATGTTGAAGGCATCCACCTGCGGGTTGGTGAAGCTATGCACCGCGTTGCCGTAGTGAATCAGCGACCAGTCGGCCTTGGCGCTGCGCATTTCCCTGATGAAATCATCAATCACCGACGCTGGCTCAAACGGGTCGTCGGCCCCGTGCATCACCAGCACATGACCCTTGATTGCCCCGGGTTGTGCCGGTTGAGTCGTCGCCAAGGCCCCGTGAAACGATGCCGCCAGTTTCAAGTCCGCTCCACTACGCGCGTAGGCCAGTGTCATCGAACCACCAAAGCAGTAGCCCAAACAGGCACGTTGGGTTGCATCAGCCACGGGCAATTTCGCCGCCGCATCGGAGGCTGCGTCAATGAGTGACGTTGCCTGCGGGTTTTGTTTCACAGCCGTGGCCCACATCCCCGCCTGCCTTGGGTCGCTGGTCGTGCGACCTTCGCCATACATATCGACCGCCACAGCCAGATAACCCTGCTCGGCGAGCATCGTGGCGCGACGCCTGGCGTAATCGTTGAGGCCCCACCATTCATGAATCACCAGTACCATCGGACGAGGCCCCGTTTTGCCCTCGTCCCACGCCGCCACACTTCGATAGCTTGTGCCCGCCGTTTCATATTCAAGCACCTGTGTTTTGACCTGTGCCGATGCCACGGTTGTGAACATCAACAACGCCGCGATGAGTGTGATGGCTTTCACTTGCCCTTGCATGATGCTTCTCCCTGTGCTGATGAAGGACTTGACCATCATAGACCGCACGTGCCATCTGCGTGAACGCCCGACTAAGAGCCTATCCGAATACCCCGCTTGCATTCGCCACGCGGACATAGCCCATGGCTTTGTCGGGCTGCATCGACGATGCCCTGCGGCATCGCCTGCTTCGCCCTTCGCGCCCTGAGCTATGCCGACGTGGCTCGGTGCTGACACCGGGGTATTCGGATAAGCTCTAAGTCTATTCATCGCCATTCCCTACCTGGAACAGCATTTCATGTGTTGACAGACTGCTCACCACGACATGCCTGATGGGTACGATTGTATTGTCAGCGGCGACCGGTTGGGTTCGTGAATGCGTCGCTTTGCACTTTCAGGCGGTGCAACATTGTTATGGGATGCGCACTAGTCATTGCGTCCATTTTCATGAATGACATCACATGAAAAAGGTCGAAAGC
>CAYRTH010000109.1:0-9539 GCA_964427135.1 uncultured Phycisphaeraceae bacterium
AAGCGAGTGGTTCTTCTCAATACACCGCTCACTACCGTTCGCGGCTCTGTTCTCCGTCCCCTCTCCACATCCGGTAGGGCAGGCGTCCCGCCTGTCATTGAATCGTTGGCTCATGCCACTCTCTATTATTCGAGCGGAAGCGAGTGGTTCTTCTCAATACACCGCTCACTACCGTTCGCGGCTCTGTTCTCCATCCCCTCTCCCTCCGGGAGAGGGTTAGGGTGAGGGCGTTGTTTTGACTATCGTTGACGTCGATTTACCAAAATACATTGATCCGTCCTCACCCGGCTCGGTCGCTGCTGCGACACTCGCCACCCTCTCCCGGAGGGAGAGGGGGTCATTCACCGTTTGCGGTTGATTCGACTGGGTCGATACCGTCACCCGGTATTCATCCGCAAGCAGTGCGTGCTGTTTTTCACCCACCGCCCAGATGACACGCACCACCACACCCCCGCAAATGGCCGTGCCACCGATCACCGCCAGCATCAGCATCGCCGCCCATACCCACATCGACCCCGTGAGGTTGAATGCCAATTCGAGCACCTGTGCCGCCAGACTTAGTACTGTCAGCACCGCTCCGCCGACGATCAGTTTGTGGTAGTCCAGCGCATTTTGCAGCACCCGCTCCCACGCCCCCGCGCCGCGTCGCGGCCCAATGAGCAAAAAGTTGAGCTGATGCACCGCCACACCTGTGGCCAGAAAAACCAGCGTCAGTAATAACGTCGTCAGTCCGGCGAAAATCGCAGGGTTACTACCCACCGTCAAAGCCAATAGCACGATGGCGGGAATCATCACCGCCAGCATCGCAGCCGTGCCCATGCTCATGGTTTTCACCGGCGAGTAACAAGCCGCTGAAAACAAAATCGTCCACAAAAAGCGGAACCCGTCCCGAATCACCTTCAGTTTGCTGCGACCCTCCCGTTCCTTGTAGTGCATGCCCGGCACTTCCACGATTTTCAAACGCGGGTCCAAAAGGCAGATGCAACTCATGGCCGGGGTGTAGTGCAAACCATCGGGCAACGGGCTCATCAATTTCAAACTGTCACGCTTGATGATGCGAAAACCCGAAGCCGTGTCGGTGATGTCGGTGTGCCCGGACATGACACCCAAAAGCGTGGCGAAAATCCGGTTGCCGACTTTGCGGATCATCGGCATTTGGGTATTGGCTTCCAATCGTCGTGCCAGTACCACGTTGGCGTTCTGGTCCACCAAGGCGTTGATCAGGTTGATGCAAAAGTCGGGTTCACAGGTTCCGTCAGCGTCCATGAACCCGACCAGGTCGCAATCCGTCGCCAGAAAGCCCGCTTTGATCGCAGCCCCGTAACCACGGTTGCGCCCGTAGTTGACTTTGACCACCTCTTTGAATTCGGGTTCATCGACGATTTGCTGTGTGCGATCGGTGCAACCGTCGTTGACGAACACGATCACCATTTCCCTGACGGGGGTTTGCGCGATGACCTTGGAGCGCGATGCCAAAGCTCGCCGTAATGTGCCGGCGATGGCTTGTTCTTCGTTCAAGGCAGGTATGACCAGCGCTAATCTCATACGATCAAACACCCCTCATTAGCCAAACTATCGGTCCCCGCGATGGGCAACCCCATCGGGTTGGTATCTTTATTTTCGCCCCCTGACGATGTACCAAGAGAAGTATTGCGGGCAAACTCGCCAAAGCAACCTTTTTTCACGTATTTCCGATGAGGGTAAAATCGTTCCAAAAAGGCCGTCATCAAGGGGCGATCGGTGGCGGTGACTCAGCGGTTAACTCTTTGATGGCAAAGCCGTTTACGTCGTTTTTATCCGCGATGATTTCGTACAGTTTACGATTGGGGAAGCTGATTTGAGCCTTGCTTTGCCAATCGGCAATGGTGCGCACGTAAATTACCGGGTTGCCTTCAAACGGTACGGTCATCATAACCATGCCACTCCGCGCATCCGGCGGAAACAGACCCCCAGCCGTGGACATCCCCACCACCGCATCCTTGAGCCCCATCGCCGTCACCCGCCTGTGAACCTCACCGGTCACCCCGTGGGGCGGATTCACTTTCACTTCCCAAAACTTGCTCACATACATCGTCGGACCCACCAGCACCAACCCCGCCACGATGATGGCCAATAACAGCGAGGCCCCCGATGACTTTTCAAATGCAAAACATACTTGATTCGCTCCAATCGGCATTTGCTCAATTTCGCGGGTGGCTGGTATCACCCCCTCTCCCTCCGGGAGAGGGCGGGGGTGAGGGCGTTGCGGCTTTTGAATGACCAGTACTTCCAATAACCCATCCACCATCACCGCAATCAATATCGCCAGCATCGGCGCCATCGGCAACAACCACCTTGGCCCCCACCACACATTGGTAAAACCAAACGTCGTGTTGAACACAAAAAACAGACTCACCGCAGCCAACACCATCACCCACGCCCCACGACCCATCGTCGATTCACGCCAGCGCCGCAATATCACGATCAAACCCATCATCGCAAGCGTCAGCCCACCCACACCCCAACCCGGAAAGCGCGACGTGACCTCCGCCCATTGAAATGCAAAACGACCCAGCATCGACCCGATCGTCGGTTGCCAATCTTCCTTCCAACGCGGTTCGAGCTTGTACGGACTCGTGAAAGCGTCACCCGTGGTCTGTGCGTTAGACCAAAGGTAAATCAAAACGCCCACCATCGCGCCCACCGCAATCACCGCCCCCATCGACAACCATTTTTTCGGGGCACGTAATAAACCGATCAACACCACGATCACCGCAGGCAAAGCGAAGTTGGTCGCATCCCCCGGCCGTATGAGCACCGCACACCCCAAACATAACCCCGCCCCCAAACCATACGGCAACGCCGTGTACCAACGATTGACTGATTCACTCGCTTCAACCAACTCCGCACTATGAGTACTCGACTCTTTCTCTTGCTTTACACTTAGCCACTCGGCCACTTGGCCACTTGGCCACTTCGCATCACTGCCACTCGACCACTCGACCACTTGACCACTCGACCACTTCGCATGCCCCTTCCCCCAACCCCTCAAAAACAACCATAAAAACCCCCACAATGCGCAGGTCGAAGCCACATGCGAGGCAAAGCTCGCCCCGTGAAACCAAACCCAGGGCGACAACCCAAACACCAGTGCTGCTATCACCGCTACCCGCTTACCCGCCAGTTCCCGGGCCACCAAACCGGTGAGTAATGCGGCAACACCCGTGAGCGTCGCGTTGGCCACGAAAAGTAAATTCAGGTGATCGAACGTGCCCACGATCATCGGCCAACCTATCGGATACTTGCCGTAAAACCGCCCGTCCGTGTCCAAAAAAAATAACGAATGAATGAACAATTCCGGGTGCGCCGGCGAAGGCAACCACAATGAACCCGAATACAAAATGCGACCCTGCATCAGGTAGGTCAGCGCATCACTGAAATGCGGAATGCCATCGAGGGCAAACCAGCACATCACTGCCGCCATGACCATCGGTGTGACCACCGCTTTCACCCACGCCAACCGATACCAAGGCCCGGTGATATTTGTCACCCATACGTTCAACCAGGTCAGCCAGCGCTGTGCCCCCAACCCACTAACCACCGCCAAACCGCCCAGCACCGCAGCCCCAAACCACAACCACCCCTGCACATCATCACGCGCCCGATAAACAAACGGCCCCCATCGCTTACCAAACGGGTCATACAAAATTTCATACACATCCACCGCCCCCAACAACACCGTGATCAACAATGCCAGCGACCACCACGGGTGACCCTTGACCCATGCCCCAGCCCACTTCATCGCCCCATGCAACACATCACTGCGCAATAGTGTGATCAAAAAACCCACCGCCCCCAGCAACGCGCCCATGACCACCAACCCCGCCAACCACATCGGTACATGCCCCAACACTCGTTGATCTTCCGACAAAACCAACCCCCCCGGTCCACCACTTAAAAATCGCGCCCACGCCCCCAGCACCGCCAGTGACGCTGCCCCGATGAACAGCAGCAATGCACGACCAGGGTGTACCCCCGCCCGATTCGATGATGTTTGCGCCATGCCCGATGATATCGGTCAGTCGTTGTAAAAACTGCAATGGGCGCACCCCTGCAAATCGCCGATAAACATCATGTGTATTGTTTTGTGATTTCGAAGTTGTCAGAACCAAGCCGGGAACGAGGTCGCCGCGGCGACCGAGGGCCCGGGTATTCCTCTACTATGGCATCGCACCCAACGGTTTTGCTTTCATGAACAAAATCCCCCTATTTCCGCTGGGCCGTTTTGAAGCCATCGCCATCGGTTCCAGCACCGGCGGCCCGGGCCTGGTTGAAAAAATCATCACCGGGCTGCCTGCCGACCTGCCCGTACCAATATTCATTGCCCAGCATCTGCCCCCGCAGTTCACTCCCGGTTATGCCGCCCAACTCGACCGCAATGGTGCGCTTTCCGCCCTGCATGCCAGCGACGGCATGCCCGTCGTGCCCGGCACCGTCTATGTCGGTGTCGGTCGCCAGCATCTGCGCGTTCGCAAAGCCCCCGTCACCGCCCGACATCGTTACGAACTCGAAGTCAGCCCTGAACCGCAATACCTCGCCTTCAAACCCTCGGCTGATGAACTATTTCGTTCGTTGGTGAAAATTTACGGATCAAAGGTACTGGCCATCGTCATGACCGGCATTGGTCGTGATGGCACCGAAGGCGCACGCGCGGTGATCGAAGCCGGGGGCGTGGTGCTGACGCAATCGGAAGAAACCTGCGCGGTTTACGGCATGCCCCGCTCGGTCGTCGAAGCCGGTTTTTCAACCGCCGTACTCACCCCCGACGACATCCGCCGGTCCATTTTGCAATTGTCCAGCGAGCATCGCGCTGCGGCTCTGTTGGCGTGAGTCATGTAAGTAATGATGCGGCCACACTCAAAGATGGATAATGGATAATGTTAAAGCCAACAAATGGTTTGCTTTCGTGCCTCTCTGAACATCATCCATTATCCTTTATCCATCATCCATTCTTGTAGCACTTGCAAACATCACACGACTTTCGACAATGTTTGGCCTTGCGCCAAGCGCACTATTGTTCAGGGAGTGATCGCATTGCTCGACCGTCGCATGGTTTATTTATTGCTGTTCTGGTTATTGGCCTTGGCGCCGCTGACGGGTACGTTTTTAACTCACTATCCCGATGAGCGCCATTACACCGATGCTGCGCTTTGGATGCTCGAAACCGGTGATTACCTCACGCCCCTGGCAGCCGACGGTTCGCAACGGCTCATCAAACCCATCATGCCTTACTGGTCCGTCGCCGGTGCGTACCAGTTTTTCGGCATCACCATTTTCACCTCGCGCCTGCTGTTTTTACTCGCCGGGGCGCTCACTATTTGGGTCACCTTTCGCTGTGCCTGTGAATTACTGGGGGATCGTGGTCGTGGCCTGACTGCGACCCTCATCACTGCCGCCCATGTGCAACTCATACTCGCCGCCACGCGCTCCATGCCTGATGTCTTGCTCACTCTGTTTCTGATGATCAGCAGTTGGGGCTTTACCCGTTTACTCCTGCTCAACAAACGCACCCCGACCACCTACTGGCTGGCCTACGGCGGAGCCGGCCTGGCACTTGCCTCCAAGGGCCTACTGGCACTGGTGTTCATCGTTTACATTTTTGCCTTCGCCTTTTTCTGGATGCGGCCCCGGCCCCGGTTACGCGAACTCATCGACCTGCCCGCCCTCATCGGCGGCGTACTGCTCGGCTCCGGCTGGTATCTGGCCATGTTCGCCCTGCACGGACGCACCTTTTGGAACGCCTTCTGGCTCGATCAGGTTGAAGAAAAAATCACCCGCACCTGGTACGAACCTTTCACCAACATCCCTTTGTTTGCCTTGCTTTTACTCATCAACTTTGTTCCCTGGAGCATCATCGCCCTTGAAACCTGGCTCCGCCGAAGTACGACATCAACTCCCGAAGCGGGCACCTCGCCACGCCTCCTCAACCTCAATGCCTTGATCCTCGGCTGGGCGGCGCTATGTTGCATCGTCTTCGGCCTGGGCGGTAACCCCTCGCTGCGTTATCTGTTACCTGTGGCACCGCTGCTTTCGATCGGCCTGGCGGAAATGATTCACACTCACCCGCTGACCACCGCTCGCCCTCTGCGCGGCTGGGCGGCCACCCTCTCGGTCATGCTCATCGTGCTGGGCGTCGCACTGGGCCTGCTCAACATGCAATTGGGCCACTGGTGGCCGGGCGTCATGGTGCTGCTCTTTGGTGTCCTTCTGGGCGGGGCTTTGCTGCGTGAACTCAAGCGTGGCACATGGTCCCCTGTCACCCTCATCACTGCCTGCATCGTGCTGCTGTGCCCGCTGATGTTTTTAGGTACGCATCGTGCCTTCCTTCCTGATAGTGTCACCAGTCTGACCCGAGCCGTGCAGGCTCAACAACCCCAGTGGGGCGATAAACCCCTGGTGTTGATCGGCCACCCTTCCGTCGCTGCGAAAATGCGCATCGTCTCTGGCGGAACCCTGCGCCTCGGCCAATCGTTCACTCCACCCCCCGAAGGCTTGTCCGCCAATGCCGTGTACCTGCTGGCCCCTGAATTTGTTTTATCCGTCGATCAACGCTCGTTCGATGTGCAGCGCATCGCCGCTGGTTATGTGCAAATGAAACCCGCAGCTTTCGCCAAAGCCGTCTTCACCTGGCGCCTGCGCGATTTCCTCGAAGCACATCGTCAATATTTCATCCTCGCCCAACCAAAGCGATCAGTCCCCTCTCCCCCCGGGAGAGGGCAAGGGTGAGGGCCGAGCTGTTACTGGGTATCCCAAATATTCGAGTCTTTTCTTCATCGGCCCTCACCCAACCTCGATGACTCGGTCACCCTCTCCCAGGGGGAGAGGGATTTTCCAGACCCCTCTTTTGTCTTTTCACTTGGCCACTTGACCACTTGGCCACTTGGCCACTTCTTAATTAGCCACTACCCTCATGAGCATCACCGCCTTTAACCGCTGGTTGCGTTTCTGCCAACCCAGCAGCGCCTGTCCCCAATTCGATATCGCTTGCTCTTTGTCCGCCGCATCCTCCTTCACTACACCCACTTCACCCTCGTCCTTCGCATCCTCATTTTCCGCAACCTCACTGGCTTCATTCACCCGCCCCGGCATCACCACCAGCACATCCCCCTGCGTCAGCGTCCCCAGCAAACGCAATCCCGCAAAGCTAGGTCCATCCAATTCCCGCTCCATCCGCAGCCTCGGCTCAAAACTCACCCTCGGCTGATTGTGATGCGGGACCACCTCCACCAAAAATCGCTCCTCCGTCACCCGGCGAACCCGCATCAAAAATTGCACCCGTCCACCCGTCAATTCCACCCATTTCACCGCCGACCCCGGTCCCCCCGGTTCCCCCGACTCGCCCGGTTCCCTCGGTTCCACCTGTTCACCCGGTCCCGCAACTTCTGCCAACTTCAAACCCTTGCGACCGATCGGCGGACTGATCGACATCGGCACCTGTTCCTCGCCGACCATGATTTGCACTTGCCGACCCTCCACCCACGCCGGCAATCGCAACATCCAACCCTGCACCGCTTGCGCTGGCAGCGTCCCTGCCACCAGTCCATATTCCCGCCACCGTGCCACTTCCTTTTCCGATAGCCCCGCCAGACTCAGCGCCTGTTGCGCTCTGCTCAGGTCCGCTTGCAGGGGGAAGTCCAATTGTTGAATCGCAATCATCACCCCAGCCGATGGTGCCGAGGTGGCTCCCTCCATCGGCTGCGTCGCTCGCGGTCGAAAAACCACCTCAATCGATTCCCTATCCAGCGCCGGGTCCTGCGCGCAGCCAACCCCCAGCCCCATCGTGAAACAGCACAACATCCACCATCGCATGACAGCCATCATGATGATCTTTTATGTACCGCAGGCCCGTCCATGGGGTCATCGTACCATGCGAATCAACATCATCATGGCGGCAAGCCGCGACACGGATCAACCATCGATCATCATGAAGCCATTAAAAAAGGCCGCGTGACCTTGCGATCACGCAGCCCTGGTTTTTTGAACACCCGGTGAACCCTGCGGTTCACTGATGGGGGGTTATTTGTAGAAATTGGTCGCTTCGGTTTCTTCCACGGGGCGGGTCAGTCGGTCGGTGTTCATGATGGTCTTGAAGCGCACATCGCCAGCCTTGACCGCCTTGACCTTGACTTCCCACTTGGCTTGAGCCTTGGGTGCCAGGCTCGCCAGCGGGGCAAAGTTGACCTTGCCACCGGCGAAGCTGCCCGCTGTCACGCCACCTGCGGATACGAATTCCATGCTGTCTTCCAGTTCGACGACAATCTTGATGTTGGTGTCCGCAGCCGAGCCTTGGTTGGTGACGGTGATGATGTAGGTTTCCACATCGCCGACCAGAATCGGGTCAGACACGTCGATCACTTCCAAGAGCACCGCAGGAATACCCTGCACGTTGATCGGGGCCGTGGCCGAGACATCGCTGGCACAGTAAGCCTTGGCCATGGCGGTGTTGGTCAGTGTACCGATGCTGGCGGTTTCCAGCGTCAGGCCGACCTTTCGGCTGTCGCCGGGCTTGAGGGTGCCCAAGTTCCAGCGCACCACATTGCCGGTGGTCATCCCGCTCTGACCGACGCTGACGATGCGTGCGCCAGCCGGGACGGTGTCTTCGATGAAGGTGTCACGGGCTTCGCCGTCGCCGGTGTTGGCGATGGTGAGTTCAAACGTGGCCGGACGACCCGCAAACACGGTCTGCGTACCGGTCTTGGTAAGGGTCAGCACGGGCTGACGAACGATGGTCTTGGCATTGGCCGATGACTTCAAGCCCGAGTCGGCCATGGCATTGGCGCTGTTGGCAAATTCGCCGGTCTTCTGCGCCTTGACGATGCTGGTGAAGGTGCGGGGCGTGTTGGGTTCGAGCACATCGACCTTGGCTTCCAAGGCGCTCATACCGTTTTCGGTGACCAGGCCAGCGGGCAGCGGGTGATTGATGACCACGTTGCGAGCGGCACCCGAACCGGTGTTGACGACGGTGTACTTGAGCGTGATAGGATCACACTTGAGCACTTCAGCCGGGGCTTCCAAAGTCAAAGCCAGCTTGGGCTGAATAACGTTGGTGGCCAGGCAGCTCTTGGTATCCCAATCGATGGTCAGGCAGTTTTGCAGTTTGCCCACAGCGGTGGCGCTGCCGCGCACTTTGATGGTTTTGCTTTCGTTGGGGCCCAGGGTTCCCAGGTTCCACACGGCCATGTTGCCGTCGGTTTTGGCAGCCGAGGGCATGGCCGAGGCGAACTTGAAGTTGCCGTCGCCGCTGTCGGTGACGACGACATTGGACAGCGTCAGGCCGGTGATGTTGGTCACCACGATGTCCGCGTCAAATTCCTGGCCGACGGACAATTCCGAAGGCATCATGCGATCCAATTGCACGACACTGCTCTCCCGCTTGCCGGTGGGGAACGCAGCCGATGATTTGACCATGCCAGCGGGGGCCGGGGCGGGGGCCGGGGCAGCAGCCGGGGCCGAACTGGTCACTGGTGTCGGGGCGGGTTCCTTGCCGGTGGCTTTGGTGC
>CAYRTH010000109.1:9549-10612 GCA_964427135.1 uncultured Phycisphaeraceae bacterium
ACGAAGTGGTTTCCAACTCATTATGATTCTCCTGATGTCAGTACACCCCCTAGCACACGCTGGAGCGGTGACCAAACTATTGATGTTGATTTGCCTGATCGTTACCCCAAATCTGACAACAAACTGAAAGTCCCCTGATTCACGACGGTCTATCGTAGGCACATTTGTCAAAGTTGACCAGCCGCATTCGATTTTCTGCCGTCAACTTGATTGCATGACTGCACATGGCGACTTGGTGAACCGAACACACGATCATAGCCCATCCTTGTCTTTAGTCCAGTGCTACTTGCCAATTCGCGCGATCGCGCCAAGGAATCATGTTGTGAAGTGGCCAAGTGGTCGAGTGGTCGAGTGGCCGAGTGCAGAAACCAAGCCGAGGACGAAACCGACCCCCGGGGGAGGTTGAGGACTCGGGTATTCCGAATGGTGAATCGGCTCCTTGCTTAAAGATGTGGCCGCATCTGACGGATATCACTCTTGTTATCGTTTACGAACCTGACGTATGGCCGAAATCACTTGACGGGTGGTGGCTTTTGTTTTGATGCCTTTGATGTCCAAGGGCGACTCATCGGGGGCTTGAGGCGTCACACGGAATAGCTCGCCGGTCTTGCTGCGTCGGATCAGCACCCCCGTGGTTTTGCTTTCGGTGAGCAATGTCGCCAGATTTTGCCGTGCCTGCGAGTAAGTGTAAATTTTCATGTCGGCTCCAAAACACGAAGGTTGAGTTTGCCTGCGACACGACTCATATTTTGATCCAGCGTGATCATCGGGCAGCGGAACCCCATCGCCGCTTGAAGAAAATAGGCATCGTAGGCGTAAATCTGATGACTCAAGGCAAGCTTCAAAGCTTCCGCGATATCGATGTCCAACAACTCGACATGAATGGTTTTCGCCAAGTGCCAGGCTTGCATCGCCTGGTTGATGGTTAACCGATGTCGTTTGACCAGTGCGGACAGGGCGTTACCAATCTCATAAGGAAGGACTGCTGGAGCAGCCAATCGCGCCCCCTTGGTCAGGTGAATCAGGCCGGGTTTCTCCGGCTCATCCAGCACGACTGCCAGCA
>CAYRTH010000110.1:0-10553 GCA_964427135.1 uncultured Phycisphaeraceae bacterium
GAGCCCCCGGGGGCTCGGCCACCCTCTCCCGGAGGGAGAGGGGGTTCGAGCAATTCGATTACTTACGCATATTGTTCTCGCCTTCGGGTTGTTGACGTTCGGGGCATTGCCGCAGTCATCAGCCGATATTTCAACCGTTGACCCCGGCAGCCAACCTTGGCGGGTGATTCTGCTGGTGATCGATGGCATGCACTGGTCGGCCCCGCAACGTCTGCCGCTGACGAACTTCAAACAACTGACCGAAACCGGAACCTATGTCCGTCAAGCTTGGTTGGTGGCCCCGGCTCACCCGCGCAGCGGCACGTGGGCTGATATGCACACGACCTCACTGCCCAACCCGGTGATGCTGACCGGTACGTTTTTCATTCGCCCCGGTCAGCCGATGTTGCAACACGCTTTTGCCCCGCATTTCACCGCTCACATCGCCAACGATCGTGCCTACGAATCACTCAACCCCGGACATACGCTGGTGCGACTGTCGCATGGGGCAAGCGATGAACAGGTGCTGGAAGAGGCGATGCAGGTACTGCGCGAAAATGATGTGCGTTACCTGCGGATGCACTGGCAGGACACCGGCAGAAACGGGTGGCGATGTCATCGTGAATGGCGCAATGTCCCCTGGCGACGCAATATTTGGGGCGAAGGTTCGCCCTATGTCGCATCGTTACTCAAGGCTGACCAACTGCTGGGGTGGTTGGTTGGTGAACTGCAAAAGCAAAACCAGTGGCATGACTCGCTGCTGGTGATCACGTCCGATCATGGTCAGACCACCACCGGCGCCCACCCGGCCTTGCATGAAGATGGTTGGAGCACACCGTTATTATTCGTCGGCCCGAACGTGGCACGCGGACAAGTGGTTGATCATGCCCAGCACATCGATATTGTGCCGACGATTAGCCGACTGATGCAGGTCGCCCCACCCAATACCGACGGCGGCAGCGGCAAGTTGATTCAAAACGTGTTGTTCCGACCGACGGAAGACAAAACGTCATCGCACGATCAACCATCAACTCAGGTCACGCCATCAACTCATGGTGAACAACAAACCACGTCGGCGGAGCGTGACCCGACGATACTGATGACCTATCGCATCAACGTGCAACAACGCCAATTGGCAAAACTCATCGCCCAGGTGACCCTGGCGGGCATGGATCGACCCGAACTGCACACCGAGTTGGAACTGGCGATGCGCGACCTTTGGCTGATCGAACAATTTCACGATTGGCACCGGGCGGGGTCGCTTAAAAACATCATCACTTCCAATACGCTGGTGATGGAACGCTTGCAACAAATGCTCAAACCCAACGATTAGATCACCAAAAAGTACCGATTTTCAACACAGAGGACACGGAGGTCACAGAGTACAGCCATTGGGATTTGGACACTGCCGGAACCTTGTATGGAATTGATGCCAAGGCTTGATATTTCATGCCAGTTTGCATGGCTTGTCCTTTTCGTTCAGGTCGGCTCATGGTGTTTGTTGTTTGCTGCTTTGCTGCTCTGTGCACTCTGTGGACTCTGTGTTGAGTTCTTTTACCGGCTCCAAGGCCCCTCTTCCGCATCATTGGCCATCGCCGCCTTTTCCGCTCGGCGATAGGTCCAGCGCATCAGCAGCAACCCAAACTCAAAGAGCACATACAACGGCACCGCCAACAGGGTCATGTTGATCGGGTCGCCCGAAGGGGTGATCAGGGCAGCCGCGACGAAGCAGCCGAAAATCACATACTTTCGCCAACCGCCCAGCGTGTCGGGGTTGAGCAGGCGCGTCCAACCCAGCAGCATCATCACCACCGGCAACTGAAATGAAATCACCGTCGCCAGAATCATGTACACCACAAAATTGATGTACGCACCCAGTTCAATCAAAGGCACATTCTGCACCGCAGCCCCCAGCGGCACCACCCGTACCTTACCCCCCACCACCGTGCGCAATTCCTGCATGCTCGTGTTCAGCCACCATCGCCCTTCCATCAACTCACCGGCAGGCGGATCGTCCTTGCGCATTTCAATGAACGTCGGTGACTTGCTGCGGTGTTGATCCAACGAATCAGGGTTTAACGAGCCGCGACCGTCAGGGAGCGGTTCCTTATTAGCGGATGATGCCTGATCCCCGACCGCTTGACCTGTGGCAGCCTTGTCATCAGCCCCCATCATGGATAAATCCAACGACCGCGCCCAGCGTGATACATGATCCAGCAGGTTCGGTTCCCCTGCCGGGATCGACGGATAACTGGCTGAAAAAAAAATCAGAAAAGCCAATGCCATCGGCAACAGCACGTAGTACGAAAACAACACGCCCACGACGGTCATGAACGTGCTGAACGGCGCCAGCAACACCACCGCATGTTTTTCACTGGCGTAAAGCCCCTGTGATACGAACTTCCAAAGCTGATACACCACCCACGGACTTGCGAGCACCAGCCCGGCAATCAGGGCCACCTTCATGTAAATGAAAAAACCGGAGGTCACCGACATCGTCACCGTCTGGGCAGGCAGATCAATGTTCCGCTGCGCATGCGCCAGTGGCGTGCACAACCAGGCGATCAATTCACGCCCGTAAATGAAGGTGAGCACTGAACAGGCCACCGTGCCGTAAATGGCGTAAAGCAGCCGTTTACGCAGTTCTTCCAGATGCTCCCCAAAAGACATCTGCGTGGCGGGTGTTTCATCAGTCGGCTGATTCATCGCCGCATTGTAAGGTGATTGAAAACGATCGACCACAAACCCCGGGGCCTACATCAACCATCCAGCCTATTGTGACACCGCCGCCCTCGCGGTGGTTTGATGAAAGCGGCGGATGGTATCCGCCGTCTTTGTGCGATCAATATCGATCCGAGTTCACCGCCGATACCCTCGGCGGCTTTGATTCACTCAGCCAGGGCGCCCCAAAGGGGCTGAGCTACAACAACTGACGCCGAGGGCTTTAGCCCCGGATGGTTTAAACAACCATCCGACCCTCAAGGGCACGGCGTCAAGAGCAGGTATCTATCGACACTGCTCTGAATAACAAAAAATCATCTCTCGGCTCAATCGTCGGCTCGTTCGCCCATCTTGGCGTTGAGCATCAGAATCGCACTGCGGTTGTCGCCAGCCAGTTCCATCAGGGCGATCACATCGCTGACGCTCTTTTCTTCCTCGATCTGTTCGTTGATGAAATAGTGCAGAATCGGCTCAGCCGGGTAATCATTTTCCTTCTTCACCAGTTCATACAGCACGTGAATGGCCTTGCTGTTGCCCTGTTCCAAGGCCAGTGCATACTCGAACGCTTCTTTGGGGCCTTTGAACTGGGCCACCGGAGCTTCCAATGCCCCGTAAACAACCTTGCCGCCGCGGTCCAAAACGTGATCGTAAAACTTCATTGCATGCTTGAGTTCTTCGCGGTGCTGCACCTTGAACCACTTGGCAAAGCCCTGGTAATTTTCCGCTTCGCACCAGCCTGCCACGGCCAGATAGCTGTAGGCAGCTGCCAGTTCATGATTGATCTGCTTCACAAACGCCGCTTCAATTTTTTTGGAAATCGCCATGATCAAAACTCCTTTTTATAAAATCATCAGTCCCGTGGGCAATGGTAGCCCTCATCGATTGTCATGATCCATGAAAAAACCCACGGCTATCACCATGGGTGTTTTTTTTCAAACAATATCCGGGGCTAAAGCCCTCGGCGTCATCTGAACATCATCCATGATCCATATCCCCCACTCACACCGTCACAGCCTGGCGGTAGTAGTTGGGCAGCGGTTCACCCAGCTTTTTCCAATGCGCGATGACGGCGTCGGCCTTGCCGGCGCTGTTCAAGCAGTGCAGTTTGCGCTTGACCATTTCCACGATGGCCGTGCGACCAGGCCCAAGGTAATTGCGCGGGTCAAACTCGCCGGGCTTGGTGGCGAATACTTCACGAATCTTGGCGGTCAGCGCCAAGCGCAGGTCGGTGTCGATGTTGACTTTGCAGACGCCGTATTTGCGCACCGCCATGGCAATCTGATCTTCAGGCACGCCCTTGGCGTTGGGCATGTTGCCGCCATACTTGTTCACCAGATCGATGAACTCCTGCGGCACGCTCGAGGACCCGTGCATCACCAGCGGCAGTCCGGGGCAGGTCTTCATAATCTGCTCAATGCGATCAAACGCGAGCTTGGCTTCATGTTTGAACTTGAACGCCCCGTGACTGGTGCCGATGGCCACGGCCAGGCTGTCGCAACCCGAGCGTTTGCAGAAGTCCGCCGCCTGCACCGGGTCGGTCAAAAACTTTTCGACATTCTTTTCGTACTCATGGGCGTCCATACCGACGACATCTTCCTCGATGCCGCCGAGCATGCCCAACTCGGCTTCGACGACGACGCCTGAAGCGTGAGCGACTTTGACCGCCTCAGCCGTGAGCTTGACGTTTTCTTCGTAGGGGTGGTGCGAGCCGTCGATCATGACGCTGGTGAAGCCGTCAGCGATGCAGGTTTTGATCAGGTCCACCGTGTCGCCATGGTCCAGGTGAATGGCGATGGGCACCTGCGGGTATTCCTCCACACAGGCGGCGATGATGTGGCGCAGGAAGCGCATGTTGGCGTACTTGCGGGCGCCCTTGGAAATTTGCAGGATGCAGGGCGACTTTTCCGCGGCACAGGCTTCAATGATGCCCTGCGTGATTTCCATGTTATTGACGTTGAAGGCCCCGACGCCGAACCCGCCTGAGTAGGCCAGATCGAACATCGGTTTGGTGCTCATGAGCATGATGGTGTTCCTTTCATGGTATTCGTGTGCCCGGCAGTCCCGACCGAGCAGCGCCAGTATAACATCAAAAAGGTGATTTGTCTGATGATTTGCAAACCCCGCGGGTTTCCACCCGCGGCTAGACGGATCAATCCACAGTCTTCATAGCCGCGGGTGGTAACCCGCGGTTCTTGGCATGGTTCGACCACTTGGCCACTCGGCCACTTGACCACTTCTTTTTGCCCCTTTGCCCTTGTTGCCCGACCCTGTTACACTGATGGGCTAAGTCAACGGCGCTGGTTGCCGTGGACGGTTCCGTGTGTCCGTTGTGACGAGTCTCGAATTATGACGCTGACTGTAGAAAAGACCAAAAGCCTGATCGCCACGCACCGCCGCCATGAAAAAGATTCCGGTTCGCCGGAGGTTCAGGTGTCGCTGCTGACGGAAAAAATCAACAGCCTGACCGAGCATCTGCGCGGCCACCGCAAGGACCATCACTCGCGCCGTGGCCTGCTCATGATGGTCAGCAAGCGCAATCGCCTGCTGGGCTACCTGGCACGCACCGATCGCAATTGCTACCAGGAACTCATCGGCAAGCTGGGCCTGCGTAAATAATCCAGAATCAATCGGCCTCCGACTCTCCCGCCAAGGGCGCGGGACGGTGGCAGACGGCAGTGGACCCCGTGCATCCTTTTTTTCGCTTGTCGCTGCATAGCGACCTGCATGCGGCGAAAGCAAAGTTGTGCACGAAGTCATCTGTCTTCTGTTCATCGGATCGAGCGGACGCCGGCCAGAGGGACAGGGGTATCACACAGCCACCGGCATCGGCCCCCTGCCACGATGGTGTTTTGAGTCCGCTAAATTGCGTCCGATGTCGTTAAGGAACAACTCATGCCCGTGACCCGCGTCGAACTCGAACTGGGTGGTCGCACGTTATCCATTGAAACCGGTCGCATGGCCCGTCAGGCTGACGGAGCCGTGGTCGTCCAATACGGCGAAACCGTCGTACTGGGAACCGTGGTGCGTGCCGCCCCGCGTGAAGGCATCGACTTTTTTCCCCTGACCGTCGATTACCGGGAAAAACTCAACGCTGCTGGTAAATTCCCCGGAGGCTTCCGCAAACGCGAAGGTGCCCCCAATCAAAAAGAAACGCTGACGATGCGCAACATCGATCGGCCGCTTCGCCCGCTGTTCCCCAAAGGCTTTTTTGATGAAGTGCAGGTGCAATGCTGGGTGCTGGCCGTGGACGGCGCCAACGACCCGGACGTGATCGCCGGCATCGCTGCCTCGGCTGCATTATCCATCAGCAGCATTCCCTTTGAAGGCCCCACAGCTACCCTGCGCATCGGTCGTATCGAAGGCAATTTCGTACTCATGCCCACGGTCGCGGAAATGGAATATTCCGAAATGGACCTGGTACTGTCGGGTCACAAAGACGGCCTGAATATGATCGAAGTCGGAGCCACGCAACTGCCTGAAAATGTCGTGGCGGATGCGATCGCCTTCGGCAACGAGGCGGTGCAGAAAGTTGTCAGCCTCATCAGTGACCTGGCCGGCAAGGTCGGTAAAGCCAAGGTTTGCAATTTGATTCTGCCCGCTGCTGATGTCGTGGAAACGGTCAACAGCAAACTGACACAGCCGTTAAGTACCGCCAAGACCACCCCGGGCACGAAATTGCAGCGGCAGGAAGCGGTGAGCAAGGCCATTGACGATTTTATTGCGGCCCAGTTCCCGCAACCGGGCGAAAACGCCACGCTGATGCAGGTGAAAAAGTGGCAGCAGGCGGTCAAGGACGCCAAGCTGGCGATAGCCGACCTCGAAGAAAAAATCACCAACCAGGTGATACTGGCTGGCACACGCACCGACGGTCGCAAGCAGGACGAGCTTCGGCAGATCGGCTGCGAAGTGACCGTGTTGCCTCGCGTGCATGGATCATCACTTTTCACCCGTGGCGAGACGCAGGCCCTGGTGACGGTGACACTGGGTACGCAGAAGGACGAGCAAATTGTCGATGGGTTGTTTGACGAGTACGCCGAGAAGTTTTATCTGCATTACAACTTCCCGCCGTTTTCAGTGGGTGAAGTCAAACGCATCACCGGCCCGGGTCGGCGTGAAATCGGTCACGGCAAACTGGCGGAAAAGGCATTGGCAGCGGTGTTGCCGCCGGTGGAAAAATTCCCGTACACCGTGCGCGTGGTGTCGGATATTCTCGAATCCAACGGTTCATCGAGCATGGCCTCGGCCTGCGGTGGAACGCTGGCGTTGATGGATGCGGGTGTGCCGATTCTGGCACCGGTGGCGGGTATTTCGATCGGCAGGGTGCACGATGGCGACAAGGAAGCGTACCTGGTCGATATTCAGGGCGAAGAAGACCACTTTGGCGACATGGATTTCAAGGTATGCGGCACACGCAACGGCATCACCGCCATTCAATTGGATTTGAAGATTCGCGGACTCACGATTCAGCAGATTCGCCATACCTTTGAATTGGCGCGCAAAACGCGATTGCAGATCATTGACATGATCGAGGCGGCGATTCCCGCTCCGCGCACGACGCTGTCGCCCTATGCTCCGCGCATGCTCACGACCAGCATTCACCCGGAGAAGATCGGCAAGCTCATCGGGCCTGGCGGCAAGACCATTCGCGCGTTGGAAGAGAGCACCGGAGCCACGATCGAAATCGAGGAAGACGGCACGGTGTTCATCAGTGCGGTGGGTGCGGGCAAGGCTGAAGCTGCGCTCGAAGAAGTCGAAAAATTGTGTGCGGAGGTTCAGGTCGGCAAGATTTACACCGGCAAGGTGACCTCGATCAAGGACTTTGGCGCGTTTATCGAAGTGATACCTGGGCAGGACGGCCTGTGCCACATCAGCGAACTGTCGGACCAGTTCGTCAAGAACGTGACCGATGTGGTGAAGATGAGCGATGTGGTGCGGGTGAAGGTGCTTTTGATTGATGAACAGGGCCGGGTGAAACTGTCCCGCAAGGCGGCGATGAAAGAGGAAGGCACCAGTGACAAACCGGCGGGCGAGGCTGCTGAACCACAAGGCGGTGATCAGGGCGGCGATGGCGATGACACCGACGGCGGCAGTGGACAAGATTCAGACGGTCGCGGCGGCCAGGGCGGTGGTAATCAGCGGCGCGGCGGGTCGCATCAGCGCAGCAAGCCATCGCGGTCGTCGGGTGAAGGTTACCGACGCAAGGAAGATTGATTTTGTTTGAATGTTGGCTCTTTACAGAGCCGCGAACGGTAGTGAGCGGTTGGTTGAAGCACCGCTCGCTTCCGCTCGCGGCTCTGTTTTTTGTTTGCCATACAAGCGTTGGGGTGCATCACACAAACTCGAGCTGCTTTAACTATCATGAACAGATGCCCCCACGAAAAAAGAAAACCAAAAGCAAAATAAATGCGACCAACAGCAACCCGCTGACCCTTGCCGGGTTTCAGCAGCACATTCGTGAGCGGTATTACAAGACCGACAAAGCCCGCGGCACCCCGGCGACGTTTTTATGGCTGGTGGAGGAAGTGGGCGAACTGGCCACGGCACTCAACACCGCGCACAGTCAGGGCAAACCCGATGTCGCCAACATCGAGGAAGAATTCGCCGATGTCGTTGCGTGGTTGTGCACGCTGGCCAATATCAACGACATCGATCTGCAAGCGGCGATCGAGCGTAAATATTTCACCAAGGGCGGACCCAAGGGACACAAGTGAAGGTAGGAACCTGAAAAATCCCTCTCCCCGCGGGAGAGGGTGGCCGAGTGTCGCCGCAGCGATCGAGGCCGGGTGAGGGCCGACGAAGGAAAGATATTCAAAGATGGTATATCCAAGAACAGTTCGGCCCTCACCCTAACCCTCTCCCAA
The DNA here is from genome assembly GCA_964427135.1 of uncultured Phycisphaeraceae bacterium. Taxonomy (GTDB): domain Bacteria; phylum Planctomycetota; class Phycisphaerae; order Phycisphaerales; family Phycisphaeraceae; genus JAJXSS01. Next base: position 8,562 of record CAYRTH010000110.1, read on the forward strand.
GGGGAGAGGGGATTATACAGATGGCTCGGTGGTAAAAGCTCATGAGTTTAGCCAAACTCAACCAGTTGCCCGAAGCCGACCGAAGGCGGATGTACGGGGATATTCTGCCGCCGCGATTTTGGCATTACCTGTCGCAAGTGCCCGGCCCCGGTGGCGCGAGTTTATTGGGTGGTTACGACAACCCCTTGGCGATGCATCTGATTTGTCCGCCACAGCGCAATGAAGTGCATTTGCGCTGCCCGGCTGAACGCATCGACCGTGACTTTGCCTTTTCGCTGGACCTCGAAGAGGCGGGCATGGGGCAACTGGAACTGTCGTTCATCATCATCAACGATGTGACTCAGCCGCGCTTTAATATCGATGTCGATGGCAAAGGGCACCTGACGTTACTGGGCACGGCTGGTCGCAACATCCCGGAAGAAGCCCGCGCTCTGGCGGCAGGGCTTGGGCCTTGCCAGGTGCGCAAAGGTTTGGGGCTGTTTCCCGAACTGCTCCCCCGGCTCGAATCGCTGGGCATGCGCTTGGGTTACACGAGTATTCAGCTTGAGGCCCTGACCTACCACAACGCAATCATGTACGAACATCATGGGTTTGGTTACCTGACGGGCGAATCGCGCATGAAGCAGATTGATGCTGAGTTTCGGGAGGGTGGCAAACTGTTTGAGTTGCTAGATGGGTCATCGAGTTTTCGCCAGCCTGCGTTTGCTAAATCGGCGCACGGACGAAGCTGGGCGATACATGACGGACTATTGGAGGATTTCGACGGCGACCGTCACCCGGAATTGATCATGTTCAAGGTGTTTGGAGTCGATGCGCGGGTGAAGACGTTTGGGCTGTGATGGGTGATGGGTGATGTTGAGAAAAAGAAGACGCGACAAGTCGCGGCGCTAACCAGATTGCATTTCCGTCTAGCCGCGGGTGGAAACCCGCGGTTATGAAGAGCAATACCCGAGCCCTCGGCCTGTCGGCCTCGTACTCGGCTTGGGTTTATATCCGAAATTCGAAATCCGAAATTCGAAATTCGAAATCACGGATCATCACCCATTGCGTGGCCGAGCAGCCCAGTGCAGTTTTTGCGCCAGTTTCTGCCAATAACTTCGGCTGGGGTGGTGCACCAGGCGCAGTGGGTGTTGGTAGCGTTGGATGAAGACCTGATGACCGGGTTGCAGTTTGACGTTGGTTTGGCCATCGATGACCAGGGTCGTGCCGGGGTTGGGTTTATCGACGCGCAGGCATAAGCCGCAATCAGCACGAACGACAATCGGGCGGAAGGACAAACTGTGCGGACAGATGGGCGTAACGCACAGGGCATCGAGGTCGGGGCTGAGGATGGGGCCACCGGCTGCAAGGTTGTAGGCAGTGCTGCCACTGGGCGTGGCGATGATGACCCCGTCGCCTGCAAAGCGCGTGGCACTTTCACCCCCACGGCAGGCATCGGCGACCAGTTCCATGTCGATGAGGCGATGCGGTTCGCCCGCGGTGATCACAGCATCGTTGAGCGCCAGTTTGCGACAAAGCTGACCGGGGGCGGTATCACGATGCACCCACGGGTCGCCGACGTTGCGATTGAATAAACGCACATCCAGCACGACCCGCCGGGCATGGGGGAATTGGTGGGCGACCAGTTGAGGCCAGAATATACGCAGGTCATCGAGGTTGAACTCGGCAAGGAAACCGAGCTTGCCAAAGTTGATGCCGATGATGGGCAAACCTTGGTCCAACAGGTGTCGCGCCGCGGCCAGTAAGGTGCCATCACCGCCAAGGACCAGCGCGACATCGGCCTGCACGGTGGCGGGGGCGTTGGCATCGTTCCACTGACATAAATCAGGTTCGCCGATGATGGTGGCCCGCTCGGTCAGCCAGGGGCGCAATTCATCAAGGGCAGCGACCACGGCAGGCTTGGAAAGATTGGCCAGTAGCAACACCCGCGGCGGTGTGGTGAGTGATGAAGTTTTTTGCAGGCCTTCGGACATGCAAACAGTGTAACGCAAT
>CAYRTH010000111.1:0-10406 GCA_964427135.1 uncultured Phycisphaeraceae bacterium
CGAATCGTTCTAAACTACCGAGGTTTGCGACAGAGCAGACCTGTCCCGTTTATTTGCTCAACAATGAACCGGCATTGAGCGTTTCACCCTTCCCGGCAGGCACCTGGGCCGAAGGTGAGGGCGTTTTTACCCTGTCGCTTGGATTCCAGGCACATGGCATCGGCACGTTCGACCAGTTCGCCGGGGGTGCGGCCGTCCCAGGGGAAGCTGGCCAACCCACCTGAAATGGTCAGCGTGCCGCGCGATTGATCCAGCAATCGGGGGAATCGACTTTCACGAATGGCCTTTTGAAAGCGCTGGGCAGCCTGGCGTACATCGTTGGGGTGTTGGCTGTGGGGGCGACGGGGGCCTTGCGCATCCCAGAAGATCACGGCAAACTCATCGCCGCCGATGCGTGCCACCACATCATGGGTGCGCACCACCGAGCGCATCAATCGCGCTGCCTCACGCAAAATATCATCGCCTGCCGCGTGACCGAAGCGGTCGTTGTATTGCTTGAAATCGTCGATATCAAAAAGCATCAGCGTCACACGAAAACGTTCCGAAACCGCACGTTGCAAAAGCGTTTCCAAAAACCGATGAAAATACCTTCGGTTCCACGCACCGGTCAGTTCATCACGCAAAGCCAGGTCCCACAACCCGGCATGTTGTGCTTCCATGGCCAACCAGCGTGACATCCAATCCGCCCATTGATGTAATGTGGGTGCTTCCACCCTCGGCTGAGCATGAAGCACTCCCAAAAATCGCCCGTTCCAATTCACTTCACCACTGACGCGCCCAGCCGGCAACTGAGCCTGTGCCTGCACCCGGTCCACGCCGCTGATCAATGCCCACTGCGCATCAGCAATCCCCGCTCGGGCGCTGACCAGTCGTAACAACAATTCGGCAAACCCGCTGCGCCTGTGCAAAATATGATCCAGTAAATCGACATCGCCCAGTTGCGCATCCCCCTGCTTTGCTGCTGGGGTATTGGTCTGGTTCCCCTGCCCCGCTGCATCCCCCAGCATAACAAGCCCCTGTGTCGTCCCCAGCACCGAGGTCGGCTGACGCAAAACTTCCTGCAATAATGCCTGGCCGACCTGTGTGACCAATTCTTCGGGTTTGACCATCGGCCGCCATGTACCCGTTCCGTCCACCCACGCCCCGCCACGGATGGCAGCTTGTTCATCCGTCGTCAGAGTCGTCAAGGTTTGCGGTGCCAGCGTCGGCTGATCACTCTGCTGATTGGTTCGCCTGGGTGTACCTGTGATCGTGTTCAAGGCTGCATGATCGACCGACGCTATCGTTTGGCTGCTGCCCATGCGACGCGCCATCAACGTTTCCAACGCCTGCAAATTCACCGGTTCCACTTCACAACGATCCGCCCCCGCGCGCAGGGCACGATCCAGCCAACCTTTGATACGCTCGTTATGTTGCCGGTCGCTGCCGGTCACATCATCCGACGGCTTACCAGCGATCAGTACAATTTTCGTTCGCGGAGCCAGTTGCCTTAATGCGGTCACCGTGGCTTCCAATTCGTCGGCTGCATCCTCCAACTTCCCCAAAATCAACTCCGGCAACCAGTCCGGTCGCGTCCCCAATTCACCCAGGGCTGACAGGTAATCAGCGCATTCGACCGTGGGCTGACCGGGCAGCAACCGCGCTGCAATTTGCCGTAAACCAGTTAATTCGCCACCACCAACAATGAGCACGCGCGGGGAATCATCCCTGTCACCATGGGCTGCTGACCTTGCCGATGCGTCGCCTGGCATCACGGGTTGTGTCGCCGCGAACTGAGTCACTGTCACTTCTCCATCCAAATCGACGCCGAGGGCTATAACATTCATCTGTCATGATCGGGTGCCACACAGCGTCCTGAAGGGCGCTGTGTGCGGTTTGATTGACAAGATCAAACCATCAGACACACAGCTTCCGCTGCGCGGTCGCAGTGTGGCACCCACGATTCTGACAGGTTTGAATGTCCATAGAACCTAGCCGCGGTTAGATTGATTCTTGACAATTCGAATGTTTGCACCAAAGCCGTAAAAGCAATGGTATTTTCTTCTTCTCTGAGCCCTTTGTGTCCTCTGTGTTGAATTATTTTCTTTCGTTTGGTTGTTGCTGTGATCCGGGGCTAAAGCCCTCGGCGTCACTATTTATTTGCGACTCACAACCCATCGTCCGTATCACCCCGTCGTCGCATTCGCCTGCCGCTTCGCCTTCGTTCCCACGAACTGTCAAGCAGCATGTCCAGTTCCTCGCGGGTCAATATCGGTTCGGCCAATTCTCGCTTCTGAGGCACTGATGATTGGGTTCCCACATTGACGGTTGACTCAATTGCATCATCATCAGACAATCCATCAGGTCTCGGCTTACTCACCGTGACATGAATCGTCGGCTGATGCATCAATTCTTCCCACGACCAGGCCTTGAGCCTTCCACCCCGTTCATCCGACCGATCTGACTGCGTCGTTTCACCCCCGTCATACCGCCAGCAACGCACCTCTGGGTAATAACGCTGCATCACCCGTCCCAGTTCATGCAATTTCGTCCACCTCACTGCATTCACCACCACCAGCACCGTCACAGGCTCTTTAGCCAGTGCCACCATTACCCTCGGCAAATCCTCCACCACCCTCGGCTGCATCCCCCGCCTCTGCATCGCCTCGAGCAACGCCAACGGTAATGCCGAACCCTTTGGTAACAGCACCAGCGCTCGATACTCCTCCGCCGACCGCGCATGGGGCGCTGCGCCCGTTTTCAAGGTCGTCACCTGACCTGTTTCATCAACCAATTGTGTTGTCGTCGGTGTCGATTCCACTCTCTGGATTCTAACCCACCAACCAGCCATAAATCGTAAATTGAGTGAAATCCTTGACCATTTTCATGCGTTGATGTGCAAAAATGGAGACCTTGGGGAAAATCGGTGTACGACTATGATTGTTAATTGAATAGTTTGCGTCACTATTAGATACAGTTGGGCTATTCCGTCCCCTCTCCCTCCGGGAGAGTAGGAGTGTTCGCTGCGCTCACATTCGGGTGAGGGCGTGTCTTATGTTTGAATGACGGTTGATTGGCAGTCTGAAAACACAGTGCGCCCTCACCCGGCCTCGATGACTCGGCCACCCTCTCCCGGAGAGAGAGGGGGTTTAGGCATGCCAATAATTTACGCAAATTGCCTTAAACGCCGCCCTGCTTCACTCCCCCACCGCATCCAGCACCGCCACATCCTGCCGCCCACCATAGCCCGTATCCGCCTCATGCCAGGCGGTGATGCACTTTTCGCCGCGCTTCCATGAAAGGTACACTTCCCGCCCCTCATGCACAGCCGGGTAGTCCACCAGTCCCAAATCAAAATCCTTGAACTCCACGCCCACCTGATGCAACTCGTCCATCAACTCATTCAACCGATCCATGCACTTTTCATACCCATCGCGCAACTGTTCCTGATCATCGCCGGGCACGGGGCGTTCCGCGCGTTTGCGAATTTCCATCGCCTGCTGATAGCGATGATGAATATCCTCCACCACCCGCCCCACCAGGCACAGTGAACGATTGGCTTGTGCAAGGGTGAAATACTTTTTGCCGCGTTGGGGGATCGGGGTATTTTTCAGCGAGGCTTGACCCATCGTCATGGTCGGTTCCTCAATGATTAAGCGGGTGCGCCTGTCACCAGCCGTCCTTGGGTATATCGACCAAACGCCTGGCAATCATTGCAAAAAACCATCATTCATCCCCGCAACTCCGCTTCCACTTCCCAACCCAGTTTTTGATACAACGCCACCTTTGCATCGATCACCAGGCTGAACACCACCGGTACCAGCAGCAGTGTAAACACCGTCGATAACAGCAACCCCCCCAACACCACACTCCCCAGCCCACGGTAAATCTCGCTGCCCGACCCCGGCTTGATCACCAGTGGCAACAACCCGAACAGCGTCGTCAGCGTCGTCATCATCACCGGTCGCAATCGCGTCCGCACTGATTCCCGAATCGCCATCTTCGGCGTCAATCGTTCCACCTTGTCCAATTCACTTTCACCGAACCCGCGCATGAAATTGAGTGCCTGCGATACGATCAGAATCGCATTGTTCACCACTGTGCCGATCAATATCACAAACCCAAGCATCGTCACCACGTCCAGCAATTGCGTCGGCACATACTCATGCGTGATGCGCAAACCCAAGAACCCGCCGATCGTCGCCAGCGGAACCGTGAACATGATCACCAGCGGGTACACCCAGCTTTCAAACAACGCGCACATGAGCAGGTAATTGATCAGCAGCGCCAAAAACAATCGGCTTTGTATGAAGCTTTGAAACGTCTTCAAAAATGAGTCATGTACCTGCCCCGTCAGTGCTTCGCGCACTTCCACCAGTTTGTCAGCTGTGCCCCCCAGGTTCACATCCACCCCCATCGCAATCTGCCCCTGCTCCCGCAACGGCGGAATCATTTCCTGGATCGACGCCATCGCCTCCTCGAGCGCCTGCTCCGGCGGCACAATCACCTGCAACGTGATCGACCGTTGCTGCTCCACGCGATTGATCTGCTGAGGCGCATCCGCACGCTTCAGCGTCGCCACCGATGACAACGGCAAAATCCGATGCGATCCATCATTGCCCACCACCGCCAGGGGCACCAGTGCCAAACTATCCGATGTCAGTTCGTACGATGTCAGATCGCGCGTCACCAGTAAATCAATCGTATCTCCACGATACCGGTAATCCCCCACCGTCAAACCATCCACCAAAGCCTGTATCCCGTCGCCCAAGTCCGACGCATTCACGCCCAGGTCCGCCGCACGCACCCGATCAATTTCCACCTGCACCTCCGGCCCGGGTAAATTGAAATTCACCGGGTCCGGCCTCACCCCCATGAACCCGAACTTATCCCGCAACTTGTTCTGCAACGCATCGGCAGCCAACCGCAATTGCTCCAAATTCGTACCCACGATATCGACATCAATTTGATTCGTTCCGCCCAACCCGCGACCGAAAATGCTCGTCTGAAACGCCAGCGGAATCACCCCCGGCACCGCTGACCCACTCCACATCAGCAAACCTTCCAACGGGTTCACATTCTGTGTATCACTCGAACTGGCACCGAAAAACACCGTGCCGTTCCACGACACGAAAAAGAAATTTTCCACCGGCGGCACACCCTCCACCGGCTGCTGCGTGAACGGGTGAATCACCGGCGGCAGCTTCGCAATATCCTCATAGCTCGTCGCTTCCCAGAAAGGCCTGAGGCGAGCTTCCATCCGTTCGCCAATAAACTCGTTGTGACTGATGCTGTGCGCCGGCGGCGTGAGCATGATGCCGAACACCAGGTTCTGATTCCCCGCCGGCAGATACGTCATCGGCGGAGCCATCAAAAAAGCCCCCACCAGCGACGCCATCATGAAAAACGCCACCAACCCCGCCCGCACCGGTTGCATCAACACCAACCCAACCATCACCAAAGCCAGCGCCACCCACACCTGCCAAAACCCGATCACCGCGCCCGCCAACAGGTTGATTTCATTGATCGCATAAAAACGAATCGCAAAATACAAACCCAACCCCACAAACACCATCGTCGCCGCCAACAGCACACCAATACCCAGCGTCCCCAGTTTTTCCCGCAGACCGCTGCCCCGACGCAATTTCACCAGTAACACCACCCCAATTATCAAGCCGCTGATCACCAGCACCACCCCCAGCAGGTTCATCCACACCGGCATCAACATCATTTTCACCGGCGTGAGCGCCTCACGAAATACAAACAGCAACAACCCGCCCACCGCAGCCACCAGCACCCCCGCCGCCGAAAACATGAACCCTCGCACCGATCCGAACAACGGCTTGCTGATCAATCGTAAAACAAAATCACTGTAAACTGTATTGATCTGACCCATCGCCGACCCAATCCCCCACAACGCATCGGCCTTCTCCGCCCAAGCATGTTTGCGATGCTGATGCGGTTTGAGCAACTTCGCCGAGGCCGTCGGTATCACCGTGATCGCCACAACCAGTGACAACGCCACCGCTGCGCACACCGCCAGCGAAATGTCCCTGAACAACTGACCCGCTTCCTCCTGCATGATCAACACCGGCACAAACACGATCAGCGTCGTCAGTGTCGATGCCAGAATCGCCGACCAAACTTCATTGGCGCCGTCGTAAGCCGCCTGCGCCACTTTTTTTCCCATGCCGATGTGCCGATCGGTGTTCTCCAACACCACGATCGCGTTATCCACCACCATACCCACCGCAAACGCCAATCCCGCCAGACTCACAACATTCAAGTTGCGCCCCGCCGCCGTGAGTGCCACGAATGTGCCGATGATTGAAATCGGTATCGCCATGCCGATGATGACCGTCGGCCTCATCTTTCTTAAAAACACCAGCAGCACCAGCGCCGCCAGCACACCCCCCTGCCACAGGTTGTCCACCACCAACGAAAGCGCTTCGTTGATGTACACCGTTTCGTCGTACACCTGTTCCAAACTCAGTTTCAACGGCGTTGCCAATCCCCGTTCCGCCGTGATATCCCTTGAAATCGACGCCAGCACACCCGCCGGTGCATTGATCTGTTTCACACGTTCCCGTAACCCATCCATCACCGCGATGACATTCGCCCCCGTTTCACGAATGGCGTTGATCGCCATCGCCGGCTTGCCCTTGCTATGCACAAACGCCCGGCGCTTTTCAAACCCCAGCGACACCTCCCCCAAATCCTTCACCCGAATCGGCCCACCCGTGGTGTACGACACGATCGTCTGTCGCACCGCCTCCAAATTGTCATACTGCCCCACCGTCCGCACCCGCACATCCAACCGCCCCTCCGCCAGGTCGCCCGCTGATACATTCACATTCTGCAATTGCAATGCACGCCGCAGCGCGTTGAATGTGATGCCGCGTTCCGCCATGCGCCGTGGGTCGATGGCAATGTGCACCTCGCGCTCACGTCCCCCGTACACATTGATCTGGCTCACGCCTTCAACACGTTCCAAAATCGGCTTGACCTGTTTGTCCACCTCATCAAACACCGATTGAATATCAAACTTTGCGTCGTCAGCCGACAGAATCATCCAGGTAATTGGACTATCCACCGCGCTGTCCGCGGCGATGATCACCGGCTGATTCACATCGTCCGGGTACTCCTCCACCTCACGCAACTTATCCGACGCCTCCTGCAACGCGCGGGTCATATCCACGCCGATGAAAAACTCCAGCTTGATCTCCGATTGCCCCAGCGTCGCCGAGGCCGTCATCTTCCGCAGGTTCGTCAGCCCTTTGAGCTTTTCCTCCTGCTTCTCGATGATCGAACGTTCCACCTCTTCCGGGCTGCGCCCAGGCCAGGTCGTCTGCACCGTGATGATCGGCTGATCAACATTGGGCGTCAGTTGAATCGGTATCGCAAACAACGCGATCAACCCGAACAATATCAGCAGCAACACCCCCACCGTCACCTTCACCGGGTTGTTGATGCAAAAGCGTATGTAATCCATGATCGTCTCTCGAAATTCGCTTATTTGACGCCGTGCCCTTCAGGGCCGGACATTGACCACTGTCTTGCTACATCATTTCCGTTACGAGCCGCGACCGTAAGGGAGCGGTTCTTTCTTCAAAACATTCATCAAACCACCGCTCACTTACGGTCGCGGCTCGTTATGAGGCAAACCGAATCACTCACGGCATCGGTATGAGCGGCCGCGTCGGAAACAAACTCTCCGCTCCCTCGATCACCACCTGCATCCCCGGCAACAGCGGCGGCCCCAAGTGACTGGGCAAACTACGCACCGCCAATCGATCACCATGATTGAACAAAACTTCCACCGGCGCAGGCAACGCCATCCCTCCCGCATTCATCCAAAGCGTCGCTCCCTGAGCCGAACGCAACACCGCATCACGCGGCACCGTGATCGTGTCAGCCTCACGCATCGTCGGCACCCGTGCCAATACACTCATCCCCGGCTTCAACCTTCCTTCCATGTCGTCCGTACTTACTCGCACCGGAAACGTCCGTGCCGCATTGCTCGCATCCGGCACCACCGCCCGCACCACCCCGCTCACCTCCAACCGCAACGGCTCAATCACCATGTCAACTTTGGCACCCATCTGCACAAAATCGATCAACCTCTCCGGCACATCGATCAGCGCATCAATCTTCCCCCGCGACACAATTTCAAACAATGGTGTGCCCTGGTTGGCCCACTGACCCACTTCGATCATTTTTTTGACCACCACCCCATCGAACGGGGCCACTACCGCCAGTCGCTTGATCTCCGTCTGCGACCGTTGCAGGGCCACATCGGCTGCATGAACCTGCGCCTCAGCCGACAGCCTTTTTGCCTGATCAGCCAATTCCACCGCCCGTGCATCGTCCAGTTCCTTCTGACTGGTCGAACGACTGGCAACCAACTCTTCCAAACGCTTGCGTTCACGACTGCTTTTGTCCAGGTTCGCCTGCGCCTCAGCCACCATCGCCTTGGCTCTTGCCAACTCCGCTTCTGACCCTTCCAGGTTCAACTTCGCCCACACCGGGTCGATGCGCACCAGCACCGTTTTGCCCGCTTCCACCACATCGCCTTCGTCCACCGGTCGCTCGATCACCTGGCCGAGTACCTCCGATGCCACGATCGATCGGCGAACCTCCACCAATCGACCCACCACTTCCCACACCTGTTGCAACTTTTCAACCTTCACCTCCCCCAAACGTACCATCGCCGGCGGCGGCCCCATCGGCGGCCCACCCCCGCCTCCCCCCGGCGGTCCACCTTGACCCGGCGGCCCACCTTGTTCACCTTGCCCCCCTGGTCCACCTGTGCCTCCCGCGCCAGGTGGTCCGCCCTGTTCACCCCCAGGCCCCTTCTGCGCCGACGGCGCACCCTCAGCCCCCGCTTCCTTTCTTTCGCCCGGCTGTGCCTGTGCCACGGTCAACAGCCCCAGGCACATAACCGATATAAGCATCAGAAACGCCGATGTCGATACGAACTTTTCCGCAACACGCCCGCTGCTTGGCATGGCGAGGTCTCCAAAAACATTGTGTGTCGGGGGAATGTGTCGTACAATGTACGACGTGATTGGTACAGTGTACGGAGGTGAACCCATGTTCGTCAAGCGCCCCGGAAAAATCGCGTCATGACTCAAAGCAAAAGCACACGCACCTCGACGTACCACAAACGCTGGCGCGACGGCAACCATGAGCAGCGCAGCGACCTGATCGTCGAAGTGGCGCTGGACCTGCTCGAACGGGAAAGCATCGAAGGCGTCACCGTTCGCAAAGTCGCTGGGCTGCTGGGCGTCGGAGCCATGACGCTATACACCTACGTGCAGGGGCAGGTTGAGTTACGCCTGCTCATGATTCAACGGGGCTTTGTCCTTCTACGTCAGCATTGTGACGACGACACCCCCAACAACACCCGTGAACATTGGCAGCGAGGCGCCCGATCGTACGTTCAGTTTGCCGTCGATCACCCAAGGCTCTACGAATTGATGTTCAGTCAGCCCATCGTCGGCGGCAAACGTGAAGCCGATGCCGTCGCCCGTGAGTTTGAACCCTTTTTTGCCGAAATCCGTGAACTGCTTGAAAAACGCGGCCATCAGGCCGATGCACTGGACACCAACGCCCGCGCCATCGCCGGTCGCCTTTGGATCAACATGCATGGCCTTGCGTCCCTGGCCATCTCCGGCCGATTGAATGTTCTGCACCTGAGTGTTGATGCCATTCTCGATGATGTGGTCAATCATCTGGGCCTGGACGAAATGGTCTAACCTCGATTGCTTCACACAAGCGAGTGCTCCAATGTTCTTCATTGGCCGACTCATCAAACTCAAAATCATCCAATCGCCCGTTGGTTTCAACCTTCTGGACTCACAAACTTTTTCACAACTCAATGCATCGGTGGAACAGGTGTTCGGCCTCTCCAATGGGCGGCTGCCCATGCCAAAAAAACTGAGCCTTCGGCTCATTGACAGGACAGACACCTATCACAGCAGGGTGATTGTGAAACAGCTTCCAAGGGCCAATCCGAATACCCCGCTTGCATTCACCGCTTGCATTCACCACTCGCACCCGGCCCATGGCTTATCAGGCTGCATCGACGATACACATCGCCATCGCCTGCTTCGCCCCCGCAGCCTGATACATACCGGCGTGGCTTGCTGCCGATATCGGGGGCTTCGGTCAGGCTCTGGACACCGGAAAAACTCACAGCCTCTGAATCAGTTGGACCAGCGCTTGAAACTTCCCGCCAACTGGCTAATCTATGGTTCTCTCGATTCCTCGATAGCTCAATCGGTAGAGCGAGCGGCTGTTAACCGCTAGGTTGCTGGTTCGAGTCCAGCTCGAGGAGCTTAAATTCAAACGGGGAATTTCCCCGCTGATCCAGTTAACGGAAAGCCCCGAAGCGAAAGCACACGGGGCTTTTTCGTAACCCGTTG
>CAYRTH010000112.1:0-10247 GCA_964427135.1 uncultured Phycisphaeraceae bacterium
CTAACCCTCTCCCGGAGGGAGAGGGGACGGAATAGCCCTCACTGCTGATCAAATAATTACGAGAATTGCTTTAGCCCCGGATCATTCACTCAAACATCCGGCCCTGAAGGGCACGGCGTTCAATACGCCGACGCAAAGCGTCTGCGCTAAACAAATGCAACCGCTCGATAACATGTTATAGGACATTCGTTCTAAAAATGACTCAGAAATTCAACTCCGCGAGGATCGCTTCTTCACCGGCAGGCTCGGGTCGGCCCCAGGGCACCACGTTGCGTACCGGGATGGGGTTGCCTTCGACAATGCCCTCGGCATCGACAGTGTGAGCGCCTACGACGACCACACCCCTGGCGGTGGGTTGTTGTGCAAAGAGTGCGGTGTTGTTGCCGCCGATGCCGGTGGTGGTGTTCCAACGACCGGTGAGCAGTGAACTGTAAACCAGCGTGGTCAGGTCCGGGCTGTACACGCGGACGAATTCGCTCCAGGCGGAAACCCCGTCAGCCGGTTTGGGCATTTTCTGCCAGGCGTTGGCGGTGGTCATGACACGACGACCGACCGCCAGAATGTAAACCCGACCCTGATCGTCCACTTTCAAGGCGGGTCGCAGACGGGTGTTGGCCAAATCGCCCTGCAAGCGGTCGTGATCGGGCCAACCGTCGAGTTTCGGGTCGGCATAAGCGTTTTCAGGGCCGCCGAATTGCACACCCTCGGCATACTCGCCGACATACGTGGCGTTGCGCAAGGTGCCATCCGTGAGGGACAGGCGGCCAAGCCAACCGAGAAAGAATTGGTCGCCACTGCCGGTCCAGCCGCTCTGAAATGAACGCTTTGGGGCACCGGTTGCCTTGACCTGATCACCCCGCCAAAGGTTGTTGGGGTTGTTGGTGTAAGTACGGGCCGCCACCACCAGCGTGGCTTGTTCCACCGGCTTAGCGTAGTCAATCGCCAACCCATCGACATACTGATGCGACGGTGAATTTTGATTGTTTTCGGTGTACAGCCGACTCCACCACTTCATTTTGCCATCGCTGGTGAAAGCGACCACCGCCGGTTCAGCATCGAGTTTGCCATTGGGTAAACGCGATTGCAGGGACAGGCCCATATACACATGGTCGTTACGCCGATCGACGACCAAGCCGCCGACCAGACCGGTGTCGTTGGGGCCGACGCTGTAACCGGTGTAACCGGGGCCTCGTGAACTGGCACCGGGAGCTTTGTCATCGTAAGGCGTGCCGAAAAAAACGTCCCATGGCCAGGTCCCCTGCCTTAAACCACCATTGCCATCGGGTGTGAGTTTGACGAATTCTTCCATCGTCCATGAACGCAGCGACCCACGCCCCAAAGCTTTGAGGGAAATGGAGCTGTATTGAATGTCGTTGCGCGATGAGGCTGGGGAACCATGCCATGAACCTTCAGCAGTCAAGTGCAATCGCCAATGTTCGACCGTGTCGTATTGGCCGTCGGATTTGAGGCGGTAAATGGCCGACCAGGTTTTGTTGAAGGGTTCACCGGCTGCGAAATACACCCGGCCCTGAGTGTCCACGTCCCAAGGCTGAAAGTGCTGGTGATCGCTGGAAGCGGCGACATTGTGCACCCAGACGAAGCCGGTCGGTACACGGTCGATAAAGTTGCCGTTGAGCTTGGCGATGAAGTATCCCTCGGCTCCGCCGTCGAGGGCGGGGTCGCCATTGCTGCGTGGGCCTGAAATGTACAGGTCGCCGGTTTTGCTGCCGGGGGCGGTGTTGGAGCGAATGCGACGAATATCGGTGACAACACCACGAGGCAGATAAAGCGCGTGTAACACTTTTTGCAGGTCCGCGGAAACATGCAGAATTAAACCGAAACGATTGGAGCGGCTGCTGCGAATGTCGGCAGCGGGCAGTTCGGTGCGAGGGGTGCCTTGGGGGATGAAGTCGATGTTGGTGGCGTTGCCGGATAAAAGGTATGACCCGTCGGAAAGGCGGTGGATTTCGGTCAGTTGCTGGGCACCGGGTCCGCCCAGGTATGAAATACGGTTGGCGGCATTGTTGGGTGCAGGGGGTGGCGGAGGGGTGGGCGTTGGAGCTGCGTTGGCGGCGCTGGGTGGTTGTGCGATGGTCGGTGCGATGTTGCCGACCAGCAGCAACGAGTAAAGCATAATGATGAAGGCCAAAGGTTGATGATTGATCATGATGACCCCACCTTGGTTGATGAAAGAGTGAGCGCAAGCGGGCAATGCGGATAGTGTAGCTGGAATGAACAAACTACAATACAAACAAAGCCAGAGTAAACTTGGATGATGGATAAAAGATGTTCAAGGTTGAATTGGTACTGAACCAGTGATCACCGCGGGTTTCCACCCGCGGCTATGAAAAAAGATTCACCCGTCTAGCCGCAGGTGGAAATTCGCGATGATTCAGGTGCGACCGAATGATTCTCCGATGACACAGAAGCGTGACGCATTACCGTCGATCGTTCAATCCGCCCGCAATCGCGTATGGTTTGGCGCGTTGTGGGCGATGGTGTGCGTGCTGGCGATATTGTGGGTGTATCAACACTCGTATCACGTGCCGTTTGTTTTTGATGACCATCATGCCCTGACGGACAATCCGTATTTACAAAGCCTTTGGCCGATTTGGGAGGCGATGTCGGCCCCGCAGCTCAGTCCGTTGTCGGGTCGGCCGATGGTGGCACTGTCGTTTGCGGTGAATTATCAGATATCGGGAATGAACCCCTGGAGCTACCACGCGGGCAACCTGCTGATTCATATTGTCAACGCGCTGCTGCTCATGGCGATTTTGGTACGGTTGCTGGATTTGCCTACGGTACGGGGACTGTTTGCGACACAACACGACAAGGGTGGCTCGACGAGTGAGTCGGCTCAAAACCAGAGTTGCAGCAATTTGTGGGCGGTTCATCTGGCAGGGGCAATTGCCTTGTTATGGGCGGTGCATCCGCTGATTTCGGAAGCGATTGTTTACACCGTGCAACGCACCGAACTGATGGTGAGTTTTTTTTACCTGTTGACGGTGTACGCAGCATTAAGGGCGTTTGCGACGACTCGGCCGATGGTGTGGTACAGCGTCAGTATCGGGGCTTGTGCGCTGGGCATGGCAAGCAAGGAAGTGATGGTCAGCGCCCCGCTGTTTGTGTTATTGCTGGATCGCGCCTTGGTAGCGCAATCCTTCGGCGAAGCGCTGCGACGTCGCAAATTCTATTACCTGGGTTTGTTTGCAGGTTGGCTGGTGCTGGGTGCGATATTACTGACCAACCCGCGGGGTAAAGTGGTGGGTTACAGTATGCAGTACACCGCAGAAAACTACCTGATGACGCAGATGCAGGTGATCAGTTTTTACCTGCAGGCGGCGATTTGGCCCGATGGATTGGCGATTTTTCACGACTTTTCAATCCCGCTGAGTTGGCAGGCCGTGTTGCGGCAGACGCTAGTGATTGTGTCGCTGTTGCTGGTGACCTTGCTGTTGCTATTGGGCGCTGGGCGTTGGCGAAACCTTCGGCCATGGGGCCTGGCGGGGGCGTTGTTTTTTCTGGTACTGGCCCCCAGTTCCAGCATCGTGCCGATAGCCACCGAGCCGGCGGCGGAACGACGGATGTATTTGCCCTTGATCGCCATCGTCACCGTGGTGGTGCTGTTGGTGTTCATATTACTGCGTCGTTTATCACAGACGATGACCCAGGCTGTGGGGTTGCTGCTGGTGTTACTGTTCACATCGGCACTGGGATGGGCAACGATGCAGCGGGTTAACGACTATCAGAGCAATGTGAGCATTTGGGAAGCGACGGTGCGTGAATACCCGGACAGCGAGTTGTTGCATAATCTGCTGGCGATGGCGTATGAAATGGACGGGCGTGATGACCTGGCGCTGGCGATGTTACAGCGCGCCATTGAACTGGACCCACGCCACCCCGACCCGCACTACAACCTGGGTCGCATTCTGTTTTCACAAGGCGACATCGTCGGCGCAGCTCAATCGCTGGACAGGGCCGTCCAGCGGTTCCCCGCGCATCATGAAGCGTGGTTATGGAAGGCAAGATTGGCACTGCAAACCGGAGACTTGGCCAATGCTGCAGCTTGGGCAAACAAGGCACGAACATTATACGAGGAAGCGCCGGATGTACTGGTGACCCAAGGGCTGGTCGCCCAGGCTCAGGGTGATTTGGTCGGGGCGCTGAAATTGTTCGAACGGGCAACGTTGGTTCATCGACATGGCCCCGAACCGCTGTTTCAAATCGGGCAAACCCTGGAGCTACTCAACCGACCGGGAGATGCGCTGGTCGTCTATCAACAGTTACTCGAACTGTACCCGCGTGACCCAGCCGGTCATTATGCACTGGGGTTGCTGTTGCTGCGTGCCGGGGAATTGGACCAGGCCCGTAACCATTTTGAACAGGCGGTGCAGGCACGTCCGCAACCCGTGGCCCCGCGCATTCGCCTGGCATGGACATTGGCGGTACATCCGCAATCGTCACCAGAACAGTGGCGGCAGGCGTTGCAAATGGCGGAGCAAGCCGTCCGTGAAACCGCAGAGCAAGACCCGGCAGCGCTGGATGCGTATGCGGCGGCCCTGGCATGCGTGGGTCAATTTGATGAAGCGCAGCAGGCCCAAAAACGGGCGATGCAATTGACGGAAAAAATGGGGCACACGGCTGCACTCACCAGCATGGCCCGACGGTTGACGTTGTATGAACAAGGTCAGCCGTATGTGCAGCCCCCGCGAGATCAGCCTTGAGCAAAGTGCGTCACATCATCGGTTGCATGACCGGCACCAGCCTCGATGGGTTGGACGCAGCCCTGGTCCGCATCGTGGGTGAAGGTCTGACGCTCAAGGCGGAACTGGTCGAACAGGTCAGCGCCCATTTCGATGATGCGTTACGGGAAGGTTTGCGGCAATTGGCGACGGGGCAACCTTGCCGGGCGATTGACATCATGCGCTTGGCGCGACAACTGGGCGAGTTGCATGCACAGGTGGTGCAGCCGATGACGCAAAAGCAATCGGTGGATTTGATCGTGCTGCATGGTCAGACGGTTTGGCACGCACCGCAGGATGAGGTTGGGGCGATGAGTTGGCAATTGATCGACCCCTGGCCGGTGGTGCGAAGGTGCGCGGTGCCGGTGGTTTATGACCTGCGGCAGGCGGATTTGATAGCCGGTGGACAGGGCGCCCCGATCACGCCGCTTGCGGATTGGATTTTGTTTCGCAGTGACACGGTAAGCAGGGCGCTGGTGAACCTGGGGGGCATTTGCAACATCACTTGGTTACCCAAAGGTTGTCAGCCGGGGGATGTGCAGGGCGAAGACGTTGGACCGTGCAATTTATTGTTGGATGGTTTGGTGCAACGGTTATTTGGTTTGCCGTATGACGAACATGGGCGATTGGCGGCCAGGGGTGGGGGTTCGAGTTTGGTGTATCGGTTGATGATGCAGGCACCGTTTTTCAATCGACCTCGGCCACGCAGTACGGGGCGGGAAGATTTTTCACCCGCATGGATTGATCAGCTGATACGTGACACCGGGTTGCCCAATTATGACATGCTGGCCTCGGCCGTCGATGCCGTGGCACATCTGATCACCGAGGCGACGATTGGTGTGGCTGATGAAGTGATTTTGGCCGGGGGCGGGGCGAAGAACAAGGCCTTGGAACGCAGATTGCGTGAACTGGGGCGTGATCAGGTGAAAGTGCGCTTGTTGTCGGAATTGGGCGTGGCAGGTGAAGCGCGTGAAGCGATGGAATTTGCAGTGTTGGGGGCATTGGCGATGGATGGTGTACGGCTCACTTTGCCACAAATCACCGGCTGCGACCAACCGGGCAAGTTTGGCACGTGGGTGTATCCGTAAAATCGAAGTGGTCGAGTGGTCGAGTGTGAAGAAAAGACAGTGTATCGATCGGGTGGCTGTGGCACGTTTTCGTGCCACAGACCAACGCGCTGTGGGCAATCGAAAGACGCTTGCCAACAGGCACCCCATGGTCCGATCCGTAGGGGGCGGGCGAGTGACAAAAAATGTAAACCCACTTGGCCACTTCGCCGCCCTACATCATCGGCTGAGTACGAAGATGGCCGTGTCCGCCCAATAGTTGGGGTCATCGGTCACGCGCTGGCCGGTCTCGCTGTCCAAATACAACTCACGGTGAATGGTGATACCTTTAGTCTGGCAAAAGTCCTGAAAATCGCGGATCGAGGGAAACCGCCGATTGGGGGTGTTGTACCATTCATAGGTGTACACGCCGCCGGCTTTGGGGCTGCGGCCTTCTTTGTACATCATTTTGCGCAGTTTGTGATAGGCGAAGTTGGGGAAGCTCACAATCACCCGTCTGCCCACGCGCAGCACCTCAGTCATGGTGCGCTGGGTGTCGATGATCGATTGCAATGTCTGCGACAACACCACGATGTCGAACTGCTGATCATTGAAACCGTAAAACCCCTGGTTTAAGTCCATTTGCACCACTTCGATGCCGCGGGCAGCACAGCCCAGTATTTCACGTTCATCCAACTCAACGCCCACCAGGCGCGGATGGCCCCGGTCGCGCAGCATGGCCAGCAATCGCCCATCGCCGCAGCCGACGTCCAGCACCCGTGCCCAGGGCGGAATGAGTTCGAGCATGAGTTCATGATCGAGTCGATTGCCGTGAAAAATACTGGTCGGGGCGGTAGCGGTCGATTCACCCTCATCGGCCAGCGTTGTCGTCATCGGCTGCCCGCTCTTTCCGCCGGTTAGAAAATCACCCAACAACGACCCGTACACCGACAGGTTGTCTTCCAATAAAAACGCATCGTGGCCACAGGTGCTCTGCACGTTGGCGTAAGTGACGCGCTTATCCTCGGCCAAAAGCGCCCCGACAATCTGACGACTTTGGAACGGCGGAAACAGCCAATCACTGGTGAACGACATCACCAGCCAGCGACAAGTGGTGTTGCGCAGAGCCTCGCGCAGTTTCGCATCACTGTCACCCAAATCAAACAAGTCCATGGCCATGCTGATGGCCACGTAACTGTTGGCGTCAAAACGTTCGACGAACTTGTGCCCCTGATACGCCAGGTACGACCCGACGGAAAACTTTTTTTCAAATTCGGTGGCGATGTCGCGCGGGTTGTGACGGGTGACTTCGAACTTTTCCGTCATCGCTTCACGCGACAGATAGGTGATATGGGCCATCATACGCGCCAGGGCCAGGCCCACCGACGGGCTGTGAGGCTGGTCGTAATATTGCCCGCCATGAAAACAGGGATCACGCAAAATGCAGTTGCGACCCACCACATCAAACGCCAGGGCCTGACTGGTCAGCCGGGGGGACGTGGCGATGGCGGCACAGGCAGCGACACGATCGGGGAAACGGGTGGCCCAGGTGAGTGCCTGGTGACCGCCCAGCGACCCGCCGACCACGGCATGAAGTTGGGGGATACCCAGATGGTCGATCAAGCGACGCTGGACTTCGACCATATCGCCCACGGTGATGACGGGAAAGTCAGCACCGTAAGGCTTGCCGGTGGCGGGGTTGATGCTGATCGGGCCGGTGGTTCCACGACAGCCGCCGAGGATGTTGGGGCAGATGACAAAAAATCGCCGGGTATCGATGGCTTTGTGGGGGCCGACGACCACATCCCACCAGCCGGGGGCGTCGCTTTCATCATGCTGGGCGACATGCGAATCGCCGGTCAAGGCGTGACAGATCAGCACGGCATTGTCGCGCTGCGGGTTGAGTGAGCCAAAGGTTTCAAAACAGACGGTGACCTGGGGCAATACGCCACCTTTTTCCAACGACAATGGGTCGGGCAAAGTGACATACTGCGCATGGGTCAGTTGCGTTGCACCACGGGCGGCGTCACTGCTGTTGAATAGCGGGTCGGACATAGAACCGGGCAGTTTACCAATCATCAAGCGCACAAGGATAACCGATGGCGACTTACGAAGGCGATTGAGGAAGAATCAACACGCTACTTTCGTTGTCTGATTCCAGAAACAATCGAATCAAAGTTTGGCCATCGCTCAGTAATTTCTTCAGTTGTCGCACCGAGGGATTGGCTCGATTTAACCAGATGATTTTGGGCGGACTCCCACGCAAAAAACCCAGCTCAATAAAATCATCATCGCGTGTCAGAATGGCGAATTGATGTTCTCGAGCGAATTGCCAGATGGCTTCATCCGTTGAATGCAGCAAATGAAACTGGCTGATGTGCGCCGTTCCCGGAAAAGACACTTCAAGCTGGGCAACCAGTGAACGAGGAAGATTCTCATCCAGCAATAGTTTCACGCCGACAATCCCATCAAACGGCGCTCACGCTCCGCGGCAAACTGAAGACACGCGCGAAGGTCTTCCTCCACCAACTCGGGGAACTCACGCAGAATTTCTTCATGGCTCATCCCTGATGCCATGGACGATAGCACATCATGCACCGTGATCCGCATACCACGTACGCAGGGTTTGCCTTTGCGTTTCCCGGGTTCAATCGTGATGCGGTCAAGGTAGTTCATGCTTTGATTATACCTTCAAAGTACATGTCCCAATGCAGCGTTTGCCAATTTGAGCGCCGACGCAAAGCGTCCGCGCTAAACGTTTTGACAATACGATCAATGATTCAAGGCCGTCATGCGCTGGTCGCGGCTGCCAAAGCCTGATCCAAATCGGCGATGATATCGTCCAGGTCTTCGATGCCGACCGACAGGCGGATGTATTCGGGCGTCACACCGGCGCGGGCCTGCTCGGCCTCGGTGAGCTGGCTATGGGTGGTCGAAGCCGGGTGAATTACCAGGGTTTTGGCGTCGCCGATGTTGGCAAGGTGCGACGCGAGCTTGCAGCTTTCAACGAACTTGCGACAGGCGGGGATGCCACCCTTGACGCCAAAGCCCATGATCGCACCCGCCCCGTTGGGCAGGTACTTTTGCGCCTGTGCGTAATCGTTGTGCGAAGGTAGGCCGGGGTAGTTGACCCACATCACCGACTGGTGCTTTTCCAGCCACTGCGCCACCTTGAGCGCGTTCTCCGTGTGACGAGCCATGCGCAGGTGCAGGGTTTCCAGGCCCAGTAAAAACAGAAACGCAGCGAAGGGACTCATGCACGCCCCGGTGTCGCGCAGTTGATGCGTGCGCAGGTGAATGATGAAAGCGATGTTGCCGATGGGGCGCAGGGCTTCTTCGAAGACGATGCCGTGGTACGCCGGGTCGGGGGCGCAGAATTCAGGCCATTTTTTGGGCGTTTTGGACCAGGGAAACTTGCCGCTGTCCACCACCGCTCCGCCCACGTGCACACCATGGCCGCCGATGAATTTGGTGGTTGAGTAAACCACGATGTCAACGCCATGGTCGATGGGGCGCAGCAGCATCGGCGTCATCACCGTGTTGTCGCAGACCACCGGCAAATCATGTTCATGGGCGATTTTGGTGATCGCTTGAAAATCAGGCACATCGTTTTTCGGATTGCCCAGCGATTCCATGTACACCAATCGCGTGTTGGCATCGACCAGTTTGGCGATGTCCTGTGGTCGTGCGGGGTCGAAAAAGCGGACTTCGATGCCCAGTTGGCGCAAGGTTTGGGTGAAAAGGGTCCAGGTTCCGCCGTAGAGCGACGTGGCGGAAATGAAATTCTGCCCGCTGTGACAGAGTGTAAGCACCGTGGCGGTGATGGCCGCCTGACCGGAGGCAAACGCCAGGGCTGCGGCTCCGCCTTCCAATGCCGCCAGTCGCTTTTCCAGCACATCGCAGGTGGGGTTCATCAAGCGGCTGTAAATGTTGCCGAATTCCTTGAGGGCAAACAGATTGGCCGCGTGATCCGTGTCGTTGAAAAGGTAACTGGTCGTGGCGTAAATCGGCACCGCTCTTGCGTTGGTGGCCGGGTCTTTGCCCTGACCAGCGTGCAGTGCGAGTGTGCCCAAACCTTGAGTTTTTGAACCGGGGGTTTTTGAATCGGGGGTGGAACCTTGACTCATGATGGTCTGCCTTTCATCGTGTGAACTACCACATGGACTGATTGATACTTTAGCCGGTTGTGTGGTGTTCGTCAGCAAACACAACCTGCTCACGCCTGAACTTGCTTGTCTTCATGCAAGTTCAGGTTGGTATTCATGAAGTGGGTGATTGTTGATTGAAGGTTCCGAAAAATCCCTCTCCCCTTGGGAGAGGGTGACCGAATCTTCGAGGTCGGGTGAGGGCCGATGAAGCAAAGACTTTAAAATGTGGTATATCCAAATAACAGTTCGGCCCTCACCCTAGCTGCTACGGACATTCATCCGGGGTGGTGATGCCTGCGGCGAGCCAGACG
>CAYRTH010000113.1:0-10239 GCA_964427135.1 uncultured Phycisphaeraceae bacterium
AAATGCCGATGGGGTCCCACCGCCACATGAAATAGACCAGCAGCATCGTCGCGCCGACAAGGCTCATCCACCAAAACACCGGCGGCACGACCGATCGCTTTTCTTTTTCACTGACCAACCATTGCACGATCATGCGACCCGTGAAAAGCAGTTGCCCCACCAGGCCCAGCGTCACCCATGCAAAACCAAGCGGCGAGGTGACGTTGAGCAGCGCCGCGAGCATTGACCTGCTTTTCTGTTCGTGATGTACCCAACGTGCAAAGTCCTCCGGGCTTAAATACATCGGCAAACCGTCGTAACGGTAAATTAAGTACCACATCTGCCGGGTGTTTGAATCTTCGTACAGGTACGCCCGGTCACGAGCGCCGTTGAGTTGCACTTTGATGTCGATCGCGCCATCGGGGCGGTAGGTACGATCGCGCAGGGACATCACCAGCCAGGTGCACAGGGCAGCCAGCAGCAATAATTCAATCAGTACCAGCCAGCGTTTTCGCAAGGTTCACCTTCGCTTGAGGTGCAAGGCCATGATGGTCATCATGGGTTGGATGATACCTCACGGCCCGGTGTCATTTCATGCGTCGAAGTATCACGCACCCGGCGAAACATCCAGCGCACCGCCAGACCGTCAAAAAAACCGGTCAGCCCCCGTTTGAAAGCACCATATTTGGTCACCCCGGCCACCCGCGGACGGTGATGTACGGGCATTTCAACCACCTTCGCCCCCAGTCGTTTGCAATAAGCTGGAATGAACCGGTGCATGCCATGGTATTGCAGGGGTACTTGCTTGTAATAACTGGCACGCACGACTCGCGCGGTGCAGCCGGTGTCACGAATGGTGTCGCCCAGCACGATTTTGCGATAAGTGCGACCCACCCACGAGGTGAACTTACGTTTGAAGGTGTCCGCCCGTGCCGCTGAACGATCACCCTGCACCATATCAACATGGTCACGCGCGATGATGGCCAGCATTTTGGGTAAATCAGCCGGGTCATTTTGCAGGTCGGCATCGAGGGTGCCGATGAATTGACCCCGTGCTGCGGCAATGCCCGCGAACATGGCTGCTGATTGACCTTGCGGCTTGTCACGATGCAACACCCGCAACCAAGGGTACGACGGTTGCAATCGGGTGAGTATGGCCAAGGTCTGATCGGTCGAACCATCGTCCACGATGATGAGTTCCGCGGTGATGCCCTGGTCGATCACCACGGTTTTGACTTCGCGCACCAGCGGTTCGACATTGTCAGCCTCGTTGAGCGCGGGCACGACAATCGACAGTTGAAGTGCGGTGACAATCGTTGATGGGGCTTGCAGTTCACTCATGATCGGCAGGTACTTGAACGGGGTTGGCATCAGGGGAAGTCACAGCCCTGCCAAGGTACAACGAGCGACCCAGCATCGGCAAATCCAGTCGATGATTGAGCGTCAACTGCAAGGGTGTTGACGCAGACAACGCTGTCATCGGAGGCGCGGTTGCCAGCAAATACACATCACCTTCCGACCAGGGCAGTTGCGCCCACTGTTTCATGCTGATCACGGGAATGTTGCGTTGACCGTATAAAAGCAATACGGCATCGGGTTTGGACCCATCATGCTCAGGCTGGTTTTCCAACAACCAGTACACCGGTCGGTCGCCGACCATTTTGCTCAGCAATGGGGCTGTTTGTCGCAACGGGTGATGGGCGGCTTCGCCTCGGGTCAGCGGAAACAGCAGCATGACCATCAGCAGCATCGACCAGGCTGACCAGGCAATAAGCGATTTGCCCGGATAGTCGCGCATCATCGGGCGCACACTCAAAAAAAGCACCGCCCACAAGGCCAGCACCATGCCCACCGCCAGTTTCCAATTCAGCGGTGCGAAATAAGGGTCCAACACGTGGCCGCGCAGGTGCAAAAACAACGGCACCATCACCGACACTGACACCAGCAAAAACAAGTGCACCCAGCACAAGCGTTGCCAGGTTTTCGCATAACGACCCTGGGCTGCCAGTTCGACGAATTGGCTGAAGGTTTGCCCGATGAGCACCGCTGCGGCAGGCACCAGCGGCAACAGAAAACTCAAGCCATCACCCTCCGGCAAACTCACCAACACCAGCGCCAGCGGTGCAAACCATACCCAGCCCAAAAACAATCGCACGCGAGCCCCCTTGGATGAGGGTGAAAAGGGTTGACCTAACCCGCCCAACAACCAAAGTGTCCAGGGTAACAGCAGCACCGCCACCAACCCCAGCCGGGTGAGTACCTTGCCCAAAAAGCCTGCCGGGTCGTACCAAATACCGGGTATCAACGGCTCAATCCAAGTGAACCAGGCACCGGGTTGCCGATCGTAAACAAATAAGGTCCAAGGCAGCACCAGCACAAAGCCGGTGAGCAGTGCTGCCACCCAACCCAGTACATGACCGATGCGACCGGGACAAAGCACAATCATCATCAGCACGGGCAACCCCACCGTCAGCCAGGCAATCGGCCCAGCCACGAGCAAGGCCCCCGCCAGACACAGACCGCACAAACCCCAGCCGATGGCCTGTCGCCAAACCGATGGCGCCGGCTTGAGCGGACGAATCGCCCACAACGCTGCCGCAATGGCGAGCGTGCTGATGCCCGCGTGCACGATGGCGTCGCTGCCCAATCGACCGAACCAAACCAGGGCCGGGGTCGATAGACATAACAACCCGGCAAATACGGCTGAGTAATTGCCGCCAATACAACGCCCCGCCCAAAATGCACCGAGTATCGTCACCCCCGCGAAAAAAGCACTGCACCAGCGACCGATCAGTATCAGCCGTTCGACATCGACCGGCCCGATGATTTTTTCATGAAGCCCGATGCCAAGTGCATGCACCCAACTCATGCCCGGCTGAGCCGTGTAACTGCTCTGACCATTGAAAGTGGACACCCAGTTTTCCAAATGCCACCATTGCCCAGCAGGCGTGTCGCTCAAACGCTGATACAGTTCACGAGCCTGCACCAAAGCCCGTGCCTCGGCTGCATCGGTGACATCCGCTCGATGCAACTCCACCAACAACAACGGTAACGCCAATGCCAAACATAACAGTAAAAGCAACCAAAGCGCGGGCTGATCGGTGACTTCAACCGGCGGCGTGGTGCGCTGCGGTCGCAGGGGCGTGGGGGTGGCGGGCGGAGGCGGTGTGATTGCGGACTTGGACGAAGCCTCGGAAGTGGTCGCCGGGGTGACTGGGGGTGAAGTTTTTTCCGCCGGGCTTGACGCCACACCCATCTCCGGGAAAGTCGCTGGTGATTCACAAAACCCGAACCGGGTAGTTTAACAAAGTTTGCTTAGAAAAAGTGGCCCAGTGGTCAAGTGGTCGAGTGAAGAACACACATTGAATCTCCCACGCCTGAACTTCACATCCTCGTGAAGTTCAGGATTCTGCATGAGGTAAAGATGCGGGTGAATCAATCCTGATCTTGCCCAGGAACGGCAAGATCAGGCGTGAATATCCGTAGAACTTAAAGACTGCTTCATCACACGATGAATGGTGGGGCAAACGCCCCGCCTGCCCCACACGGACCTGTTATGAAAGAACGGTAAGTAAACGTTGAATATCATCATCACTCAAATCCGCCCGCAGCGACAACCGCACACGACTGGCATTGGGGGCTACCGTCGGCGGACGAATGGCCGGGGCGTAAAAACCCTGTTGCATCAATCGTTCCGACAACCCCAAGGCTCGCTCTGCCGACCCGGTCACCAGCGGAATGATCGGCGTCACCACCGAACAAGCATCATGTACCCTCGATGCTTTCAATAAATGAAAGCCTACGTCGCGCTGCCGGGTGAGTTTTGTGAGTTCATCATGCACCCAATGCGCCAATGACAACACACGCTGCCTACGCCAGGGTTCAGCGCACACCACATCAAGGGCCGCATCGATTGCCGCCACCTGCGTCGGCGGAACACTGGTCGTGTAAATAAATGATCGTGCCTGATTCACCAACGTGTCGATCACCCACTGCGATGCTGTAATGATGCCGCCAAGTCCGCCCAGCGCTTTGCTGGCGGTGCTGATGACCACATCGACGCGCTCTGCGACCCCCTGTAATTCACACAATCCCGCACCGGTTTCACCCAGCACACCCGTGCCATGGGCTTCATCGACAATAGTGATGGCTCCGTACTTTTGCGCCACGTCGCACAAGGCAGGTAAATCGGTGATGTCGCCATCCATGCTGAACACACTGTCGGTCACCACCATTGCTCGTGATGTGCGTCCCGAATGGTTGGCCGATGGGGTGGCAATCTGCCAGCGTGATAACAGTCGATCGAGTTTGCGTAAATCACCATGCGGATAGACCCGCACCACCGCCCCACTGTTCTGTGCCGCATCAATCAAACTTGCATGGGTCAGCTTGTCGATACAAATCAGATCGCCATCACCAGCCAGACTGGTGAGTACCGCGAGGTTGGCCATGTAACCGGTCGGGCAGAGCAATGCTGCTTGTGCGTGTTTGAATTTTGCGAAGCGTTGTTCCAGTTGCGTATGAATCGTCAGCGTTCCCCCGACCAAACGACTGGCACCACTGCCCACGCCCCACCGGGTGGCAGCCTCGATCACCTTGTCGCGCAAATGAGGATGTTGCGACAATCCCAGGTAATCGTTGCTGGCCAGGTTGACCAGTTCGCGCCCCTGATAGGTGATGCGTGGCCCGATACTTTGCAAACTACGCAGACTTCGCAGTTGATGTTGAGCCTGACGCTGGGTCAACTCCGCCTGCAACTGCGCCTGCCAGTCGGCTGGTGGTGTTTGTTGATGGTGATCCGTGATTGCGGCGGCAATCGGTTTAGACGGGGGCTGTTGCAGCGGGTGTATCAGGTCGGTCGGTAACGTTGGCGAAGGTTTCACTGGCTTCACGAGTCGTGAGGTTGATTGATGGTGGCGTAGCGTTGCTTTATGGGTTGTTGTTGGTCGGCGGCGTGGCGGACACCGGCGTGTTTGCAGCATTGTCAGCGGCTGCGGCGGCTGCGGCATTGGCCTTGAGTTGGCCGATGAGTGTTTGTTTCATCATTCGGCCGACTTTGAATTTCACCGTCCGCTTGGCAGGCACCCACACCTGTTTCAAGGTTTTGGGGTTCTGCGCTTTGCGCGGTTTGCGGTTTTTGACTTCGAAAACCCCGAAGTCACGGAACTCCAGCCGATTGCCCCGCCCCAGTTCGACGATGATTTCGTCGAGGAACGACTGAACCATTTGTTTGACGACCTGTCGGCGAACCCCGCTGGTGTCGGCGATTCGGTCGATCAATTCCTTCTTGGTGATCGTGGCCATGAAAGGCGCCCCTGTCCAAAAAACAATCCCCGTTCACGTTGTCCGGGGGGGTCCGGGTTGGAAGTGTCCCAACAACTGTCAGCCAAGTCCCACACGAGACTGACATGACTTGTAAGTATGACACCGGGTTGGAACACGGTCAAGGCAAGGGTATCAGCAAGCATTGATGTGAATTGCACCTGTTTGAAACTGCATCACAGCCACTCTGGTGGGGCAGGCGTCCCGCCTGTCATTGAGCCGAAGGCTCAAATTGTAATATTCGGCATCGGCAGTCACCCATGCGACAGGCCAGACGCCTGCCCCACCCATGCCTTGAGCACCAAGGTGAGCACATGGGTGTCGGTGGTTGCGTTTCACTCCCGGCTCAAAGCCAGCATCCAATGTTGCACCTGCGAAGTCAGCAGTTTGCGCGGACCATGCATTTTGCGTCGCAGTATAAACCCCGGCCCAAGGGTCAAACCTTCCTTACGCAATGCCGCCAGATCATGAGCCAGTCGTTGCCTAGACCGAGGCACTTCACGGGCAATCTGCGCCACCGGTATCAACACCACCTTGGGGACAAAACAGCTGCGCAGTACGCCAATCAAATCGACCGGGCGACTGGTGAGTATGAGCACCGGGGCACTGATCGCCAGGGGGGCCATGCCCAGGGTGAAGGTGCGTATCAGGTCCAGTACGCGGGCCTTGTCCTGATGCCAGAGGAAGCTCGCCGCAGCAAACACCAGTGTGCCCCACAACAAACCAATCATGACGCCGAGCAACTGTTTGCGCAAGCCTGCCCACCAGCCATAGGCAAAGTACAACAATGCAGCGGCTGCAATCGCCGACCAGCTTTCCAACACCATTGGCAATGCACAGGCCAGCATCGCCAATGCCAAACGCAGCCCGGCTGCAGCGCGACCCCTGGCGGGTTTGAGCCGTACTTTGCCATGATGATGTAATACCGGGGTCACCTCGCCGCTGACGTTGCTGGTTGTTAATGCAGGGCTGAAACGGGTGATATCGATTGATGTCTGTGATGAGTGTTGACGTTGCCTTGCCAACCAGCGCTGGGCGAGTATCACCCCCACCAATGCCCCGATGATGCGCAGCGGCCACTCGGCAAACCACATCATCCACAAAAACGGCTCATCGCCGTGACGTGTGGCTAAAAATATTTTCACCGGTGCACCGCAACCCGCCAGTAACTCAAAGGTCACTGCCGCGAAAACCACCGCAGTGAGTCGGTGAATGCGTAAAAAAAGCCAACCGACACATGCCGCCCCCGCCCCCGCCACGATCATCACCCCCAGCAGATACACCACCCCGATTTGCAACATCAGCACCAACCCGTACACCACCCCCAGCAATGCCAGACAACGCCAACGACCAATTTTGCCCATGAGCAGCGCAATCGCCAGGCCGTCGAGCACGGCTTTGGGGCCGCTGTGTGCCAGTGAGTTGTAGTGACCCAGGGCCATGGTCATGCTGATGATGATGATCGTGCCAGCCACCACCATCATCGCCGCCGCCGCCCCCACACGATTGAGTTCGCGCAACGTAAAGCCGCGTCGATCAGTCGGTAACGTCATCAGCGATTGGGTCGTTGTCAGATTCATGAATCACCTTGGTGAATGAATTTTCTTGCTGTGGTGTTCAGAGCCGCGCGTGGTAACGAGCGGTTGGCTGTACCACCACTGGCTTCCGCTCGTGGCTCTGCGTCACTCCGGTGTCCGCTCGATGACTCGCTTGACCCACCAGTGCGTTGATTTCACCGGTCAGCATGGCTGACATGTTGTAGGCCCAAAAGCAACCTTCAGCCGTGAGCTGACAAACGCCCTCGTGCACATGAATCAGTTCGAGTTCCAGCAGTGCATCGACCAGCGTTTGAGCCGATGGCAACAGTTCCCGCAATCGGTTCATGGGCAAACCATCGGCTTCCGTCAGTGCATAAACCTCCGTACACCAATGCACCAGCGGCATTGCTTCGAAAGCCATGAGACGATGATCCGCCTGCTGGGTTTGATCTTCCAAATATTGGGGCACCTTCATCGGGTTCATGTAACTGAGCCGATCGATCATGCCCCCTGCCCCGCAGCCCATGCCCAGCACATCCATGCCCCCAGCCCGTGCCCGGTTGTAAACACTGGTTTCCCGCAATGAATCACCAAAGTGTTGAAACCCGAAACGTCGCCAACCGGTTTGATTTTGCAGTGCCTCAGTGCCGATGCGCCACAATTCGAATTCATGCTGCAAATCACCCAAAGGCGGGGCGCTGCCGCTGGCCATGTTTTTCACCAGGGCACTGCCGGGCATCGGTATCAGCGAATACAAACTGCAAGCCGTGGCCGGGCTGGCGCAAAGGGTTTGCAAATCGTCGAGCCAGCTCATCGACGACTGCCCCGGTAGGTTGTAAATCAAATCAACACTCAGGTTGGCAAACGCTTGTTTCGATGCCGCCTGCAACAAACCAAGCACCTGCTCTCGGTCCGCCAATCGACCCAGCGAACGACGCAGTTGGGTGTCAAAACTTTGCACCCCGAAACTCATGCGATTCACCCCTGCCTGCGCCAGCTGGGCGAGGTCGGCTTCATCCACCCCATCGAACCGTGCTTCGACGGTGATTTCCACATCCTCCGCCAATGGGTAATGATCGCGCAGACATTGCACCAATTGCGCCAATTGTTCGGCAGTAAGTACCGTCGGCGTACCACCGCCAAAGTAAATCGCCCGGAAGGGTCGGCCAAGCCTTACCCACGGTGTCGCTGACCAGCGCAACAACTGATTTTTCAGAGCCGTCACATAAGCCTGTAAATCCGCCCCGTCGCTGGGTTGACGAATGAACGCACAAAAACTGCAAATCCTTCGACAATAGGGCACATGCAGGTAAATCACCCGCTGCAATGTTGAAGCTGTTTGCAAACGCTGATGAAGTGATTGTTCACCCATCGGCGGCATGAGCGGACGGCTGCCTTCGAGTTGCCGTGCTTCCATGTGACCGCGCACCTTGTGATCAAACCAGCGCCATACCGGTTCACCGCAACGTTTACGGCGCAGCGCCTCTGTGATTTCGTCATGCCCTGTCATGCGTTTCACTTTCGTGGGTTGAAGGCCGATGGGGTGCATTTCGAATTCACGCTTTCGCCGACAGCGCAAACTCGCTTTTCAACTGGTTGAAAAGCTGTTGCCTTTCAGGGCTGGTTTCCTTGCCGCCAAAGCTCAAAAACACTTTGAAAGCCGAGTGGCCCTGCGGCCCGTAAAACTGAAACGACAACACCGGCACGCCATCCATGTGACTGAGTTTGGCCACGGCAAAAACCGACGCGACCCCGTCTTCACGAATGTGCATGTCCAGCGAGGGTGTTTGCACATTGAAGTAACCCATCCATCGGCTGAACTTGCCGAACTCGCCATTGACTTCCAGCGTCGCGGACGGGCTGTTCACAATCACATGCGTCTTGCCAAAGTCGGGGAACCGTTCGATCAATTCCATCCACCGGCTGGCATCCATTTCCGTCACCTGATCTGCGGGTAAAGCGCGAATCACTTCGACTTCGGGAATGCCCAATTCCCGCGCCAGTTGTGAAGTCATTTTGCGCGGGTTAGCAGCCAGCGTTTGCGCAATACCTTCGCGCGTCACTTTGGCGGGTGACTCGACATTCACTGGCGCTGCAACGGTTGGTGTGCTTTGAATCGTCGTCATGCTCAAGGCTCCTTGTTCGTAAACTTGACCGCCGACTACATTGCCGGCTTGGGTTGTTGGTTACTGTCTTTTCACTCGACCACTTGCTTGGTGGGTCCGCTCGCTGACTCGCTTGACCCACCCTACTTGCTGTTTGCTTCCACGCCTGATCTTCGTCCGCGAAGATCAGGATGGTTTTCACTGACCATCAACTCGCCCCTGTGATCTCGATGCCAAGCATCGAGGCTAAACATTCACTCGACTTTTTATGACTTACGGAATCGGATCATCGATGCTGCTTTGCGCCGAGTTGGACCACCATCGCATGTCATCGAGTTGCCCTGGTGTCATGGCCTGAACGTGGCCATCGAAAAACGCCACCGGTGCTGCACGGGTGAATCGTCCCTGAGGCAGGCCGGTGACCATGCTCGAAGTCAATTCAAAACGATCCCCGTGCACTGCCCAGCGTTGTCCGCCTGCACGCGGGGGCATGACAAGGTGCAACCCAGCCTGCGGGTCGGTGAACGGTGCGTTGCGAGCCTGGGTTTCCGCAAATACGATCAGAGCCGACGGACGCAACACCTCGACATCCCGAAACACCGCATGACTGCCCAGGTTGGGGCGGTCGCTGTTGGGGCCGACAAACCCCTTGAAAATAGGCCCGGCATGTCCGCCGACGTACACCGAATTGATGCCAAAAGACGGGTGAATACTCAATCGATACGCTCTGTCCAACGCCACCGCCGGGCTGTCGCCAGGCAGTGGCACTTGCGGTCGCGGGCCGTGTTGGTGAATGATTTGCCACAGGTTGCCGACGTAGTTGGACAAACGCCAGGGGTAACGGTCGGCCACGGGCAAACCGAAACTGAACCCCGTGGTCGGATCGTTGACAATCACCGGCACACCGTTGACCATCGTTGGCGTGTAACCCCAAAGCAACCAGCCGCGATGTTCACCGTGGTACAGGGTGTAACCGTGCATCATTTCGCGCAGCCCGGTGGCCATGCGAATTTGTTGTGCCTGACCTCGTGCTGCCGCCAGCACCGGAAGCAAGATCGCCACCAGCAGACTGATGATGGTGATCACCACCAGTAACTCGACGAGTGTGAAGGCTCGATGATGTAGGTTCATGCGTTCACTCCACCAACACGCGAAACCGACTGGGTCATGCAAAGCCGCCGATGGCTGTGTAGCCCAGCCGCCCCCGGCTGGGTCACCTTCCGTCATCAATCACACCGCTGAGGGCGGCGGTGCCACAATCGGAAAATGTAGCCCAGCCGCCCCCGGCTGGGTCA
>CAYRTH010000114.1:0-10159 GCA_964427135.1 uncultured Phycisphaeraceae bacterium
AACCCCTGTTTTCGCCGTGAGAGAACCAAAAAACCAGCTTTCACTATCCGCCGTTGGATCAACAAATCCCCTACGCGCGCATCTGGTACGGTCACGGCCTGGTCACCACGCCCGATGGTCAAAGCGTCGTTGCCGAGTTGGGTGCTGGAACCGATGGCAACCCCAACAAACTCGCCAATCGCTGGGTACTGGCGCGACAATCACTGGTCATGCCCGAAGGCCAACTCGCCGCAGGTCCGGTTCTGTTACAAAGCAACGGTGCCAACATACCGGTTTTCGTTAGTGGTATCGGCCCCGGCGTCAACGTTGCAGGAACCGACTACCCCGACGCTGGCAACCGAGTGCTTTATCGTGGCCTCAGCGACATGACCAATCTGCCGTTGACATACCCATCCTCCGGTGGCGGTCCCACCAATCCAATCAACGCTCTGATCTCCCGAAGCAGTGTCTTCCCTGGCGATCAATACCCACTTTATACCGGCCAACCCAAGCTTGGTGCCAATGGCTATGACGAAAGATCGCTCAACTTTCTGACCTTCTGCCCCACCGGTGCCAACGGCGAATTGCGCCGCTTGTGGGTCAACCCTCGTCCCAGCAGTGATGATGGGGCCATGAACAACCTCGCTGCCTGGCAGGTGGCACAGATGCACGGGTTACTGGCCTCCAACGTCAGCGATTTCATCGTCGATTTCGCAGCGGACTTGGATAACGATGTCAATAACACAATCGACACCAACCCCCTTTACGTTGCCGGTAACGATGTTCATGGACGCGCTTATGCCGCCATTCCTGCCGGTGCGATCACCTGGTACACCAGCCCGCGCTTCGCCAACACACCTGGAACTGCCAACTACGATTCACTTGAACCTTTGACCCTTGCGGCCAACGCAGGTTGGCCTGCGGGTACGCCTTATTCCTCCACCAACGGGCCTTACTATGGTGCAGCCGGTCACGCCAACGCCAACGGCGGAGCCTACGTCTTCCGTCATGATGACACCCAAGCCTGGGTGAGTGGCGACCCCAACAACAGCAAGTGGCCCTACCTGTTGCGGATTCGTTACCGCATGCACGACAAGGACAGTCTGCTCACCGCCGGCCAGGCGGCGGGCACGCTGGCACCGGGTCGTTGGCAGGAATTGATCGTACCGGTGAATCGACCGTGAAGAAGTGGTCGAGTGGCCTTAAAGAAGTGGCCGAGTGGTCAAGTGGCCAAGTGGCCGAGTGCGAAAACAACAGAGCCGCGAGCGGAAGCGAGCGGTTGCTTCAAGAAGTGGTCAAGTGGTCGAGTGGCCAAGTGGCCGAGTGTAGGGTGGGTCAAGCGAGTCAGCGAGCGGACCCACCATCGAAGTAGTTGAGTGGTCAAGTGTCAAAACATCAGAACCGTTCGCTACCGCTCGCGGCTCTGAACCCAGCCACCGCGGGTTTCCACCCGCGGCTATGAAGACAAAAAAACATTCGCCGCAGAGTGCGCAGAGAACGCAGAGTCAATCACAAAAGAGCAAACCAAAATGATTTTCACGAATGTTCTTCTCTGCGATCTCCGCGTTCTCTGCGGTGAAAAATGGCTGTGATGAAACCCCCAACCCTCAACCCGGAGGGACACAACATGATCCCGAATATGACACAATTTCCCAATATTCGAAATTCGCCATTCGAAATTCGAAATTCGATCCACAAGATAGGCACGCCCTCACCCCAATGTGAGCGCAGCGAGCACTCCTACTCTCCCGGGGGGAGAGGGGGCAGACATGCTCATCGCCCTGGCGCGGTGCTGATTTTGATCGTGGTGTCGCTGGCGCTGCTCATGCTGATGGGCTTTGCGTACATGCAGATCGCCTTCACCGACCGGCAGGCCAGCAACGAGTTTGAATCGCATGCCGACAGCGTGGCCGGGGACGTGATCGGATATGTGCTGGGCGAATTGACCCGCGATGTTTTCACCACCGGACCCAATCGCCCTGAACCGTATGACTACCCCACCAATGCCTACGCTTGGGGCGGCACAGCCGGGGCGGGCCAATTCGGTGTGTACGATGACCTCTGGCTGGCGTCCACCACGCCTGATTTCACCGACCCCGTCAATCCCGTTTGGCCGAAGATCACCTACCTCGATTTCGACCCCACGCAGCGTGGCTTCCTCAGCCAATGGTCCCAGAATTGGGCCACTGCACCCGGGGATACCAATCCTCCGGACCCAACCACACATCAACCCGGTCAATTCACGATTGACACGCCCACCATTCTCCCGGCTGACAGTGTGATTCAAGCCAGCCCCGCCGACACCGATGTCGCCCTCAATCCTTTGACCAACGCTCTGGTGGATGCCGACGGCGATGGTATTCCCGACAGTCGCTGGCAGTACGCCCCGACGCGCTCCTACGGCGATGTCGATTACGTCGTGGCGGTGCGCATCATCGACAATTCCAGCCTGATCAACATCAACCTCGCCACGGCCCTGACGGACGATGGCATCGCCGTGGACACTGCCGACAA
This sequence comes from uncultured Phycisphaeraceae bacterium, assembly GCA_964427135.1. Taxonomy (GTDB): domain Bacteria; phylum Planctomycetota; class Phycisphaerae; order Phycisphaerales; family Phycisphaeraceae; genus JAJXSS01. The sequence goes on from CAYRTH010000114.1 coordinate 2,494, forward strand.
CAAACGGCCACGCGGCTGGTTCCCCACGGAAGTCGATGCTTCGCGGTTGCTCAGCCGGGCACTGGTCAACGCCAATGCCGCCTGGCCCTCGGCTGTAAGCTGGAACAGCGGCTCGCCCGATGTGCAATCGCAATGGACCCAGCAATTGCTGCCCTTCACCGGCATGAACCCCATCTCCAGCCCGCCCAATGTACCGCTGCTTTTCAACGCTCCGCTGACCCTCAACAACTGGCAGACCACTTACACTGCGGGCAACTCACGGTTGAATCTATGGATGGAACTGGGGCGATACTACGGCTACGAAACCCGCCTGTTTGACCGGAACAACGACCGCACTGCGGAATCGACCGAACGCTTCCGTCGCTTTGGTTCCGACAGCGAGGAAGAATTGCGTTACCGTGGCGGGTTGAACAACACACAAGTGGTTCGTCCGCCTTACACGTCTCAGATCGAAGGCCCGATTCCGCTGCCCCTGCGTGCCAACTGGCCGGCGTCCAGCAGCGGCACCGCCCCCAATGAATCGCATTTTCGTCGCGTGGTTGAGCCTGGTGCGGGGGCAACAACCTTGGACCATTACGCCCAATGGTTCGAAGGTCACCTCAGCGGCGGCGTACCCACCCCCGACATCATCAACCGCCGCTTCCCCGATGTGCGTAAGTTTCTCACCACCGTCAGCGGGGCGATGGCCATGCGCAGCACCGATGCCGACTTTGATTTGAAATATGACCTGGTTCATCAAGACGGTGGAGCGACCTTGAATAATACCGCGCGCATCACCAACATGGCCACCATTCTGCGCACCATTTTTCAGACCGGCAATGCGGGCTTCAAATATCTGGCTCTGGGTGATCCCCCATTAAATGAATTGGCCACGCAGTACGCCTTGGCGATTGCGGATTACAGTGACAACGACAATGTTCCTTCCAAAGCGACGATTGGAACCGTTGATTATTATGGCTTGGAAGGCCTGCCGATTTTGCGCGAAGCCTATGTTCAAGTCGCGTTCACCGGACAGGATTTGTGGGATGGTGTCGGAGCTTACTCCGTCAACGGCTCCGATGGAAGAAGTGATACCTGGTCGCGCCAACCCAATTCAGATGGATTTGCGATTGAATTGGGCAATCCATTCGATCACGAAATCAACCTCGATGCGATTCGTCTCCTTGTTGGCGGAGCGACGTTTTCATTGCCGCCGTCAACGACGATCCCGGCGCGTGAACATATTGTGGTGTACTACAACCCGGTTGCAGATACCGACGATGAGGGCACGTACACGCTAAACAATCTGGTGACATCCCTGTCGATTGGCGGAACCTCGGTAGCAGCGACGCTCGATAGCGGGACGCTGAATCTTGCAACCGGAGCAGACCTGACGGTTCGCTTGCAGGTGGATACAAACGCCGACATCGTAGTCGTTGATCTGGTGACCTATGACAGGTTGACGGGCAGTGGTTTTTCCGTCGACAGTGCCGTCTTCACTGCCACTGCTGTAGCCGAACAGGGCGATACCGCCACACGGGGGCGTCACGCGCAGACGGCTGTCTATCGTGCGTGCAGCCGACCGGGCGGCGCGGCTGATGGCATCTACTACCTGAGTAATCTCAACAAAGAAGTCAAAACTCGTGTGCTCCCGGTCGAAACGGCCTACAACACAACAATGGTTTACTTCAATAACGATGACAAGGGCAGCCCTGTGATTGAGGGTGACCAGAAGCTGGATGCCGTACAGATTCCTCATGCCAATCGCCCGATCTTCAGCGTGGCGGAGCTTGGCTGGATTTTCAAGCTGGGATTCTCCCGTGACACCGCCATTACGGACGACGAAGCCGACACCGGAGACCTGCCGCAGCGTCTGAGTGGAGCCGATGGAACGGGGGGAATTTTGACCAATGGTTGGGATAACAATTCTGCGACCACTGTGGACAATGGGCAATTATTTCTGGACATATCTCCCAATGCCGTGGTGCCGCGCGGTTTGGCGGCGGATCGAGCGGCGGTGCAACATGCAGCGATGGTATTGGAACAGTTCACCACCCTCAGCCCGGCTCACGATGATGTGAATAACAGTGACAGCAGCCCCGATGCGACGCCCGATGATGACCCGCCGTTGGTCGCTGGCAAGCCAGCGGAGCGGTTTGTACCGGGGATGATCAATATCAACACCATGCCGCTGCACCTCTTGACGCTTGCTGCTCCAATACCAGAAGACTCAATTCGTGAAATACAGGATTTGATGGAAACCATCGTTCGTTACCGAAACCTTCGGCCATGGGACAGTAGCGTCACTTACAACCGAGGGGACCGTGTCTTTACTGTCACGGGAACCACACCCAATCTAATCTGGCGAACTTACATGTCCATCGCCGACAGCAATGTCGGTAATTCGGTTACCAGCACAGCGCACTGGCTTCCAGTAGGCGAACGACATGAGTCCAACCCAGCATCATCATGGGGACGAGTCACCCCTGGTCTGGCGACATTGGGGGAATGGTTGTTCCTTAACCCACAAGGTGGCACTTACTCACCGCCCAATTACACAATTACTACGCCTGGTGATTATCCAAGAAACATACTTCGATACGGTTATGATGGCGTCAATAACAGCGGTAATCCATCGCTCTTGTATCCCTTACCGGAAGATGGTGGAACCTATCAAGCGATCATCGACGATCCAGTCCAGCGGTTGGCGCGGTATCAATTTTTGTCACAGATTTTCACCACCCGCAGCGATGTGTTCACGATGTATATTCATGTGCGGGGGTATCGTCGGGGCGAGTTTACGGGTTCGCCGGTGGAAACGGCGCGGTATATTGTGGTGTTGGATCGGTCGAATGTGATGTCGGCCACGGATTCGCCCAAGGTGCTTTTGAGTCGGCGGATTCAGTAATGAGCGACTGGGTGCTAGTGGCTAGGGGCTGGGCCAATCATGGGAAGTTGTTTTTTACCTAGCTCCAAGCTCCTATCCCCCAGCCACTCTTCTGAGTTGTGTTGAAAAATGGTTTGATCGAGGGAGGTGATTGATGGGGATGTTGCCATTTAATCCGCATTGCGTGTTCTGCAAGATCGTGGCTGGTCAGATTCCCTGTTACAAGGTGTATGAAGACGAGCACACGCTGGCCTTTCTGGACATCAACCCGGTGGCACGCGGACATTTGCTGGTGATCCCCAAGGGCCACTGGGAACGGTTGGACCATATGCCCAGCGATGTCAGCGCAGCCCTGGGGCAGGTGTTCCCGATGCTGGGCAAAGCGGCCATGACAGCCACGGGATTGGCGGATTGGAACCTGTTGCAGAACAACGGCAAAACCGCGGGGCAGGTGGTGGATCATGTTCACTTTCACATCATCCCCCGGCGGGCCGGCGACGGCTTGGGGTATCGCTGGCCGGCGGGTAAACTCACCGAAGGCGAAGCACGGGTGTTGATGGATGCGATTCAAAAGGCAAGGGGATGAAGAAAATTTCGAATTTCGGATTTTGAATTTCGGAAAGCAAGCCGGGAACGAGGCTGGCAAGCCGAGGGCCCGGGTATGTTTAGGTTAATCAGTTGATAAAGCCGCCGATGGCATCAGCGGTCCGTGGTTTTCGTCGAGCAATGACATGATTCAAGGAACACGGCGGATACGATCCGCTGATTTGTCAACTTCACCGCCGAGGGCGGCGGTGCCACAATCGATCAATCCGGGGCTAAAGCCCTCGGCGTCATCAGTCTGTCCTTGGCCACTTCTTCAAATACCCAAGTCCTCGGTCGCCCTGCGACCTCGTCCTTGGCTTGTTAAAATCGAAATTCGAAATCCGAAATTCGAAATCACTTTTATTCCAACCTTCCATCCAGTGCAAACGAGGCCCCGGGCAGGGGGATGCCCGATTCGGTGAGCACTCGGCGGAATTGCCCGGGCGGCTCATATTGCACGTGGCCCCACACCCGGTACGGAGTGGCTGCGGGCAAGGGTTGGGTGATGGCAAATGCTGCGGGCAAGACGACGATCTGACTGCCCCTGGCCGGGAGGGTGCGATTGGTGGTGTCGCCCAGTTCAAAGCGGCCCAGTCCGTCCAGTTCGACGCCATAGGATGCGTACACCAGGGGCAGGGCGATTTGGTTGGGGTTGGATAAGCGCACGGTGACTTCCATGCGCAGGCCCTCGTCAGTGCGCTGGGTAAGTTCGACCTTTTCAACCTGAATTTCGGGTCGATCGACCGATTGCCAGGCGGTGGCACAGCCGGTGGTGATGAAAGTCATGAGCGACAAAATCAGCATGGGTAACAATCGTTTCAACATCCGGGGTCCTGTCATGGGTTGGAATGGGTTGATCATTTCACCAGGCAATCAGACGCGACAAGTCGCGGCGCTTTTGACGCCGTGCCCTTTAGGGCCGGATATCCGGGGCTAAAGCCCTGGGCGTCATTTGTATTTGGGTGGGTCTGCTCCAAAGCGCCGACGCAAAGCGTCCACGCTAAACATTTTGAATCACTGGGCCGCTGGTTCATATACCAGATCCCTGGGCCCCGGAGGCGGCCTCGTTCCCGGCTTGGTTCTGCATCTTCGAAATTCCCATCATATCGCTTTGGCCGCGGCGTGGGGCAATGTTTGTTCTCCGGCTTTGGGCGGCGAACCGAAAAATATTTTGAATGCCTCCATCAATAGCAACACCGCCAGCACAATCAGCAGACTCGATGCCCAGGGTATCGGGTTGGTCGTTGTCAGGTCCAATCGGCCTTGGACCCAAAAACCCTGCTGCACAAATATCACCAAGGCCCACACACTCATCACGTACATGAACACCATCGGCAAACCCGTCACCAGCCAGACCCACCAGGCCCTGCGTGTGCGCCAAAGCCAGACGGTGACACACAACAACGCCAAGGCCGCAAGCAACTGATTGCTCGCCCCAAACAGCGGCCAAAACACGCGCCAGGCTGGTCGCGCTGCACCGGTCAGCGGGTCTTTCAAGGTTTGCGTGACGAACACCAGCGGTACCAGGGCGGTGATGGCTGTGCCCAGCCAACGTCCAACGCGCCCGTTCCAGCCGGTGAGTTCCACAATCACGTACCGACCCAGACGTGTGCAGACATCCAGCGTGTCGTAAACAAACGTCGTGAACGCCAGTAAACCAAACGACATCGCAAACGCAGCCGGGATGCCAAACACACTCAAAAACTCCGACAACCCTCGCGCATAAATCAAGTTCGGCCCCTGACCCTTGGCAGCATCGACCGTCAAAATCATCAAACACGCCAGCGCGAATACCGCCACCATCCCTTCCAGCAGCATCGTCCCGTAACCGATCAATTGGGCATCGCTTTCACAGCGCAATTGCTTGCTGGTCGTGCCCGATGCGATCAGACAATGAAACCCTGAACAGGCTCCGCAAGCCACCGTGATGAACAGCACCGGGAACATCGGCCCCTGACCGGCTGCCTCCCAGCCCAAAAATCGCTCAAACTGAATCGTCGGTCCCTTGTCCACCCAGCCCATGGCCGACCCGACGCCCAGTACCACCATGCCCGCCAAGCCGCCCAGCAGTGCGACATATAAAAAATAGCCGCCCAAGTGGCCGCGTGGCTGAAGCAGCAACCAGACCGGCAAACCCCCTGCCACCAGACAATACCCCAGCAGCAACACGTCCCACACCTTCACCGCCTGGGCGTCGCTGATATTCAGCCAGGCGGCCAGATCAATCGGCATGAACTGGCCCGCCCAGATGGCCACCCCCACCAGCGGCAGAAAAATCACCGTCGCCCAGGTGTCCGACAGCTTGGCATAGCGCATCAGCAGACCCATCGCCAAGGGCAGCGCCAGGTACAAGAGCGATGAGCCTGCGATGCCTGCACCGGTGACGACTACGCCGTTTTCCAGGGTGAGCTTGCCGACGAAGGAGTTGGCGACGATGTCGGTGAAGGCCACGATGATGTAAATCAGCGCCAGCCAGATGAACGCCAGAAAAAGCAGGTAACTGCGTCGGGTCATGTGCTGACGCAAAATGTCGGCAATCGATCGGCCCTGATGTCGAAGCGAAGCCACCAGGGAGGTGAAATCATGCACGCCACCGATGAGGATGGCCCCGAACATGATCCATATCAGAGCCGGTCCCCAACCGAAGAACATGCCCGCCAGAATCGGACCGGCAATCGGCCCTGCGGCGGCGATGGCGGAAAAATGTTGACTCATCAAATACCCGGGTTTGATGGGTACAAAGTCAACATCATCGCGCTGCGTGACAGCCGGGGTGGTGCGTCTGTCATCCAGTTGCAAGAGTTTGGCCAGCAACCGCCCATACCAGCGATACGCCAGCCAGAAAATAATGCCGCAAACCCCCACGATCGTGACCAATACCATGCGAGGCGACCTCCAGATGTGTGAGCATTATAGGGCGAAAGATGTAGCCCAGCCGCCCCCGGCTGGGTGAATAAAGCCGCCGATGGCATCGGCGGTCTGTGTGATGCAGTGAATGGTGAATCTGCGATTCCAATCAAGACGGTGGATACCATCCGCCGCTTTGTAAAACACCGCCGAGGGCGGCGGTGCCACATCAAACGATGACGCCGAGGGCTTTAGCCCCGGATTTCAAATTCAAACATCCGGCCCTCAAGGGCACGGCGTCAACAACCCTCACTGACAAAATTTGTTACAATGAGAGTTTCGCCCTTGGATCGTGTTCCGTTCATGTTGAACGGACGATGCAACGGGCGACATGCACCAAGGCTCGACAAAACCTTGTCGAGCGACCCGAAGTGTTCCGCTGCGTCGGCGGGCCGGGTATGAATCATGAGTCCAAGGAACTCCTTTCCCCATGGTTGACAAGAATTTGATGGCCAGTCTGTCGATTGAAGATTCGGAAGCCGAGGCAATGCTCACCGCAGTGCTGGGCGCTGACTTTGCCAAGGGCAACATGGACGCGGTGCTGGGCAAGACCGTTTCCGACCTCAAGCCCGGGGGCATTCTCAAAGGCAAAATCATCGGCAAAGCCGGCGACGGCTACTTGGTGGATGTGGGCTTAAAGTCCGAGGGCATCCTCGAACAAAACGAATTTGACGAACCGGGCAAGGTTGAAATCGGCGACACGGTGGAAGTGTTGCTCGAAGAGTTGGAATCCGAAACCGGGACGGTGAAAATTTCCAAGCGTAAAGCCGACCGCATTCGCGGCTGGGAACGCATCATCGAAAACAACAAGGAAGGTGACGTCGTCACCGGCAAGGTGCTGCGCAAAATCAAGGGCGGCCTGCTGGTGGACATCGGCGTCCCGGCGTTCCTGCCCGCTTCGCAGGTGGACATCCGTCGCCCGGCTGACATCGGCGAATATGTCGGTCAGAAGATCGGCGCGACCGTGCTGAAAATTGACAAGGAACGGCGGAACATCGTCATCAGCCGGCGCAAATTGATTGAGGACGAACGTTCGCGCAAACGCAAGGAACTTTTGTCCGCGCTGCACGAGGGCGACATCGTCAAGGGCGAAGTCAAGAACATCGCGGACTTTGGCGTGTTCATCGACCTGGGCGGCATCGACGGTTTGCTGCACATCACCGACATGTCCTGGGGCAGAATCAATCACCCCTCGGACATGGTCAAAATCGGGCAGCAGATCGAAGTCAAGGTGCTCAACATCGACCGGGACAAGGAAAAGATCGCCCTGGGCCTCAAGCAGAAGGAAATGTCGCCCTGGGAGGACAT
>CAYRTH010000115.1:0-10111 GCA_964427135.1 uncultured Phycisphaeraceae bacterium
CCCCTCTCCCTCCGGGAGAGGGTGGCCGAGTCATCGAGGCCGGGTGAGGGCGTGCCTTCAAGATATTTGATGGCAGTGAAAATGAAAATCGCAGACGCCCTCACCCTAACCCCCACCACGGCGGGTCTGCGACTCTCCCGAAGGGAGAGGGGACAGAATCGATCCGCTATATTGAAATTGAATCTGCTTTATGCAGATTTTATGGAGTGAAATCATCATGCCCGACCGTAAACAACTGCTCAGCCAACCGATTCAGCACATCGACATCAAGGCTCACAACATTGTGTCGATGGTGCAGGCGATGGGTTCGATGGCTTTTTCCAGCCGTGATCTGGCGCGGGCAGCGGACATTTACGACCGCATGTTGCGCGATCGTGACTGCGGGGTCATTCTCTGTCTGGCGGGGTCGCTCATCAGTGCGGGCCTGAAGCAAGTGTTCATCGACCTGATTCAAAGCAAAATGGTCGATGCAATTGTCAGCACCGGCGCCAACATCGTGGACCAGGACTTTTTCGAAGGGTTGGGTTTCAAGCACTACATCGCGCCCGAACAGTATCGTTGGGGCATGTTTGATGGTGAGTTGCGCGACCTGCACATCGACCGTATTTACGACACGTTTATTGATGAAGACGAGCTGCGTGTTTGTGATGATGTCATGCGTCAGATTGCGGATTCGCTGGAAGCAAGGCCCTATTCCAGCCGTGAGTTCATTCATGCGATGGGCGGCTGGCTGAAAAAGCAGAACAAGGGTGTACCCACGATTGTCGAATCGGCTTACGACAGCGGTGTGCCGATTTTCTGCCCGGCGTTTTCGGATTGCTCGGCGGGGTTCGGGCTGGTCGCCCATCAACACGCCCGTATCACCACCGGCCAACCGATGATGAGCCTTGATTCAGCCCGCGATTTTTATGAACTGACGCAAATCAAAATCAAAAACCCGGTCACAGGCATTTTCATGATCGGTGGCGGTGTGCCCAAAAACTTCACGCAGGACATTGTCGTCGCAGCCGACCTGCTGGGTCACGATGCCCCGATGCACAAATACGCGATACAGGTCACCGTGGCCGATGTACGCGATGGGGCGCTGTCGAGTTCGACGCTCAAGGAAGCGTCAAGCTGGGGCAAGGTCGATACCGCCTACGAGCAGATGGTGTTCAGCGAAGCGACAATGGCGGTGCCGATGATCGCTGGCTATGCATGGCATCGCGGTGGCTGGAAGCAGCGTGAAGGTAAACAGTTTGCACGACTGTTTGAAAGTGCCTTGACTGGAAAATAGTTCGGACATCGACCACAACGTTTGCTTGCGTTTACAATCATGGCGATGTCAAACCACCTGCGCATTGCCCTGGCACAAATCAACCCCACCGTCGGCGATATCGCCGGCAACAGTCAACTCATCGCCCGCGCTATCGAACAAGCGCAGTTTGAAAAAGCGCAACTGGTGGTGTTCCCGGAACTGGCGATACTGGGCTACCCGCCCAAAGACCTATTGCTCAAACCGGCAGTGATCGATGAATGCGTTGAGGCGGTCGAACAAATCGCCCGGCTGTGCAACAACGTTGCAGCTTTGATTGGTTATCCGTGCTGGTCGGACGATGGGCAGAAGGGTCGGCCGTTGTACAACGCAGCTGCATTCTGCCGAAATGGTCGCATCGAGCGACGACATGTGAAAAGCCTTTTGCCGACGTATGACGTGTTTGATGAGCAACGGTATTTCGAACCCGGGCCGAGGGTGGACATTATCACTTTCGAAGGCGTTCGACTGGGCGTGAGCATCTGCGAAGATTTATGGAACGACCCGACAGTGTTGGGCCGATCGCTTTACCACGAAGACCCGATCGCGGAACTGGCGGAAAAAGGGGCGCAGGTTTTCATCAACTGCTCGGCTTCGCCGTTTGTGGTGGGCAAACATGACCTACGTCGTAAATTATTCGCCAATGCGGCACGTACGCATCGGTTGCCCCTGCTGTATTGCAATCAGGTCGGCGGCAATGATGAATTGGTGTTCGATGGCAATTCATGTGCCGTCGATGCGGCGGGTCATGTCATCGCGCAAGCCCGTGATTTTGAAGATGATTTGGTGGTGGTGGATGTGCCGATTGCGGCAACGGATGCGATTCGAACACCGACCCCCCCACCGCCAGCAACCCATACCGACGGCAACATCAATCGCAAACATCATCACAAAACCGGCATCGAATCGGTGTATCACGCACTGGTGCTGGGTTTGCGCGATTATGTGCGCAAGTGCGGTTTCAAGTCGATCGTGCTGGGTTTGTCAGGTGGCATCGACTCGGCCTTGACGGCAGCCCTGTGCGTGGCAGCGATTGGAAGTGAAAACGTGCATGGGGTGGCGATGCCTTCGCGGTTCAGTTCCGAGCATTCGCTTGCGGATGCGCGTGAGGTGGCGGCGCGGTTGAAAATGAAGTTTTCGATTATCGGTATCAGCGATATGCACGATGCTTTTGAACGCAATTTGATGCCACAGTTTGCCGGTAAACCCGCTGATACGACGGAAGAAAACATTCAGGCTCGGCTTCGCGGCGTGACCATGATGGCCCTGTCCAACAAGTTCGGCTCACTGCTGGTCACCACCGGCAACAAAAGCGAACTGGCCGTGGGCTATTGCACCCTTTACGGCGACATGTGCGGTGGTTTGGCGGCCATCAGCGATGTGCCCAAAACCATGGTGTGGGACCTGTCACGCTGGATCAACACTCCGGCTTGCCCGCTGCACCAACACTTCGGCTGCGCGGTGATTCCCGAAAACTCGATCAGCAAGATACCCAGCGCTGAATTGCGACCGAATCAGACGGATCAGGATTCGCTGCCTGAATATGAAGTGTTGGACCAAATCGTCGAACGGTATGTGGAGCAGGAAAAGTCAGCATTGCAGATTGTGAAAGACTTACCCGATATCGATCAGCAGGTGATACTGCGGGTGATCAAACTGATCGATGGCAATGAATACAAACGCAAGCAGGCGGCTCCCGGAATCAAGGTCACGGGACGAGCGTTTGGTTTTGGCAGGCGTATGCCGATCGCGCAGAGGTATGACTCAACCCGATCACTGCGACAGAAACACTTATGAACTCACATTACCAACCCGAAAGATCACCCGTGATTTATCGACCGACGCCGCAGCGGATGCAATGGTGGCTGGAGGCCCGCCTGGGCATCAGTTTTCATTGGGGGGTTTATTCGATACCCGCACGAGGCGAGTGGGTGCGCAGCAACCAGCGCATGAGTATCGAGCAGTATCAGACCTACGTGGATTCACTCAACCCCGATCGATACGACGCTCATACCTGGGCGAAACTGGCCCGACAGGCGGGTATGAAATACGCGATTCTGACCACCAAGCATCACGATGGGTTTTGCCTGTTCGACAGCAAGCTCACCGATTACAAAGCCACGCGCTGTCCAGCAGGGCGAGACCTGGTACGTGAGTATGTCGATGCCTTCCGCGATGAGGGCTTGCGTGTGGGGTTGTATTACTCGTTGGTGGATTGGCATCACCCGGATTACCCGGCCTATGGTGACCGGCAACACCCAATGCGGCACGACCCGTCACACAAAGATCGCTCACATAACTGGTCGGGTTATGTGCAATATCTTCACGGACAGGTGCGTGAATTACTCACCCATTACGGCGTGATCGACTTGCTAATTTTCGATTTTTCGTACTGGGATTTTGTGGGTGAAAAATGGGGGGCCGATGACCTTGTGAAAATGATTCGCCAACTTCAACCGAACATCGTGCTCAACGATCGACTGACCAACGGATACCACGGCAGCATCAAGGAAGCCAACCCCGCGCCCTGGGCGGGTGATTTTGACACCTGTGAACTCAACACGCCGACGGCGCCGACGTGCAACGCCAACGGGGAAATCGTGCCGTGGGATTTATGGATCACGCACAACAACAGCTGGGGTTACTCGTCGAGTGACAAGGCATACAAGTCATCAGCGGACATCATTCGTGCCCTGGTGAATTGCGTGTCCAAGTCGGGCAACCTGACAGTGAATTTCAGTCCGACGGCCAGGGGTGAACTACCGAGCGAATCGATGCGGGTACTGGAGGAAATCGGTCACTGGATGAGTGCCAATGGTGAAAGTATTTATGGTTGCGGAATAGCAGATTTCGAACGACCGGATTGGGGACGATTCACCAGTGACGGCAAGACGTTGTATGCACACATCATGGAGCAGCCGATGGGCAATTTGACGCTGCCTGGTTTGCGCGGCAAGGTGCGCAGACCGCGATTGCTGGCCACCGGTGCGGAAGCGTTCATCCGTGATTTCTGGAATCCGGGGGTTCAAACCTTCGGCCAACCCAACGATATTTTCTTCAACCTGTATCAGCCCACGGCTCACACATACCTGATGCCCGATCCGATCGACACGGTGGTGGCGATGGAACTTGTGCCTGAAAACCAGCAGGTGGAAGAAGCACGTCTACAAACCTGGCAACCGGGGCCGAGGGTACCATTTTTATGAGGTTGACTTTTCTTCAAAGTCGGGTTGGGGATATGCTTTGACCATGAGGGCAAGGGACGTTTATCATTATGGATTGTTCGCACTGCTCTTGTCAGTGCTGCTGGTGTTTTTGATTTGGCCGATTGTGATGACGGTGCAGGGTGGGTTCTTTGATCCGCAGGGCAATTTCACCCTCAAGTATCTGGCGAGCGTGCCCAGGGATCCGGTATGGATGGCAGGGCTGCGCAACAGTCTGCTGATAGCAACCTTCACGACGATTTTGTGCATGATCATCGCGCTGCCACTGGCGATATTGTCAGCTCGTTTTGATTTTTGGGGCAAGGGGTTGCTGGGCAGCCTGGTGCTGGTGCCATTGATACTGCCGCCGTTCGTGGGGGCGATCGGCATGCGGGCGATCATGGGGCGGTTTGGGGGACTCAATTCAGCATTGGGTGAAGCGGGAGTCATCGACCCCAATCAACCGGGCATTGATTTTTTAGGTGGTGCGCTGGGCGGCCGATTCGCAGGCGTGGTGCTGATGGAAGCCCTGCACCTGTACCCGATTTTGTACCTGAATATCGCGGCTGCGCTTGCCAACCTGGACCCGGCGTTGGAAGAAGCAGCGCAAAACCTGGGCGCCAGTCGCTGGCAGCGATTTCGTCAAATCACGTTGCCACTGATATTGCCGGGGTTATTCGCGGGTGCGACGATTGTTTTCATCTGGTCGTTCACGGAACTGGGCACGCCGTTGATGTTCGATTTTTATACGGTGACGCCGGTGCAAATTTTTTGGGGTATCAATGAAATACAGGCCAACCCACGGTCGTATGCATTGGTGGTGGTGATGCTCGCGGTGGCGGCTGGGTTGTACCTGCTTGGTAAATGGGTGCTGGGTGGCCGGGCGTATGCGATGCAATCAAAGGCGTCGATCGCAGCACAGCCGCGCAAACTCGGGGCGGTGGGTTCCATGTTTGCAGCCGGTGCGTTCATCGTGGTGACCGGTGCTGCGGTGCTGCCGCATGTGGGCGTGGTGTTGTCATCGTTCACTGTCGATGGCGCGTGGTATCGCTCGGTGATGCCTGCGTATTGGACGACGCAGCACTACGCCGGTGCCCTGTCGCACGACATGGCCATGAGCAGCATTCGCAACAGCCTGATTTACGCTTCGCTTGCGATGGTGTTGTGCATGATCATCGGGGTGTCGATTTCGTACCTGACGGTGCGCGCCAAGGTCAAGGGTGGCTGGATACTGGACACCTTGGCGATGCTGCCCCTGGCGGTGCCGGGGTTGGTGATGGCGTTTGGTTACGTGGCGATGAGTCTGCATTGGCCGTTCCCGCAACTGGCCAAGTGGTTCAATGATCAGGGGCTTGAAGGCATTGGTTCCCTGTTTCAAGTGACCGGTTCAGCCCCCAATCCGTTTGCATTTTTAGTGGTGGCTTATGCGGTGCGCCGCTTGCCGTATGTGGTGCGATCAGCGACAGCGGGGCTTGAACAAACCTCGGTGACGTTGGAAGAGGCCGCGCAGAACATGGGGGCATCGACACTGCACACCTTGCGCAAAATCACCATGCCATTGATTGCCGCCAATCTGATCGCGGGGGGTATTTTGGCATTTTCGTTTGCCATGCTGGAGGTCAGCGATTCGCTGATACTGGCTCAGCGGCAGGATGATTTTCCGATCACCAAAGCGATCTTTGAATTTTTCAATCGACTGGGCGACGGACCTTACATCGCCAGTGCGATGGGTGTGTGGGGCATGGCCCTGCTGACCATCACACTGATCGGAGCCGGGCTGCTGATGGGTAAAAAAATGGGGGCGATTTTCAAGGTTTGAATCGTGTTGATGCATCTGACAATGTTTGCTTGACATCATCAACACAGGCGCGACAAGTCGCGGCGCTTACATGGGGCAAGTTCACGCACGGCTTTCACACCACCGGGTTTTCGAGTACCCCAATCGATTCAACTTCACAGGCCACGTTGTCGCCGGGTTGCATGAACACGGGGGGCTTGCGAGCAAAGCCGACGCCCTGGGGTGTGCCGGTGAGTATGACCGTGCCGGGGGCGAGGGTGGTGTCGAGGCTGACAAAGGCGATGATTTGTGCGACCGTGAAAATCATGTCGCTGGTGACCGAATTTTGCATCACCTGACCGTTGAGGCGGGTGGTTAATCGCAGGTTTTGCGGGTTGGTGATGTGATCGCCGGGCAGGTGACCCAGCGGGCCTTGGGCTGCGGTGACCAGCACCGGCCCAAGGGGGCAGAAAGTGTCAAAACTTTTACCGCGCACCCATTGGCTGCCGTTGTTCCGCTGCCAGCGACGGGCGGACACATCGTTGCCGACGGTGTAACCCAGCACATGTTCGAGGGCTTTATTTTCGGGAATGTTTTTGCCTCCACGCCCGATCACGATGGCCAGTTCGACCTCGTAATCGACTTCAGGGCCGTGGGTGCAGCAGGCGGGGATGCGAATGGGGTCACCGGGGTGATTCGTCGCTGACACCGGTTTCATGAACAGCACGGGGTGCTGGGGGATTGGTGAGTTCGACTCGGCGGCATGGGCTTTGTAATTCAACCCAATACAAATAATGTTCGTCGGCTGCACCGGGGCCAAACGTTGACGCATCGCCACCACCCGGCCGGTCGGTTTGGGTGCATTGAACAAATCACCTTGCAACAGTTCCGCCTGCGTTGCACCGGTTTCACGACCCAACTGTATTTGACCCTGTTCATCGATAAATCGCACGATACGCATGACATGCTCCCATGATATTTCGAGACTGTTTCATATCATATCTGTTGGGGCGGGTCTCGGACCTGTCCATGAGCCGTAGGCTTATGGTGATGCAATTGATACTTCGAAATGGGCTGCTGCCCATTGGCAGGCGAGACGCCTGCCCCACCAGTCCTTCAATGTTTGAGGGTTGACAGGGCTATAATGCGGGTAAACGTGAAAAAAACCAAATCGCCCTGTCGCGCACGTGTTTGTACCTGATGGGGTGATCACGGAAAACTTCTGTGAACGTCGAGCAAAAACCAACCCAACCCGATTCGCATCAGGCCAACTCCTCGATTCAAGCGATGAGTGAAGAAGTGGTAACTTCGACCGCCCCCACCGCTATCGATAGCCAAGCCGCTGGCGCCCAGGCGGAAAACAAGCGTGTCGAAGTGCCGCAGGGTTTGTGGATGCGTTGCAGCAATTGCGAAGCCATGCTTTATCGCAAAATGGTGGAACAGAACCTGCACGTCTGCCCGGAATGTGATTTTCATTTTCGCATCGGGGCGGACCAGCGCATTGAGCAGCTTTGTGACCCCGGCAGCTTCGAACCCAAATGGTCGGACCTCAGCCCGGTCGATGCCCTGAAATTCACCGCACTCAAAGCGTACCCCGACCAACTCAAAAGCGAACGCAAAAAAACCGGTCACCCGGATGCGATCATTTGCGGCAAGGGTTTTATCAAAGGCAGGTCGGTGATGCTGGCAGTGATGGATGGTCGATTCATCGGCGGCTCCATGGGCTGCGTGGTCGGCGAAAAAATCACCCGCGCCATCGAATACGCCACCGATGCTGATTTGCCCCTGGTGGTGGTCAGTTGTTCAGGCGGGGCACGCATGCAGGAAAGCACCCTATCGCTGATGCAAATGTCCAAAACCAGCGCCGCCCTGGCGCGACTGGATGAGGCTGGCGGGTTGTTTGTCAGTGTGCTGACCGATCCGACGACCGGGGGCGTGACTGCCAGTTTCGCCATGCTGGGGGATGTGATCATTGCCGAACCCAAAGCCCTGATCGGCTTTGCAGGCCCGCGCGTGATCGCCAATACCATCAGGCAGGAACTGCCCGAAGGTTTTCAACGCAGTGAACACCTGCTTTCGAAAGGTTTTGTTGATCGCATCGTGCATCGCAAAGATTTGCGCAGCGAAATCAGCCGATTGATTGATTATGCAGGGAAGTGAGGCCAAGTGGCCAAGTGGTTGGATCGGTCAGCGCGTGAATTGCATCGATTAGCGCCGCGACTTGTCGCGTTTGAATGTAGCCCAGCCGCCCCCGGCTGGGTGAATAAAGCCGCCGATGGCATCGGCGGTCGGTTCGACTCGATGATTGGTGAATCGATGAATTGGGCGTATGCCATCCGCCGCTTTGCAAACCCACCGCCGAGGGCGGCGGTGCCACAATACATGCAGAACCAGAAGACACATTTTTCATCAGTATTGTTCACACTGCTGATGTGTTGTAGTTTATTCAACATCACCCCGGTCACTACCGCATGGGCTGAAACTGCGCGGCCGATCACTTTTACGGCCGATGGTCAGACGGTTCGACTGGTCGGATTGAACAGTCGGTATTACCGCATATGGTCGGAGTTGCCACCCGATCAGGCCAATCGCATCGGTCGGCACATGGATGCGGTTTACGCCGAGTATCAACGTCGGTTTGCCTCGTTCCCCTCACGCAGTGATGAGCCGATGAATTTGTATTTGCTGCGCACCCGTGAACATTACCTGGCGTTCATGCAGCGGTTCGGGTTGGATGCGTCGCCGACGGCGGGCATTTTTTTTGTGCAACGTCAGGGACGCGGACTTGCCACGTGGGTGCAGGGTCGCAATCGCAGCACGACCTATCAAACCCTGCAACATGAGGGGTTTCATCAGTTTGCTTACAACCATATCGGGACGAACATTCCGATTTGGCTAAACGAAGGCCTGGCTCAATATTTCGAAGACGGCATCATCGTCGGCGGCTCCAACGGTACGATGCGACTTGGGTTTGCCAACGCCGACCGATTACGCGGAGCGCGTGCAGCCCTGGACGAAGGCACTTCGATGCCGCTGGGCGAACTGGTGCGACTGACCGATGAACAGTGGAATCGATTTTTACACACCGACCCCGTCAAGGCTGCGCGTTTGTACGATCAGGCATGGTCACTGGTGTTTTTCATCACTCAAGCCGGTGGCAAATATTTGGACGCGATGCAGGACATGCTCAAGGCCATCGCCGCAGGCAAGCCCCGTGAACAGAGCATCGAACCCTGGTTCAAACGCATCGACCTGCGCGTGCTGCAGCGGGACTGGGAATCGTTTATTCGCAATACCGAACCGGACCCGCTTTCGACCGCGGTTTCAAGGCTTGAATTTTTGGGCGATGCGATGGACTTTTTGCGCAGTCGCAATGACCCGGTCCCCGACTCAATCACCGCACTGCGTCGCTCACTGCAACGTATCGGCTTTCGAGCCACACGCACCCGCAATGGTGTCACTTCCGAGTTCGATTCGCGCATCGAAACCTTTTACCAATACGGCCACCCCGGCCCGGTACGTGGCTCATTCGAATTTATGAAGCCTGATAAACCCGACCTGCCCTGGCGCATCACCGCCCCGCGTTTGAAACCGCAACCGACGCTGGTCTGGTACCGTGATGATGAAGGTGAGCTTGTGGCCGACATCGTTTATCAGCCGTAGGTTTTCGGCAATAGGTGTTCATCTTTGTAGAGCGCTACGTATCGGTGGCACATGCTTTTGACGCCGTGCCCTTCAGGGCCGGGTACATGAAAATGAAAACCGGGGCTAAAGCCCTCGGCGTCATGGGTGGTTTGTAAAACCATTGTTGTAGCCCAGCCGCCCCCGGCTGGGTGA
>CAYRTH010000116.1:0-9962 GCA_964427135.1 uncultured Phycisphaeraceae bacterium
CCATCCTCCGACGAATCGGAGAAAACTTCCAAACTGAACATTGTTAATATTAATGGATCATCGGGTCGTTGTCAACAGATGATGAGGAAAAAAACAAAAAAGTATCAAAAGCAGATGCAATACCCATGATCGGGCATCATATGCTTACGGTAAAGCAGCCGTGAGTTGTGGGGATAATTTGGGGTAAAGCAGGATGGCAACATTGATCGTTCGTCGAATTTATGAGTTGAGGGTTCTGAAAAATCCCTCTCCCCTTGGGAGAGGGTGGTCGAGTCATCGAGGCCGGGTGAGGGCCGATGAAGGAAAGACCTAAAATATGGTATACCCAACAACAACTCGGCCCTCACCCTAACCCTCTCCCAAGGGGAGAGGGGATTGTTCAATGGGATCAATTTAGCGCCCCTGCCCCACCTAATTATCATTTGGCCCATTTAGCCCTGATTCTTTCCTCGGCCTTGACTTTCGCGTAAAAATCATTAAAATGAACATTGTTTTATCATTTAAGGAGAACTTGTTCATGTGGCAATCGTTTATATCGTTAACTTTGGTGATGATTTCCGTGGGTTGCATGAATGTTCAAACCAGTTCAGCCCAGCCGGCGAGCAGTACCCCAGCGGTGGTAATCGCCCCTGCGGTGGCGATTGACGGTGTGCCACGGGTGGACCCGGACTACGAAAAAGATGTTTTACACTTTTGGGCGACGCACCCGTTCAACCCTGCCGCCCCGGTGCATGTGAAAGAGATCACTTCCCCGGAGCCGATCGTCAAACTGACCGATGGGCAGAGCATTCAACAGGCAATCGACAATCTGCCGACCACCGGCGGAACCATTCACCTGGCGCCCGGTCGATATGGGCCGTTCAAAATCGTCGCCCGTAACAACGTGCACATCATTTCCGACGGCGGAGCGTTCATCACCGGTCACAGTCGCATAGCAGTATCGCCGCTGGCGTTGGACTACGGCGCCTTTGACCGGGCCATCAGCGGCAAAGGTCAGCCCGTTGACAAATCCGCGTTCCATGATTTTGCCAACCCGACGAAAAACTTTTACTTCAAAAACATTATTTTCGACGGCGAAGGCAAGGAACGCACTTCCATCCGCCTGCAACGGGTGTGGGATGTGGTGTTCGACAACTGTGTGTTTCAGGGCTTTGTCAACCCCGGTCGTGGTCACCCGGCCTGTGCGGAGGGTCACATGGGCCTGAACAACATCTGGTTTCGCAACTGTCACTTCAAGGGGGACAGCGTGGCGGCCACCTACCTCGACGGCGCCCATGGTTCGGGCATGATCGACTGCGTCGTCGATGGTGATCGGTTCAATTCGTTTGCCTTCCTGTTTCTGACCAACGACGACTTCACCGAAGATGTCAACGGCAACGGAAAGATCGACCGCGACGAAGAGCGCAATGCCAAGTACGTTGTGATCGTCGGCAACACATTCAGCGGTCGTTTGTTGTCTGCGGTACAAATCGCAGGCGAAGAAGTGTTGGTGATGAATAACCGCGCGACCGGGGTGCTGGATCAACTGCTGTGGCTTGATTTCCGATACTCGGATCAACACCTTGGCTGGGCATACAAATTCGGACGTTCGCAGACGCTGAACAACGAGGTCAATCGTTGTTTGACAGCCTTGGTTGCGTACAAAAACATTGAGCAGGACAAGTTGCCGGCCAAACGAGCGATGCCGATTTTGGGAGAATATGTGATTCGGGGCAATCGCATCGGGCAGGCCCCTAAAATAGTCGTACACGCATCGGGCGAAATTCATGGGCCGTTTGTCGTGGAGGACAACACCATCGAAAAACCCTGATCGAAGCGAGTTGAAAGGTATCCCCCATGACCACACAGACCCAAGCAACCAGTTCAGTGCCGATGACCCCCGCGCGGCCACAAACCCGCAAGGTGCATTATGTGCTGAGCACGCACTGGGACCGTGAATGGCATCAGACGTTCCAACAGTTTCGCCATCAGTTGGTGAAGGTGCTGGATCGGGTGATGGATGGGTTGCGCGAGGGTCGGCTGCAGGGGCCGTTTGTCTGTGACGGGCAGGCGTTGATGCTGGAAGATTACTTGGAAATTCGACCGCAACGGAGGTCGGAAGTCCAGCAACTGGTGTGCAAGGGTCAACTGGTCATCGGGCCTTGGTATGCGTTGGCGGATGAGTTTCTGGTCAGCGGTGAGTCGCTGATTCGCAACCTGGAACTGGGTCGGCGGATCGCCCGGCAACTGGGGGCGGAGCCTTCGAATGCGGGTTTTCTGGCGGACCTGTTCGGCCACAACAGTCAGATGCCGCAGATTTTTGCGGGCTTTGGTATCAAAGGGGCGATCTTGTGGCGTGGGGTGAACCTGCCGCAGTTGCGCCATGCGTTGTGGCGCGGGGCCGACGGCACGACGATACCCTGTCATGTGTTTGCCTGGCGCGGGTACTGCACCTACGCCGGGGCGGTGCGTGATGTCGATAACCACGACCAGTTACCCAAGTCAATGCAGCAGCGCCGCGAGGCACTCGATCAACTGGTGGCTCGTGAAGCACAGGCCGGCGGTGATGGGCCGGTGTTGCTGTTTGATGGAGCCGACCATCAAGCGTGGGACGAGTCAGCCTATCAGGTGATCACCGAAAAGTTAAAAGGTCAACCTGACTCCGCAACAACACTGACTTACCAGCACTCGAACCTGGATGCGTACCTGCACGACCTGCAACAGTATGCGGGCAACATCAGTCATGTGATGGTGGGTGAACTGCGCGAGCCGGGCAAAAACCCCTTGTCGGTCGATCAGCAATTTGTGATACCGGGGGTGCTGTCGAGTCGGGTTCAACTCAAACAACAAAATGCGAACTGTCAGACCGAACTGTGTCACTGGGCTGAACCCTGGTGCACCTTTGCCGCAGCCCAACTGGGGGAAGCGTACCCGCAGGCGTTCATGGATTTGTCGTGGCGTTACCTGTTGCAAAACCATGCACATGACACGATCTGCGGGTGCAGTGTCGATGCGGTGCACCAGGATGCGGAATACCGTTTCCGCCAGTCGCAGCAGATCAGCCGAAAGCTGACCGATGAAGCGCTGACCGCCATCGCCGCAAGCGTTGAACAGCCGATCACGGGCGATGAAATGCGGGTGGTGTTGTTCAACCCTTTGCCGCGAGCCTGGTCGGGGGTGTTGCCGGTGGAATTGCCAATCCCGCAACACTGGCCGAGCTTCAACGAATTTTTCGGATTCGAACCCAAGCCGGCGTTCCGTTTGTTTGCCGGGGATGATACGGAACTGGCGTACCAGCGACTGACGCAAAAACCCAATTGCCTGCATGTGCGACAGTTTGATCATCAATTCCCCAAAGCGGTCAAGGTGAATCAGGTGACGGTGGCGATGGATGTGACAATTCCGCCGATGGGTTACACCACGCTGACCGTGCGTGCCGAAAAATCAGGCTTGCCGACACGTCACGCGGTGGCCCCTTCGCTGCATACGAGCACGCGAAGCATGAGCAATGGGCATTTGACCGTCACCATCGAAGGCGATGGTTCGGTGACGCTCACCGAACATGCTCATGGCCAAACGTACCATGGTTTACTTGCTTTCGAGAACGCAGCTGACATCGGGGATGGGTGGTACCACGGCCAAGCTGTCAATGATCAGGTGCATATCGCACCCCCGGGCGAAGTGTCGTTGTCATGGGTGAATGATGGGCCGATGCTGGCAACGCTGCTACTGGATCGGCGTATGAAAGTACCGGCTGGGTTTGACCGCCAATCAATGCGACGCAGTAATGACATGGTTGAACTGCGCATCGTCAGCCGATTGACGTTACGTCGTGACAGCCGTGCGCTTGAAATTGAAACGACTGTGCATAACACCGCCCTTGATCATCGCCTGCGAGTGCTGCTGCCCAGTGGTGCGAACACCGACACAGCCTGGTCGGACACACCGTTTGATGCGGTCCAGCGACCCATTGCCCTGCGCAAGGACAATCACCTGTACCGTGAACTGGAAGTCGAAACCCGGCCGCAGCAAAGCTGGTCAGCGGTGTTCGACCAAAATCGAGGCCTGGCGGTGATATCGACCGGGCTGATGGAAGCGGCCGTGTGCGATCGCAGTGATCGGCCGATTGCTTTGACATTGCTGCGCGCCACGCAGCGCACGGTGATGACCGATGGTGAACCGGGCGGTCAGATGCAGGGTGAATTGTGTTTCAAATATCAGGTGCAGCCGATCAAGGCTGACACTTTCAACCCGGTGCAACTGACGGAAATGGGGCAGCGATTGGCGGCTGGCTGTCGAGCAGTGTCACTGACGCAGGAGGAAGTTCAGCAGCATCGCCGCAACACAGCAATGCCGTTGGAAACGTCGATGCTGGCGGTGTCGGGGGATGCGGTACTCACCAGCTTGCGTCGGGTGAATGAGTCGGTGGAAGTGCGACTGTTCAATCCAACTCATGCAAATACCCAGCTTCAAGTTCAGCCGGGGGCGATGTTGGATGGCAAACAAACGCCATCGGTTGCACAAGCGGTCGATTTCGATGGTCGGGTGGTGGATGAGGCGCCCACAACCAATGGTCAGCCCACGACCAACGGTCAGGTCACGATACAGCGCGAACTGGCGAGCAAAAAGATATTGACGTTGAGGTTGTCATGAATCAGCCGAGTCCTGCGGGAATCATCGCGGCTGATTTTTCACGGCCAAACCTATGGCGCCGCTGCTTGAATTTGCTTTCGGATAACCCGTGGGTGCTGGTGGCCCCGGCGATTGCGTTTTTTATGGTGTTCAGTTGGTATCCGCTGATCAAAGCCGTCGAACTGAGTTTGCAGGACTACCAGCACGGCATCGGCGCGACGCAGCACTTTGTCGGACTGGACCAATACGAAACAGCACTGGGCGACCCCTATTTTCGACAGGCAGCCCGCAACACGCTGGTGTACCTGGTGCTGCGATTGGCGATGGGCTTTGTGCTGCCGATTGCCCTGGCGATTGCCATCAATGAACTACGGCGGGGCAAGTTGCTGATGCGATTGGCTTACTACATTCCGACGGTCACGTCGCTGGTGCTGGTGGCGATCGTATGGAAATGGGTATTCAACCCGGAATTCGGGGCGATGAACATGCTGCTGGATCAACTGGGGCTGCCGCGTTTGCAATGGTTGCAAAGCGACAAGCTGGTGATGCCGTCGCTGGCGATGGTAGCCATCTGGCACGGGCTGGGGTATTGGATTTTGATTTACCTGGCGGCGCTGCAGGGCATTTCGCGTGAGTTGTATGAGTCGGCCTCGGTGGATGGGGCGTCATTGTGGCGGAAGATTTGGCACATCACCTTGCCGCAGCTTCGGCCGATCATGCTGGTGGTGCTGATCATGTCGGTGATCGCAGCCTCGCAGTTGATCGTTGAGCCGATGGTGATGACCGAAGGCGGACCCAACAACGCGAGTCTGACGCTGTCGCTTTACATTTACTTCACTGCGTTTCGTCAGTGGGACATCAGTTACGCGGCAGCGTTATCGGTGATTCTGTTTGTCGTGCTCATGGTGGTGACGTATGTGCAATTGCGATTGAAAAAATCGCGTTAGGGAACGACATGCTTTTGAGTGACAGCGATCTGCGCAGGCCGGGGGTCAGGGCGATGTACCTGATCATGGTGCTTTTGTTGTGCATCGGAGCACTGGTGCAACTTTTGCCGTTTGTGTGGATGGTGCTATCGTCGTTGAAAAACCCGCTGCAGATCATTGAATCGCCGCCGCGATTCTGGCCGGACCCTTTGACGTTCGATGCGTATATCCGGGCGTGGGAAGTGGCGGCACTGGGGCGATATTTTGTCAACAGTTTGATGGTGGCAGCCGGGGCGGTGGTGCTGGAAGTTTTGGTCAGCGCCATGGCGGCATTTGTGATTTCGAAACTGCGCCCGCGCGGTTGGCGGGTGTTGCTGGTGATGTTTCTCAGTACGATGATGATTCCCGGAGCGGTGCTGATCATTCCGCTTTTCATGGCCTTTCGTCAATTCCCGTTCCCCAACATTCCGTTTTTGGGCATTGATCTGCCGACGGTGAGCCTGTTGCACCCGGATGTCGTGCTGCTGGGGCTGGTGTTGACGAGCGTAGCCAGCGGTTTTTCGATTTTGCTGTTCAAAGGATTTTTCGACAACCTGCCCGATGAGTTGATTGAAGCGGCACGCATCGACGGATGTTCGAATCTGGGTATTTTTTTTCGGATTGTGATGCCGCTGTCCAAGCCGGTGATTTCGGTGGTGGCGATTTTTGCGTTCATGGGTACGTGGAACGCTTTTCTGTTTCCGCTGATCGTGCTGAGCGATCCGCAGAACTACACACTGATGGTAGGCATTTATCAGGCGGCACGGTTTGCGCCCTACAACGTGCAAATGGCCATGGCCACCATGGCAGTGGTGCCGATGATTTTGTTGTTTTTGATGATGCAACGCCACATCGTGCAGGGCGTGACGTTCACGGGAATCAAAGGATGAAAGCCATGCAAACCACTCATTTTGAGCGCCGACGCACCATCACCTGGCTGGGGTTGTCGGTGGGCATATTGTTGATGGCCCTGCTGCTGATGTTGACGCTGGGTGGATGTGATCGTGGCGGTGGGTCTGCCAACACGGAGGGTAAACTGCGGTTGGTGGTGTGGGGCAAACCGTCGGCTCGTGACACCCGTGAGGCGGCGATCTGGCTGGAAATGGTCCGCCAATTTGAACAGGCGCACCCGGACATCGTGGTGCATGGCATTGAGGAACAGTATGAACCGGATCGGTTCGTGGCACAGGTGACCGGCGGTAGCGGGCCGGATGTGGTGCCCAATGTGTATGGGGTGGACATCAACACACTGGCCAGCAAAGGTTTTTTGGCGAGCCTGGAGCCGTACATCGAAAAATGGCAGCATGAGCAACGGGTGCGACCCAACTTGTGGGACTTGGTGCGTGTGAATGGTCAGCGTTACGGTGTGCCGGTGGCCGTCAGCCCGGTCTGTTTTTTGTGGCGTAAGGATCGATTCAAGGAAGTCGGGCTGGACCCGGAAACGCCCCCGGCCAACTGGGACCAACTGGTGCAATATGCGGTGAAGTTGACCGATCGCGCCAACAGTCGATTTGGGTTTGGTTACCTGGGCGGTTGGGGAGCCGGGTGGGCGTACATCGATTTTGTCTGGCGGGCTGGGGGCGATGTGGTGGAACAGCGCGATGGGCGGTGGACGGCGACGTTCGATCAAACGGCTGGGGTGCAGGCGTTGCAATTACTGCGCAGTCTGCGTTGGGAACACAATGTGCTGCAACCGGATGTGCTTGCCAACCGGGAAGATTTAATGCGATTGTTCGTGGCCGGTCAGATTGCCATGGCCCAGATGACGCCCTCGGCATTGGCGAGAGCACTGCGACAGTTCCCTGAATTTGATTTGAATCAGGTGGGCATCGGACCGTTGCCGGCCGGCCCGACGGGGCTGCGCACAACGCAGATGACCGCTGGCGTGACCGTGGTGCTGGATAAAAAGGACGCCAAACGAACGGAGGCGGGATGGAAGTTCATCGCCTTCAGCGCTGACCCGCAGTGGCAGATTCAGGAATGGAAATTGCGACACGAGGCACAATTGCCGTTGCCCTTGGCAGCGTCGATTTACAAGGATGTTTCACCGGCGGACCATGTGCCGATACCGGTGTTTAAGGGCATCGAACAGGCGATAGAATCGGCGCGACTGGAACCCAACCCGCCGCAGTGGAACTTTGTGAAACGCGGTTTGCAGGACCCGGTTCAGGCCGTACTGACCGATGCCAAAGCCGACCCGCAGACGGTGCTCAGTGCGTTTGCCAAACGGTGTAATGAGCAGTTTGAGCGGATACAGAAGTAGTTGACGATTGAAAACGAGCCGCGACCGTAAAGGAGCGGTGTTTTGATTGAATGTTTCGATAAAAGAACCGCTCCCTCACGGTCGCGGCTCGTAAAACATGCGGTTGAAAGGAATCCATGAATCACAACCAACTCAAAATCGTGCTGGCGACGCCGATACCGGTGATGCAAATACCCGAATTGCAAACCACCGCCAAGCAACTGGACACACTGGGGCAAGTGGTGGTGAGCTCAGCGGCCACGGAAGAGGCGTTGCTGCAACTGGCTGAAGAGGCACAGGTGATGATCGTGCCTTGGACCAAATCGCCACTGGTCACGCAGGCAGTGTTGGAAAAAGCGAAACAGTTGAAACTCGTCACAGCGACCTACGGGGGACTGCGGCAGAATGTCGATGTCGATGCTGCATTGGCTCACGGAGTGAAACTTTCATGCACGGGGCCGGCCAGGGCGCGCAGTGTCGCTGAGTTTACGCTGGCGTTGATGCTGGCGTCATTGCTGCATGTGTGTCGCATTCATCACACCATGCGCACACAGCGCAACTTCCCGCGGTTTGGTTACACAAGGCAACTGAGCGGGCGCAAGGTGGGCATCATCGGTGTGGGGCATATCGCGCGTGATCTGATTACGCTGCTCAAACCGTTTGAGGTGGATTTGGCGGTGTGCAGCCGACATTTGAGTGGTGAAAAAGCCCGTGAACTGGGGGCGGTGAACCTGACACTTCATGAATTGTTAAAGCGCAGTGAAGTGGTGGTGGTGCTCACCGGGCTGACCGACCAGACCGTGCACATGATCGGTGCTCATGAACTGGCGATGATGCCCGATGGGGCACTGATCGTGAATACCTCGCGGGGCAAAATCATTGATGAAAAAGCACTGGTCAATGAATTACAAAAAGGTCGGCTGAGCGCAGCACTGGATGTATTCGAAGAGGAACCATTGACAAGCAACAGCCCGCTGCGCGATTTGCCCAATGTGGTGCATACGGCTCACTCGGCCAACAGCACGATGGAAATGGACATCAATCGCTGGACGTTCGCAGTGGAAGAGGTGCGTCGGTTTATGAAAGGTGAGCCGCTGCAATACACGGTGTATTACACGGCAAGTGGCAGGGCCTGGCCGCAGTTGTTGCGTTATACGGATGCGACGGACAAGCCGGCGTGGGAATCACAATTGGCGGCATTTCGCAGTTACGGGCCGATGGTGCTGGATATGTTCGACAAACCGGCCACGGGACGGACGCTGGCACTGCGCATGATTTACGATCATCGTGGTCGGCAGATTTTCAACTATCACCGGGACAACTCGCTGGTGATGGACATACTGCACATCGGGGCGACGGCGGGGCTGGGTGGGCCGGTGTTGCGACAGGATGGAAAATCGTTGCAGCCGACGGGGCTGAAGTTTGAAAGTGTGGTGGTGACCTCAGGGCCGGTGCGTTCGGTGGTACGCATGACACTGGAACCGTGGGAAGGGGCGTTTTGTCGGATACTGATGACACGAACCGCGAGCATTCACGCCTTTCGCCCGGAAACGATTGTGCGCGATGAGTTTCATGTCGCCAAACTGGATATACCCGGACAATTCGGCATCGGCTTGTTGAAAGTGGCGGACATGCAGATTGAAGCAGCGCAAAACCGTGGTCGATTGCTGCAATGGCACAATCAGGGCGATGACATCGGCCCGGTGGGTTTGGGGCTGATCATGAATCAACCGGCCAAAAGTAAAGTGGTGGATGATGGTGTCAATCGGCTGCTGCTGATGGGCGACGATCTGCAATATGATCATCAACATACGATTGAATTTCGCGCCTTCGGGGCATGGGGTCGCGGGGGTGTGATTGGTGATTTTGAAGCTTTTCAAAAACTGGCGGACAACGTGGCACTGTTCGCACAACCATTGAAGGTGACCGTCGGCTCGGTGGACAAGGCCCCGGATGCGAGCGGAAAATGAAGCCGTCAAAGCAATTTGCGTGAATGATTGGAGTGCTTTACCCCCAGGGGGCGAAGCCGGGTGAGGGCGAGTCTCAAATGTTTGCTGCACACGTTGCAGGATTTACAGACGCCCTCACCCTAGGTTCTACGGACATTCAAGCTTGCCATTGGGATCCGTCGATAAGGCGCATCA
>CAYRTH010000117.1:0-9936 GCA_964427135.1 uncultured Phycisphaeraceae bacterium
GGGTCAAGCTCAAAAAACTATATCCATCAATCGAGATGCAATGATACACTAGAGCGCATCTCATAACAATGTAGCAACGACTGGAATTACGAAGAAACCAAACCCCGCTCCCTCACGGTCGCGGCTCGTAAAACAAACGCGACCAAGTATTGGGATGCGATCCAACGAGCCGCGAGCGTGAGCGAGCGGTTGGCACAACGATCAAGAAACAGCGGGTTTCCAATGGCGCAACAACCGCTCCCTGACGGCGCGGCTCGTAAGAAATCAGTTTTTATTCCTCCGGTAAGCCCAACGGCGTGATGTACCCAGCCGTCGAAAGCCCTTCGGGTGACAACTGGAACCCGATGAACTGTTCATCATCGATCAGGTCATAGCTGCCCACAAAAATCAATCGCCAACCGGGGACTTTGCGCTCCAACGCTCCGCGCACTTCGCGCGATTCATTCCGGTTCACATCGTAAATGTAACTCACGCTCATGGCATATTTGGTCGTCAGTTGATACGTCAATGTGTAATCCAGTAGCCGTTCACCCAAAGGGTCGATATCGACGTAGCTGATGCCCTGGGTCAGGCGCGGGTCCAGGTGCATTGACAACCCTGCCCGCAGACTTGCCATTTGATTGCTGTCAAAGTTGTGCACCAGTTCCACCACGCTGGCCAGGTGATCGGTGATCGACCAAAGCAGGTTGCTGTAAAAGTGATTGCCCCCCAGGCTGTATTCCGGGCGATAACCAAAGTAGCGCGCAATCGCCGCATCGACCGGCGCATCATCGGAGCGATGCACCAAATCCGTATCCAGCACCAGCCAATCGACATCGCGCCAACGCCCCGGCCCGCCGCGCTGCGTTTGCAAGGTGTTGCGCATTCCCGCTCGCACCCCAAACCCTTCGCTCAAACCTTCAACATCATCGTCGTACACCGGCACATCTTCCGGGTTGTAACTCGAATACGTATGAAACACATCGACCCTCGGCTCGACGATATGCCTCAATCGATGCACATCCAGCAGGCGTGATTCAGCCTGATCGAACACCTGTGAAAATTGCGTATGAAACCGTGAGCCAGCCTGTCCCATTAATCGCAGTTGATCATTTTCACCTGCAAACGCGGCAAAATCATTGTCATAAGCCGTGATCCGCCCCGCCACGTATGGCGTCACGTTGATCGTTGCCACCTTCAGTGGTGCTGCGATTTCATGCCGGGTGTCCGCGCGGTAACGCCAATCGATGGGCACATTGTTACCCAGCGCAAAATCTTCAAAACTTGTCGTCGCCGTGACGATACCGAATCGACGCAAACTCTGCGCATTGGTAAAACCGCGATCCGACGGCGAATCTTTGCCCGGAGTGATCTGCATTAGTGATAAACGTGTTTCGCTGAAATACGTCAGCCGATCGTCCCACAAACTCGTCCCCACCCGGTAGTACCCCAGCTCCGGCAACTTATCCACCACATACCCCGGCGACTGCAGCGTCGTCAATTGGGTCGTAAAGTCATTCACGTCATAACTGGTCAGTATGGTGAACGCCCAGTCTTCTTCCTGTTTTTTCAGGTAAGCCGAGGTCTCCCACTGTTTGTCCGCAGCCGCCCGATCCCGGATCAATGTTTCCAACACCAGCGGGTCCGAGGCGTAACCAAACTCCAGCGAAAGTTCCCAGTTCTCCGGCAAGTATTGCCGATGCTGCCAATGTACATACCCGCGCTGTTCGCCATCGCGTTCAATCGGATTGCGATCGGCGATTTCATCATCGCCGCTGTCGTAACCCAGCAAATACCCGCGTAAATCCCCGAACATATCCGGGCGATCGTATTTCACATCCAGTCCCGTCGCCGGGCCATGTTCCCCCAGAAAATCCAGCCGACCACTGGCCTTGACACCTTGCGGTGCGGTCTGATCCGTGAGCGCAAATAAGTCCCACTTGGTCTCGAACTTGATACCAGTCTTGTTGCTCACACCCACCTGCAGCCGTTGCAATGAGGTACGTTCCAATTGCCCGCTGACACTGGGCCAGTAAAACACCGGCAGATGCGCGAACGTAAACGTCGTGTCCTCCGCAGTGAACCGATAATTGGGCGTCCCGGTTTCATCCTGCACCTGGGCAAACGTCACCCGATTTGCTCCGATCGCAAAATGCGGCTGACCGAATTCGGTCGTCGTCAATATCGCGCGATCGGCTGAAAAACTGGTCCGCGATTCCTGTCGCAATTGCTCCGCCCGCAGGTAAATCGGTATCCGCTTCTGCACGTCCCATGTGTACAGCACCGCATCGAGCAACACCGCTTTATTCTGTTGCAGGTCGTAATACATCCGCGGGGCACGCACCGTGTACGACCCATCCGTCGCAATCACGTTGTCTTCCAAATAAATCCCGCGCACCGTGTCCGCCCCCAGTTTGCGCTCCGCCAAATCCTCCGGCGTGCCCGCCAGAAACAGCACCGCATTTTCCGCCTGCAGTGACATGCTTCGACCATCGTTGCCTTGATACAACAGCCGAACGTTCCCCATCAGCGCGACACTGGTTTCATCGTCCCCGGTTTTCTGCGGTATCCATTTATCCGCGTTGTACGCCACCGTACCCTCGTCGGGCATGATGCGCACCGCTTCCAACACATTCACCACCGGCCCACCCGTCTCACTGCTTGCCTCTGCCTGGGTTGCCTTGTTCCCCGCCAATTCAGGGAATCGTACTGCCAGTCGTGTTTCCAGTTCCACGCCCAGCTCACGTCGAACCGCATCACGTCGGGCCATTGCCGAATCGGGGAACACAGGCCCCATCGTCGGCACATCCATCATCGGCCTGTTGATCGACGTCAGATACACATTCATCCGTTGCTGTGCCGCCTGCACCAGCGCATCACCCACGGGTTCGGCATTCACCAAGGCATCGGTTTTCAGAATCAACTGACCAAGGGTGGACACGGTCACCAGCAGCCGACCACCCTGGGCATGAATCGTGCCCGAACCGTCAAGGTTGGTCACCTGATCAAAATAAATCGCCAGATGCCGAATCGATCCGCCGGGCGATGGTTCATCGTTTTGCTGCACCACTGCTTTGCCGGCACGAAAACCATACGAACCGATGCGCACCAGCACATCCCCATCCAAAAGCAGAAAGCGTGTATCACCATTCATCCATGTGTGCGTCTTGCGGGCCTGAAATTGTGCATCGGCCCGTACCACCGGGTCGGCCAGGGGTAGTGACGATCGCCATGTCGGGGTAGGGGGCGTGGCCGCAAGGACGCTTGCAGGCATCTGCCATTGCCATGTCAAGGCCCCCGTGAGGGTGATGGCGGTGGTGATCCCCAAAGGCCAATGCGACTTACAAATGTGTTTCATGCGTCTCCAACCCTGATGGTTGCCCACGATTATAAAGCAAACCCGTCCGCCAAGCCGACGAGCATGCAACATTCACCGCGGGTTGCCTCAAAAAGGGAAGGCAGGCATAAAACAATAATAACAAACGATTTTCAACACAGAGGACACGGAGAGCACAGAGTAGAATCGAGCATTGGGCATTGCAGTACAAGCGGATCGATCCTGCAAGCCACTGGTTGAAAATATTGTTTTTCGTGCGGTTATCTGATCGAATTGTTTTACGTAAATTCACTACCTGACCCAACAGGCTGGTTTTGCTTGTTTGCTTCTCTGTGCTCTCTGTGAACTCTGTGTTGAACTGTTTTGTTTGCTCTTACTTTTTTTCCAACCGGGTGCGCATGTTGCCGCGTTGTTCGACGGCATCCGAACGCAGAAAATAAAGGGCGTTTTCACTGTCGCGCAGGTAGGCATCAAAAAAAGCCGTTGTGGTCATGCGCAGGTATTCGGTCATGCGTTGATAACGTCGGGCTTCGCGCTCCATGCGTTCTTGCGCTGCCGGGTCAGCCGGGGGATTGGTTGCAGTATCCGTTGACTGCGACACTGGTGACGATTTGGTCGGTGGCGTGGGCATGGAACTTGACAGCGACAACATATACCGACCGCCCGGCGGAGCATATTCGAACATATCCCGCCGCCAACCCTGGGCCTGAGTTTTGGGGTGACGATCCCACGGACTGCTCACCAGCAGCGCCGGCACACGCAATGTTTCCAACGCCTGTTGCTCCATCGACCACGCACCGGGGGCAAAGCCATGCCACAATGCGGCAACCGCCCAAATCCGCTCATCCTGAAAAAGTTTCTGCCGAGCTTGCGGCGTGTCGTGGGGGTTGTGTGCGTCGGTGGCCTGCGTTGTCGTCGATGGCTTGGCAGCGGATGTGCTCGTCGGTTCAGTCAATGTCGCCGTCGCCCCGCCCAGCAGTAACGACAATTGCCCGCCGATGCCCATGCATGTCAGCCCGATGCGCTTTGCATCGACCATGCCCTGTAACGCAGGTACCTGCTCGATCAAGCCGGGCACTGCCTCCACAATCGCCTGCACCGTCGCCAATTGTTCCAGCGGGTAATCACGTTTGGGCCCCGGTGCTGTGCCCTTGGGGGGTTTGGGCGGCCAACCGCGGGTTTCAGGCAGGTAATGCTCAATCACCACATACCCATGACTCACCCAATGATTCACCAGCCAATCCATCACGCCCTGGTAGCTTTTGGGTCCGGGCACAAAAATAATCACCGCAAACGGCCCATCGCCTTCGGGGTAACTCATGCGCAGCTGAATCGCAGGCATCGTATCACTTGGATCGATCGTGACCTTTTCAAGGTGATGAACGATGCAAGGGCCTGTTTCCAGTCCATATTCCAGATAGGTCGGCGTTGATGACATCGGGGTTGGGTCAGCCACCGGCTCATCCTTACGCAGTGACCAGGCTAAAAATGCGGCCGTAGCCACCACCGTCATTGCAAAGGTGACTTCCAGCCACGGACTGCGTTTGGGCGCATGTTGCGGCATACCCATCATCCTATCCCCCGACATGAACAACGGGCAAGTAGGTGGTTTATTGCGGGTACAACCGCATTTTCGCCGCACCGCTCCATTTTTCACCACTGAGTTCACGGAAGCCGCTGCGCAGAGATCGAATTTGCCCAGCCCCCAGCCCCCAGTCACCAGCTACTTTGTTTCTCTGCGATCTCCGCGTTCTCTGCGGTCAATCTTCGGAATCACACATTGAAAAGGAAGTGGCACACATCGCTGTCCTGCATCACGTAAGCCTTGCCCTCGACGCGCAGTTTGCCTGCCGCACGGATGGCCGTCTCCGACTTATGCTGCACCAGGTCATTGACGCTGTAAATTTCCGCGCGGATGAAGCCCCGTTCAAAATCGGTGTGAATCACCCCGGCTGCCTGCGGCGCAGTGGCGCCAATCGGCACCGTCCAGGCGCGAATTTCCTTGGGTCCGGCTGTGAAAAAGCTTTGCAAACCCAGCAACCGGTACGCTTCACGGGTCAACACGCTCAAAGCCGGTTCATTCAAACCCACACCATCCAATAATTCTTTGCGATCGGCTTCGCCCAGTTCCGCCAGTTCCGACTCCAACTTCGCACACACCGGCACCACCACGCCACCCTCCACCTGGGCACGATCACGTACCACCTTCACCATCGGCCCTTGGCCATGCAAATCATTTTCATCGACGTTGGCGACATACATCACCGGCTTGGCAGTGAGCAGCGCCAGCCCCTGATACGCTTTTTGTGCCTCGGGGTTTTCAAATGCCAAACCGCGCACCGGTTTGCCCGCTGCCAGAAGCTCGTGACACTTTTGCAGCACTTCAAGGCGCAACTTGGCATCCTTATCCCCGATTTTCGCTGCCCGTTGGGTTTTATCCAGCGAGCCTTCGATGGTCTGCAGGTCGGCCAGCATCAGTTCCATGTCGATGGTTTCGATGTCGCGGATCGGATCGACCTTGCCATCGACATGCGTCACGTTCGGGTCGGCAAAGCAGCGCACGATGTGCATCACCGCATCGACCGTGCGAATGTGCGACAAAAACTTATTGCCCAGTCCTTCACCCTTGCTGGCACCGCGCACCAGCCCGGCTATATCGACCACCTTCAAATACGCAGGCACGATTTTTTCCGTCGCCATGTGCTGATTGATCGTCGCCAAGCGCGGATCGGGCACCGCCACCACGCCGACGTTGGGTTCGATCGTGGCAAAGGGGTAATTCGCTGCCAAGGCCCCGGCTGCGGTCAGGGCGTTGAACAGCGTGCTTTTGCCGACGTTGGGGAGTCCGACGATGCCTGCTTCCATGAGCGGTGGTTCCTGTCCGGGTCGTGTCGTGGGTAAAGAGGGATCATGATACTCAACCCGAGGCGATCAGGTGACAGCAATGGCAAATAATCGCGGGTGTTGCGTTCAAGACGCAAGGGTGCAACGCGCCTTATCAAAAGAAAAAGGTCAGAAGCGCTGTTGACAGGGCTTCTGACCTTTGTTGTTGGCCAATGGGCCCCGGTCAGTGACCGGGGGTTAAGTTGAAGGAATCGCAAGCAATTTTACTTGATAAACAGCATTTCGCTGTACTTGGGCAGCGGCCAAATGTCGTCGGCGATGATCGCCTCCAGCGCATCGCTGGCTTTACGGACACTGAGCATGGCAGGCACCACTTCATCACGGTAGTGCTTGGCATGATGCAGGACATCACCTTCGCCCTTGTGCGCCACAGCCTTGTCCAGTTCGCCGATGGCGTCTTCCAGTTCGCCCACGAGTTTGGTGATTTTGTCCAGGCTGGTGGTATCTGCCTTCTTGCCGACTTCCTTGATAGCCACAGCCGTGTGCGCCAACTCGCCCTGATATCGGTAGGCGGCTGGCAGCACGTGTTGCTTGGCGACTTCCAAAGCCACCAGGCTTTCGGTGTTCACATCCTTGCAGTAACGTTCCAGGTAGATTTCATAACGGGAGTGCGTTTCCCGCGGCGAAAGCACGCTGTATTTGTCGAACAAGCTGACGTGATCCTTGTTGGGCAGTTCCGCCAGGGCATCGACGGTGTTGCGTAAATTGGGCAGACCGCGCTTTTCGGCTTCCTTGTGCCAGGCTTCCGAGTAGCCATCGCCGTTGAAGATGATGGCCTTGTGTTCCTTGTAAATCTCGCCAATGATTTCCTGCGCTGCCGCAGGCAGTTTTTTGAGGTCGCCCTTGGTGCGTTTTTCAATCTCAGCGGTGACGTAGTCCAGCGACTCGGTGACGATGGTGTTGAGTACCACCAGCGGACCGGCAACCGACTGACTGGAACCCACAGCCCGGAACTCGAACTTGTTCCCCGTGAAGGCAAACGGGCTGGTGCGGTTACGGTCGCCATAGTCCTTGGGCAGCGGGGGCAACGTATCGACGCCGACGGTCAGGTGACCCTGACCTTTGGGGCCTTTGATTTTGCCCTTGGCGATGGATTCAAAAATATCGGTGAGCATGTCGCCCAAAAAGATGCTGATGATGGCCGGGGGCGCTTCGTTGGCACCCAGACGATGATCATTGCCGCTGTGGGCCACGCTGATGCGCAGCAGTTTGCTCCACTTGTGCACGGCCCGGATCACCGCCACGCAGAACAAAAGGAACTGCATGTTTTCATGGGGGGTTTCGCCGGGTTCCAGCAGGTTGCCGACCTTGGCGCCGCCCAAGGACCAGTTGAGGTGCTTGCCACTGCCGTTGATGCCGGCGAAGGGCTTTTCGTGCAGCAGACATTCCATCCCATATTTTTGAGCGATGCGTTTGAGGGTGGTCATCACCAGTTGCTGATGGTCGGCTGCGAGGTTGGCGTTTTCATAAACCGGGGCGATTTCGTACTGACTGGGCGCCACTTCGTTGTGACGGGTTTTGACGGGGACGCCCAGTTTGTAAAGCTCACGTTCACTTTCGAGCATGAACGCCAATACGCGATCGGGGATCACGCCGAAGTATTGATCTTCAAATTCCTGGCCCTTGGGCGGCTTGGCTCCAAACAGGCTGCGACCGGTCAAAAGCAGGTCAGGTCGGCTGTAGTAGAAGTTGCGGTCAATCAGGAAATATTCCTGTTCCGGGCCGGCGGTGGCGTAAATGTAACCGGTGTTGTTGTTACCCAAGGCGTTAAGCAATCGCGTCGCTGCTTTGGAGAGCACCTGCATCGAACGCAGCACGGGGGTTTTCTTGTCAAGGGCCTCGCCGGTCCACGATACGAAGGCGGTCGGAATGACCAGCACGGTTCCGTTGGGGTTTTCGAGGATGTAGGCCGGGCTGGTCACGTCCCAAGCGGTGTAACCACGGGCTTCGAAGGTGGCGCGAATGCCGCCGGAGGGGAAGGAGGAGGCATCGGGTTCGCCTTGAATCAGTTGTTTGCCGGTGAACTCGGCCAGGGCGCCGCCCTTGTAATCGGGGCTGAGGAAGCTGTCATGCTTTTCCGCGGTGATGCCGGTGAGCGGGTAGAAAACGTGAGCGTAGTGCGTGGCCCCTTTTTCGATGGCCCAGTCACGCATGGCCGTGGCCACAGCATCAGCGACCGAAGCATCAAGCTTGGCGCCTTCATCGATGGTTTTTTTCAGGGCTTTGTACACAGCCTTGGGCAGACGTTCCTGCATCACGCCTTCACTGAAGACGTTGGCGCCGAAGATGCTCTTGGCGGGGGTCTGCGCAAAGTTCAAGCGCGATTCGAGCGGCTTGTACGAATTGATGGCGGCGATGGCGGCGTAACGAGCGTTCTGATTGGCGGCCATGAAACTGAACTCCTTCCATTGAGACGGTGTTGAGGGTGTAAAAAATTAAGGCGTACCGCTGGACGATGCACACTTTGCAAGGTCCGTGCCCAAGTGATGCGACTGTTTTGTGACCCCTTACAAACCCCGTGATTCGCAGATTGTAGGTGCTAATACGCCAACGTCCAGCGACGAATTAACCGGACCCCAAAATGCCTATTTAATACGCAATGGCAAAAACCAAGACCTGGTTTGCCTAGTTGTTGATCGCTGGCAAAGACGCACAGGCACACTATTAACATGGGCTATGTGATAATGAGTGTAAACAGTTGATGAATGAGCAAATACCGAGCCATGAAACACTTTTGCTGCCACGCCTGAACTTGGTCTTCCAAGTTCAGGATGGATCGACGGGCATCATGGTTTTTCGGCGCGATAGGGGCGATCCTGATCTTGCGGGCAGACCAGCAAGATCAGGCGTGGTCGATCAATCAAGCATGGTGATGAAACATACAAGCTGATGACAAATCGACATCGGCTCGGTTATGATACTTTGGTTTCTCCGTCATGCATTATCCGATACGCATCACCAACCTTCTCGAAGGAGCTTGTCATGCATTGCAAAACCCTCGGCTTGCTAACGGGACTTACTTTGGCGCTGTTACCCTGTACTTTCACTTTCGCGGAGGACGCTCCAGCCAAGGAAGCCCCCACCCTCCAACAGAAAGAGACGACCCAGGCCAAAACCCCCAAAGCGGAGAAAACCCCCGCGGGTGTCCCGGCTTATTATGCGACGATCTTGAAAGAGCTCGGCTTGGAAGGCGAACAACGTGAAAAATTCATCACCAAAGTGCGTGAGCGTCAGCAGGCCCTCAATGCCTGGAAAAAAGAAAACGAACCCAAACTTAAGGAAATGAATCAGCAGGCCGCCGACGCCAAAACCAGGGGCGATGTCGCAGGCGAATCACAGGCCAAGCGTGAAGTCAAAGCCCTCAATGACGAACAGACGAAACTCGAGGATGAACACACCGCGCAGATTCATTCGGTGCTTAGCGATGAACAGCGCGCCAAGCTGACAGCCTACAACGCCTACACCGGTTTGCTCCGCACCTTCGCCAAGCTTTCGCTCGCGGACGATCAGAAAGCGAAAATCAAAGAGATTGTTTACGCTCACGCCAAAGATTTTGGCCAATTGCCTGAAAACGATCGCAATGGTCGGCAAGCCCTGCGTGAAAAGATCATCGATCAGGTGCGCCAGCAGGTGCTCACCACCGAACAACAAGCCACCATGCCAGCCGCCAGGAAAACCGCTGACAAGAAAGAGTGAACCCGGTGTTCATCGCTCTA
>CAYRTH010000118.1:0-9878 GCA_964427135.1 uncultured Phycisphaeraceae bacterium
CCCTCCGGGAGAGGGTTGGGGTGAGGGCGTGTCTTTCACTCGACCACTCGACCACTCGACCCCTTGACCACTTCCAACCTGAAACAACTCCGGCAGCCGTTGCGGATGGCTTTCCAAATACGTCATCAGTCGGGCCGCAGCGCGGGTTTGCGCAGCACCCGTGCTACCGGTGACGGTCGCCACGAGTTGTGCCACATTGCTGGTCATGGGTCGGTTAACGGACAAACCCTTCAGAATACCCGAGTCCTCAGCCTGTCGGCTTCGTCCTCGGCTTGTTTTCTGCACTGGGCCACTTCTTCTTTTCAACCCTTGCGTTCGGCGATCAGCTTGTTCAGGGTTTCGACAATCGTTTTGGCGGGGGTGCCGGGGGTGAACACGGCTTGGATGCCCATCTGCGTCAGGCCGGGGATGTCGCCGGGCGGAATCACCCCTCCGCCGAATACCACGATGTCGGCTGCGCCCTTGTCCTTGAGCAGGTCAATCACCTTTTTGAAGAGCACATTGTGTGCCCCCGAAAGCAGTGAAAGCCCCACCGCCGACACATCCTCCTGCACCGCCGCTTCGACGATCTGTTCGGGGGTACGGCGAATGCCGGTGTAAATCACTTCGAACCCGGCATCACGCAATATGTGGGCGACGTATTTCGCACCACGATCGTGGCCGTCGAGTCCGGGTTTACCAATGAGAATGCGCTGACGGGGATTGTTGGTCACCATGGGTTATTGACTCCAAAAGCGTGCATCGTTGACACACATTCACCAAGGGTTGCGGACAACTGCCCACAGCCCCGGCCAAGGCCTGCCCATCCTACCGATTTTGCGATTGTCTGGGGAATCGGTCGAAGGTCGTGCGAAGTTTTCCGTCATGAAAACCCGCATCAGTCGGCGTGAAAAGATAATCATATCCCTTTTTGGCCCCCTTCGCCAGCCGCTTGCCTCTTCCACGCCTGAACTTCACGCATGAGGAAAGCGTGTGCATCACACACGCTTTCCTCATGCGTGAAGTTCAGGATGGTTTTCTCAAAACACCACCATCGTTGACGCCGAGGGCTTTAGCCCCGGATTTCATCCTCAAACCATCCGGCCCTAACGGGCACGGCGTCAAACCGCCGATGCCATCGGCGGCTTTATTCACCCAGCCGAGGGCGGCTGGGCCACCACTTGGCCACTTCTTCCCGTTTATCATGTACCCATGCGTTTTGTCTTGCTGATGCACAACTTCATTCACGACCCCAACACCGGGGCCATGCACGCGCTGCGGACGCAGATCAAATGGTTGGCCCAGGCCGGCCACGATTGCCGGGTGCTCTGCACCGCGCGTTTTGACACCGACAACGTGCTCGATATTCCGCAACACTTGTCGCGTCTGGGTTTGTCCGTGCAAACGCATCAGCCCACCTTCGGCCGACCGTGGTTGCTCTTTCCACTCGAACCCGATCCGACCTTGCGGGTGCACGTCGAACTATTGCAAACCCGGCACAACGACATGATGAAGCCCGATCAAGCCGAGGGACAGCAACTGTTGTTGCGTTTGCAGACCCTTTTTGCCGACCCGGCACGCCGACCGGACGTGCTCATCACCTACGGCAAACACACCGTCATCCCCCTGGCCATGAAACTGGCGCAAGAGCAGAACATCACCACCGTCGTCTGTCTGCACAACGAAGGGTTTGAAATGCCCGCGTATTTCACCCATGCACACCACGTCACCACTTGCAGTCCGTTTCTTTCCACCGTGTATCGCAACCGCATGGGTATCGCCTCCACCCCGCTGGTGCCCGCGCTGGACTGGTCACAGATCGTCGCCCCGGTGGAAAATCGAGCCATGGTCACGTTCGTCAACCCATCGCTGCCCAAGGGCGCGAGCCTGATTGCCCGACTCGCGGTGATGCTCGGTGAAAAACGCCCCGACATTCCGCTTCTGATCGTGCAATCGGGGGCCAGTGCTTCCATTTTCAACAGCATTCCCGGCATCGACTTTTCCAAATACCCTTCCATTCTCGCCGCCCCGGCTGTTCCGCACCCCAAAGATTATTTGGCCCTCACCAAAATACTGCTGGCACCCTCCACCTGGCCTGAACCCTTTGGGCGCGTCGCAGCCGAGGCGATGATCAACGGCATACCACCGCTGGTCAGTCCGCGCGGGGCGTTGCCCGATGTCGTCTTTGGCGATTACTCACAAGGCGGGGGCGGCCTGGTTCTTCCCCTGCCCGATTGGCTCGATCGTTACGGCAAAGCCATCCCCCATGACAACGAAGCTCAGCCCTGGTTCGACGCCATCGTGAAATTGTGGGACGACCCGCACTACTACCAACAAGTTGCCAACCGCGCCCGTGAACTGGCGGAGCAGCATTACAGTGAAACCGTCCTCCGCCGACAATATGTCGATTACTTCACCCGCCTGCAACCGACCAAGGGTGTGATGATCGATTGACCATGACGACTATCCGATACATCCTTGTTGCTAACACTGCCGCATTTGATTGTCAAACATAACGGTTAAACCCCATCGTCCATGTTTTTCTGTATGATCCTCTATTCTCATTGATAACCTTCACCGGATGCCCCGATATGAGCAACGCTGCCCTGCAAAAAGTATTCAAAGCCTACGATGTGCGTTCGACCTACCCGGACCTGCTCAACCCGGCGGTTGCCAAGCGCATTGGTTACGCAGCCGGTCAATTTTTCAGTCGTACTGCCGCTGGCGCGAAAACCCAAGCCGTGCTGGTCAGCCGGGACATGCGACCTCACTCGCCTGTACTGGCAAGCGCCTTGTGCGACGGTCTGCGTGCCGCCGGTTTGAATGTCATCGACCTGGGCATGTGCGACACTTCGTTCCAATACTTTGCCATCAACCACCTGGACGCCATCGCCGGCATACAGACCACCGCCAGCCACAACCCGATTCACTACAACGGCTTCAAAATGTCCGGGCGTT
The DNA here is from genome assembly GCA_964427135.1 of uncultured Phycisphaeraceae bacterium. GTDB lineage: Bacteria > Planctomycetota > Phycisphaerae > Phycisphaerales > Phycisphaeraceae > JAJXSS01. The sequence goes on from CAYRTH010000118.1 coordinate 2,938, forward strand.
CGGCCAAGCCCATCGGGGCCGACACCGGCCTTAAGGAAATTCAACAACTGGCACTGGCGTCCCCCGAAGCCGACCAACTCAAGCCCACCGGCCAGTACGAAGAACGCGATTTGTGGAATGATTACCGTCAGCATGTTTTGAAGTTTCTGGCACCCCTGCCCCGACCAATGAAAGTGTTCATCGACGCTTCCAACGGCATGGGGGGCAAACTCATTCCCCGTATTTTTGACGGCATCCCCAACCTCGAAATCATCAAGGTCAACTTCGAAATCGGTCAGGGCTTTGCCCACGAACCCAACCCGCTGGTCGCCAAAAACATGCTGCCGACGCAGGAAGGTGTCCGCAAACACAAGGCCGTGCTGGGCGCCTGTTTTGATGGCGATGCCGACCGCTGCATACTGACCGATGAAACCGGTGCGATTATTGGTTGTGATCATTTGACCGCTTTGCTTTGTGAACACTTTTTGAAACAAGCCCCCGGCGCTGCGGTGCTTTACGACCTGCGTTCCAGCAAAGCGGTGGAGGAAGAAGTCACACGACTGGGCGGCATACCACGCAAAAGCCGGGTCGGCCACGTTTTCATGAAAGCGCTTTTGCGCGAAACCGCAGGCGTTTTTGGTGGCGAGCTTTCCGGCCACTTTTACTTCCGTGACAACTACTTTTGCGATTCGGGGGCCATCGCTTTTGCCGCGGTGCTTTCCGTGCTGGCAGGCAAACGTCAACCCCTGTCGCAACTGATCGCCCCTTACAAAAAGTACCCCCAATCCGGCGAACGCAATTTCCATGTCGAAGACAAAGCCGGCGCCCTGGCAGCCGTGAAAGCCAAATACGCCAAGGTCGGCTCGATCGATGAACTCGACGGGGTCACGGTCGATGCCTGGAACGCCGCCGGCTGGTGGGCCAACGTGCGTGCCAGTAACACCGAGCCTTTGCTGCGTTTGAATGCCGAGGCCAAAGACGATGTCACCCTCGCCGGCCTGCTCAAGGAAATCACCCCGATGCTCGGCACGCCGGAAGAAGGGCATTGACTGCACAGAACGGGGCTGGGTGCTTGGAGCTGGTGGCTGGGTCAAACCGCATCATCTTTAAATCTGCCCAGCACCCAGTCACCAGCCCCCAGCTACTTTGTATCTCCATGTTAAAAAATCACCCGACCCATCCCGCTGCGGTTACACTTTTCACATCCAAAAACGCACGGGGTCAACCAGGGAGTGAATCATGAAGCGCTTGGGGCGTTCGCTATTGAGTGGGTTGGTCGTGGTCGGGCCGATTGGTCTGACCATTTACATCGTGATTTGGGTGATCCGTTTTTTAGACGACATTCTGGGCAACATGCTACGCAGCATCATGCCTGGGTTTTACGTCACCGGCATGGGTTTGCTGTTGGCGACGTTACTGGTTTTGCTGGTGGGCATGCTGATGGATTCGGTGGCGGTACGCATGTTGGTCGGCGCGGCGGAGGACACCCTCGAACGACTGCCGCTGGTCAAAACCGTATATGGCTCGCTGCGTGACCTGGCTGGGTTTTTTTCCCACTCACGACAAGCCCAAGGCGCACGTCAGGTCGTGCTCATTCAACTGCCCGGCAGCGGCATCAAACTGCTGGGCCTGGTCACCCGTGATGATTTAACCGACCTGCCCCCGCAGTTCGGCGCCCCTGATCATGTAGCCGTGTACATACCGCTCAGTTATGCCTGGGGCGGGTACACCACCCTTGTGCCGCGCAGCGCCCTTGAAAAAGTCGATATGACCGTTGAAGCAGCCCTGCGCTTTGCCGTGACCGCAGGCATGTCCGTGGGCAGTGAAAACAACGCAGCCCCGCCGGGTGAAACCAAACCATTGTGATGATGACACGGTTCGCCTCCATGCAAAACCAAGCCGATGACCAAACCGATAGGTTGAGGACTCGGTTATGCCTTATCGATTGAATGAATCGTAATGTTCAAGGCATTAACACCGAACCGCGGGTTGCCGCCCGCAGCTATGAAAACAATGCTTTGTGCATGATCGATGATCGATCATACACTTACCCGCGCTCTTTCAAAATCGCTTCCGCCAGGTGCCAATCGAGTTTCGTGTCCACGTCCACCACTTCCCCCGGTTGCGTCACAATCGCGCGCCGATCGCTCCCCAAAAACGCATGTGCATGTTCACCGGCTGAACGCAACAACACCTCGCGTCGCAGTGCGATCAATCCCCCATCGAGCATGTACACCGGGGGTAAATCCTGCCTGCGATCAACGCTGTTTTCGATGAAGGATTCAAGCTGATCGCCCTCGTTACCGACCAGTTTGCGCATCCAGTAAGGATGCATCTTCCCCACTGCACAGACACTTTGCACACTGTCACAGCCGGTGCCGGTGAGTTTTTCAAGGGCGCGGTCGGACAGGTCCGCCGGTCGGATGGGCACGTTGCCGTACAGAATCACCACCCCGTCGGCAAAAGTGGTTTGCAACCGTGACTCAATGGTCACCAGCGCATGTCGTGCTGCATCAGCGACCGTGGCGGTGTCGTGCGCCAGTTCAGCCGGTCGTTCGATCACCTGCACATTCAACTGCCGCCCCACCGCTGCGATGGCTGCACCGTCGGTCGAAAGCACCACTTGCTTGATACTTTTACTTTGCAACGCATGTTCCATCGACCAGGCCACCATCGGCCTGCCCCCCAACGGCAACACGTTCTTCTGCGGCAAACCCTTGCTGCCCGCCCGCGCCAAAATAATCGCCACGGTGTTCATTATTCAAGTCCAAGGTCATCGGAACGAAGTGGCCGAGTGGTCGAGTGGTTTTATTTGCCGATGTTTAGCGCGGACGCTTTGCGTCGGCGCCGTGGTTTATTGATTCGGGTGGCTGTGGGCAAGCGTCTTCCGATTGCCCACAGTTCATCGGTCTGTGGCACCAAGGCGTGCCACAGCCACCCGATCGTACCAATCTATATTTCTACGCACTTGACCACTTGGCCACTCGACCACTCGACCACTTCTTTTCACGGTCGATGCCACTCACGACACGCCTTGCACAACGCATGTTCGTTCCATCGACCCTGTTCATGCTCCGCATACACCTTACCCAACTCCGACCACGCCTGCGTCAATGTCAACCCCTGATTCACGTTGCCGACGCTGCCGCGTGACAACCAATCCTGATCACACAGCGCGACGCTGCCATCGCTGTGCACCCTCATCCGCCCCAACAACTGCCGACAGGCAAACCGTTTGGGGGGTGCCAGGTTGTGCAACGCCAAATCAGGCATCAGCCCACAACCCGTCGTCGCCGGTTCGATCACCGCATGACCCAGAAAGTGCACCCACTTGTCAAAAAACGATTCCATGTCCGCCAGCGTGTCCGCGGCTTTGATCATGCGCGGCAGCAGCCAGGGTCGCCCCAGCCACGGGCCTGCGGGTACTTTTTCATCACGGGCAATCCGGCCATTAAACAGCCGGGTCATGTTGTCCAGCACCGCTTTGAACCGATCATCGCCCATCACCTTCGCATACACCGGCGCTGTGTCCGCATTCAATCGCAGGCTGACCACATCAATCGGCAAACACAACAATCGATCGACCGTGGCTGAATCGCATAACAAATCAGTGTCCAGCGCGATGCCAAACACCCCCAGTTCCGCAGCACGGGTGATGATCGCTTCCCATTGCGGAAATAGCAGCACATCGCCCAGCCCGCCCAGCGTCACCAGCACATCAGGCACCTTCGCCATTTCTTCCAACAATCGATACGCCAGTTCAACCGGCATGTCGGCTCGGTCCAATTTCACATGATGTTGCGGCACTATCGGCCCGTTGACCGCGCGACGCGAGGTCAGTTCCAATGTGATTTGATAGGGTAACGGTGACAGCGCTCGAATCGTACCCGCCCCAAGGTCGTTGGCTGTTTGCGTGACACGCAAAGCATCGGCTTGGGGCAAGTCATCCCCCAATCGGCCGACCACCGTTTGCAATAGCGCAATCGATCGCGGCGTGTCGTAAATGAATCGATGGACACAACTGCGCACCGAGCCGGGCACTTGAATGCACACATCGCGGCCGATCGGGTCGCTCTGCGGTCGAGCCGGGTTGTACGACAAACCCTGTCCGATCGTGGCATCGCTGTCAGCCATCTGTTCCAGCGGTTTACGTGACAATGCAATACCCGAAAGCCCCGGGGGGGCCTGACAAAAGGTCATCGACATCGCATCGGGATGTTGCAGGTGCAGGGCCAATACTTTCGATGACAGTTCCGGGTCCACCAACACCCAATCAGCACCAACCAGTAGTGCCGCAGTTGCATCGTGATGTTGCATCGCTTGGAGCAACGGCTTGGCGGGTAGCAACTCATCGTAACAGGTGGCTCCGCCCAGTCCGCCACGCCACGCCGTCAGTGATTGTTTGCGGGCTGCGGTTCGCCGACCCCACCAGCGATCGAACAACCCCTGTTCCGCAATGTGCGTGAGTACTGGTTTGTTCAGCGTCAAGCCCTGCCATAGGTTGGCAATGGCCGGTTGCGGCGGGTGTACGATCACGATGGCATCGATGGCGCTGATGCGTGACAACCGTCGCAACGTGTGATGCAAGATCGGCGTACCTGCCAGGGTGTGTGACCAGACGGAGGGTAAACCCAATCGGCTGCGCTGCAGGTCCAGGGGTATGAGGGCGATGGTCGAGGGCATGTGGGGTTACATCGGTCCAAAGGCTCGTGCAGGTACAAACTCAACGAATAAGTCAGTCAACTGACTTGTAGCCCAGCCGCCCTCGGCTGGGTGAATAAAGCCGCCGATGGCATCGGCGGTTTGTTTTGAAAGGCATACACGTGATGATTCGAAGACGGCGGATACCATCCGCCGCTTTGTAAAACTCACCGCCGAGGGCGGCGGTGCCACAAACACACTTTTACCAACTCGGTAGTGTCGGACGATCAGGTGGTGTGTTGGGCGGGGGTGTCGTTGCAGGAGTAGCAGCATCGGGCGAAGGTTCAGGTGATGGGTTGGGTGTGTTGGCATCCGGTGGTGAAACTTCGGGGCGGGCGGCGCTGCCTGCGCTTTGTAATTGTGATTGTTCGAGGTCCTGCACCAATCGGCTGGTGCGCAGGAAAAGCGGGGCTGCCAACTGATTCTGACGATCAAGGGCGTGCAGTACCGTGATGATCTGGCTGTAGGTCAGGTCCAACCCCGGGGTGCGATTGTCTTCCGTCGGTTGATGGCCGAGTAAAAACAGCAGGTTGGCGACCATGGGTGCGATTTCAAAGGTTTGTCCCTGCGCACTGGTGCGTGATTGAAAGTAAACCGTCAGCCGGGGTGATTCGGCATTGGAACGAACCATCAGCCGATTGTCCCACACCCGGCCCAGCGTCGGCTCGGTGAAACCCAAATTGGGGTCAAACAGGGCGATGGTCGGGTAAGGTTCCTGCGCGATGTAAATGAGCGGCTTACTTGCGGGTACCAAGTCCAATATGAATTTCACATCCTGCGCGCTGCCGATGAGTCGGCGTTGGATCATCGGGTCGTTCATCGCCGCCAGTGATTCGTAAGCGGAAGTGCGTACCGTCACATCGTCATCGTCCAGCAGGGTTTTCAAGGCGTTGTTGCCACGCAATGATCGCGGCAGGTAAACCAGTATTTGCGCACATTGCATACGCAGGGACGAATCAGGTGAACGTGTCAACGGCACCAGTTGATCGGTCACCAGCTCATCGCCAATGCGTGCCCCGGCTTCCAACCCTGCCATGCGAATGATCTGATTTTCATGCTGATAAACTTCCGCACGCAGCATCGGAATGATCGGCGCCCCCAACCCGAACCATGCGATGGCTGCATCACGGGCGTTGGGGGTGGTAGGGTCCGCCATCAACCATTGCAATACTTGCTGCGCCTGCGTGGTTTCAAAGCCCTCCGCCCGTTGCACGTAAAGTTTGTTGATCAGTTCGAGCAGTTCCAGCGGCTGATTGGCGAAACGAGCCGGTATGTTGATTTGAATCAGCGACTCGGACAACGGCCGGGCGGTGTTGAAAAGTTCGGTGGCACGTTCATGACGAAAACGTTCATTAATGCGATCGGAAATGATGCGCGATCGTGCAGCACTGGGTTGATTGAGTACCAAAAACAATTCACGGTCCTGTAACACCCGTCCGCCGCCGAGTATCACCGCTTGCCTGGCAAACACAAAGCGATCCCCCTGCGAGGCACTTTCGTCCAGCGGGTCCAGGTACAGGTGGCCATCACCGCGTGCCAAAGGTCTGCTGAAACGCATGGCCGGGTTGGCGCCGTCAATCGCCAGATCAAACGGGACCAGCAACTTGCCGCCTTCGAGGCTGGTGGTCTGGGTATCAACCGCGTTCACCAGCAGGTCAAAACGTGAACCCTTGACCGCACCGGGCGGAATAAGCCCCTGTAAACGCACAGCCGTGGTGTTGGGGTCGCGCAGCAATCCGTCGGCGGAAACCCCCTGCAAACCCCGCTGCGGATCACCCACGCCCTGACGACGCAGTGTGCTGGTCAACCATGAACGCAGGTACGCGGGCACTTCGCTTGAACCCGTGCCATTGAGTCCGACGACAAAACCGAAGCCGGAAACCACCTGGGGTTCAGTGCCCTGCACGCGGGTGAGTGAGCCGATGGTGCCGTGAAAAACGGGCGGCCCGGTGACCACCGACGGCGGCGTGACCGGGGTGGTCGCAACGGGTTGGTTGCTCTCACAACCGGACATCAACAGGGTTGCCCCAAACAACCCCGTCAGCCCCGTCCATAAACCGACACAACGCAACCAGCACGGGCGTGAATATATGGTCATGATGTAGTTTCCCTGTCAGGCAAGTCGGCATGACGATCACCCGCATGCCGCAAGCGACACAAATCGCCATTGTGATTGTGATGCGCATGGGGGTCAAGTGCGGGAAGAAAGTGGCCAAGTGGCCAAGTGGCCAAGTGGCCAAGTGGCCAAGTGGCCAAGTGGC
>CAYRTH010000119.1:0-9734 GCA_964427135.1 uncultured Phycisphaeraceae bacterium
CCCGGCTGGGTGAATCACTTTGAACAAGCCCACCACCGAGGGCGGCGGTGCCACATCATCATGCTTCATCGAAAACAAACACTCAGTAATTTTCGAGAATCGTCTGCAACTGCTTGGTCAAAGGCGGCAAATCGAGGGTGACAATGTCCCAAAGAATGTCGTAATCAATTTGGTGATAACCATGCACAAGTCGATGGCGTGTTCCAATAAGTTCATGCCAGGGAATCGAAGGATTTTGATCACGTGTAAATTGTGACAACTGATGGGCTGATTCACCGATCACTTCAACAGCTTTGATCAGCGCCAAACGCAGCATGATGTCCGAATCAAGATCGCCGGGTTTTCGCCCATTGGCCAGGTTCACGGCGATAACGGAATACTCCAGCATATCCCGCAGGCGCACCGTATCGTCACGCAGCGTCATACAGTGCCTCCGCCTGATGCAGCACCTGTTCACGAAAATGTTTGCTTAGTGACCCGGTCGTGTTCAGATCGACTTTTCTACCCAGCAGATCGGAAAGTTCATCTTCCATGCGGATGAACGCCAGGCCGGTGCGTGCCCCGGGTGCAAACTCCACCAACACATCGATATCGCTCTGGGGTTGAAAATCATCACGCAGAATCGATCCGAAAAGTGAAAGTTTACGGATATGGTGCCGCCTGCAGAACTCAGCGATGGGTTCACGGGGAAATTCGATGCCGTGGTAATTCATGGTGCACCGATATAATTTTACCCCAAATCATGGAACGGCGGTTTGAGGGTTTGAAGCAAATACCCAAGCCCTCGGCCTGTCGGCCTCGTACTTGGCTTGGTTCGGACACTTGACCACTTCTTCAATCATCGCCCCATTTTGACGGGCGCCGCAGTTTCATTACAATTCCCACTCCCTCTTACATTCTTTAACCCAAGGCCTGCAACCCAGGCCGACAAGGAACCCTCGTCATGGCCAAAGCCGCAGTGAAGAAAAAGAAACCATCTCCCAAACCCGCCCCCAAGTCGGCGCTGAAAAAGGCCTGCTACTTTTTCGGAAAGTCCAAGTGCGACGGTGACGGCACCATGAAGCCGCTACTAGGTGGCAAAGGCGCCAACCTCGCGGCGATGACCAAAATTGGTCTGCCCGTGCCTGCGGGCTTCACCATCACCACCGAAGTCTGCACCTACTACTACGCCAACGGCCGAAAGTATCCTGAAACTCTTTTCAGCAAAGACGTGCCCGCAGCCGTGGCCTGGTTGGAAAAAGAAACCGGCAAAAAATTTGGCGACCCCAAAAACCCGCTGCTCGTGTCGGTGCGTTCCGGTGCCCGCGACTCGATGCCCGGCATGATGGACACCATCCTCAACCTGGGCATGAATGACACGGCTGTCGAAGCTGTCAGCTCCGCCACCGGCAACCCGCGCTTCGCCTGGGACTGCTACCGCCGATTTGTGCAGATGTACGGCGACGTGGTCATGGGCGTGCAAAAGCGCCACGAAAACGAACATGAACCCTTCGATGAAGTGATGGACCACCTCAAAAAGGAACGCGGCGTCACGCAGGACACCGACCTCAACGAAGCCGACCTCAAGGAACTGGTCAAACGCTTCCAAGTTTTGATCAAGGAACGCACCGGCAAGGCGTTCCCGGTCAACCCGATGGATCAACTCAAAGGCGCAGTAGCTGCGGTGTTCGGCTCGTGGATGAACGATCGCGCCATTGTGTACCGTCAGAAATATCGAATCCCCGATGAATGGGGAACCGCGGTGAACGTGCAGGCAATGGTGTTTGGCAACATGGGTGATGACAGCGCCACCGGCGTGGCCTTCACCCGTGACCCGGCCACCGGCGAAAACGTGTTCTGGGGCGAATACCTGGTCAACGCACAGGGCGAAGATGTGGTCGCCGGCGTGCGTACCCCCCTGCCCGTGGGTGACATGGCCAGGGACCCGCAGATCGGCCCGGCTTACAAGGAACTGGTGAAGGTTCGCCAAATTCTCGAAAAGAACTTCGGCGATGTGCAGGACTTTGAATTCACCATCGAAAAGAAAAAGCTGTACATGCTGCAAACACGTAACGGCAAGCGCACCGCGCTGGCGTACGTGAAAATCGCGCATGACATGGTGAAACAGGGTTTGATGAAACCCGAACACGCTGTCAAGAGCGGTGACCCCGAAGCGCTCAACCAACTGCTTCAGCCGATTTTCGACATCAAGGCATACGCCCAGGCCAAGAAGGAGGGCAAACTCATGGCCACAGGTCTGGCGGCCGGCCCCGGTGCGGCGTCGGGCAAGCTGGTGTTGTCGGCCAGCAAGGCGGAGGAATGGGCGGGTAAGGGTGAAAAGGTGATTCTGGCGCGTGTGGAAACCAGCCCGGAAGACCTGCGCGGCATGATCGCAGCCGAGGGCATTCTGACGGCTCGTGGTGGTGTGTCCAGTCACGCGGCCCTGGTCGCCCGGCAAATGGGCAAGGTGTGCGTGGCCGGTGCGGGTGATGTTCACATTGATTACAAGACCGGGCTGCTGACCTGCAAGAACCTGACCCTCAAGGAAGGCGACTTCATCAGCATCAACGGTTCGACCGGTGAAGTGTTCGAAGGCGCCATCGCCACCGCCGACAGCGAATTGAAACAGGTGCTCGTCGGCAAGACGATGAAGCCCGCCGACAGCAAGGTGTATCAGTACTACGCCTTCATCATGAAACTGGCAGACAAGTTCCGCAAGCTGGGCATTCGCACCAATGCTGACCAACCCGAACAGGTGACCAACGCCATCGCGTTTGGCGCAGAAGGCATCGGCCTGTGCCGAACCGAACACATGTTCTTCGAAGGCGACCGCATCATCGCGGTGCGTCAGATGATTCTGGCCGACAGCCTGGAAGCCCGTGAAAAAGCCCTGGCCAAGTTGCTGCCGCATCAGCAGAGCGACTTCGAAGGTATTTTCAAGGCTTTGGAAGGTCGCCCGGCCTGCATCCGCCTGCTCGATCCGCCGTTGCATGAATTCCTGCCGCACTCGGACAACCCGCGTGGTCAGCAGGAAGTGGCCGACCAACTGGGCATCAGTGTTGAAAAGGTCGCCACTCGTGTGCATGAGTTGCATGAGTTCAACCCCATGCTGGGTTTCCGTGGCTGCCGCTTGGGGATCAAGTTCCCCGAAATCACCGCCATGCAGGCCCGCGCCATTTTCCAGGCGGCGGCAGCGGTGCAAAAATCGGGTGTCAAGGTCAAGCCTGAAGTGATGATCCCGCTGGTCGGCTTCAAAAAGGAACTGGACCTGCAAGTTGAAATCGTGCACCAGCAAGCCAAGGCGGTCATGGCGGAAACCGGTCAGAAGATCAAGTACACCGTCGGCACGATGATCGAAGTGCCCCGTGGTGCGCTCACGGCTGACGAAATCGCCAACACGGCGGAGTTCTTCAGCTTCGGCACCAACGACCTGACGCAGTGCACGCTGGGTATGAGCCGAGACGACTCGGGCAGCTTCCTGCCGTCGTATCAGAACTCTGAAATCATCAAGCAGAACCCCTTTGCTTCGATCGACGAAACGGGCGTGGGTCAGCTGATGAAAATCGGCGTCACCAAGGGTCGCAGCGTCAAGGCGGACCTCAAGTGCGGCATTTGCGGTGAACACGGCGGCGATCCGGCATCCGTCCGATTCTGCCACCACATCGGGCTTGATTATGTCAGTTGCTCACCGTTCCGCGTGCCGATCGCCCGACTGGCCGCAGCCCAGGCAGCGCTGGGTAAGTAATCGGTTGACTTAGTGACGATGATCCGTTGATCACGACCCTTTTACTTAACAACTAAATACTGCAATCAGTGCCCAGGCATCGCCCAAAGTGATGCCTGGGTTTTTTTATCATGGCATTCATCCGATATACGTGACAGTCGTTACCATCAATGACACAGTTTCATTATCACGGAGCTCATCATGTCCACCCATCGCCGGCTCATACTCACCGCGGCCAACCCGGCGCAGGCTGCTGGCTACCGCGCTCAATTACAGGAACGACAAGAACAAGGGCTGATACCCGATGGCTGGCAATGGCGCGTGGTAGCCGACCCGGGGGGCAAACGTGTCGGTTCTGGCGGCTCGACCTTTGTCGTGTTGCACGAAATCGCGCAGGCATTATTGAAAGACCGGCCTAATACCAATAGTTTGCATCAACTGTTCACCGATGTACGTCTGCTGATCATTCACTCCGGCGGTGACAGTCGGCGCTTGTGTGGCTATGCAGCTCAAGGCAAAATTTTCACCCCCCTGCCCTGCACCACCCCGACCGGTCAGCCGGCGACTTTGTTTGACTTGATGTTCGAACAACTGCGCCGATTACCCAGCCCGCCTCAAGGCCAGGTGCTCGTCGCTTCCGGCGATGCCCTGCTCACCTTTGACCCCGATGATGCCGGCTTTTCACAACCAGGTGTCGTCGGCGTGGCGTACCCCGGCCCGGTCGAACGCGGCAGCAAACATGGGGTGTATGTCTGCGATTCCCAGGGCAACATCACCGACTTTCTGCAAAAACCTTCACCACAGGTTGCCGCTCAACATGGGGCTGTCGATGCCGTGGGTCGGGTGCTGGTCGATACGGGGCTGCTCAGTTTTGATCCGCTGACGGTCGAACGCATGCTCAAAGTCGTCGGCCTGCAACTGCAACGCGGCAAACTCACCGTTGCCCCGGGCATTTTGAAAGATGTGCTTGCAGGCAAGGCACAATCGATTGATTTATATGAACAGGTACTCATCGCCCTGCCCAAAAAGCGCGATTTGAAAAGTTACCTGGCACAGGTCGGACCGCGCAGCACTTCGCCAAGCGTGACTGACAAAGCCCAAACCGCGCGACTAACTCATTTGTATCAAGGTTTGCATGGTCTGCGCTTTACCGTGAATGTGCTGCCTTACTGCGAATTTTTTCACATCGGCAGCAACCGTGAAATGATCGGCAACGTCGCAGCCCTCAATCGCACCGCCCGTGAATATCGCTTTCAAAATGGCTGTCGCAGTGTGCTGGGGGATCGCGCTTCGATCGAAGGCGGGTTTGTTTATAACAGCGTAATACCCGGCGGTGAATTGCGCATCGGTTCGGGGGTGCTGATCGAAGCGGTACATTGTCAGGGAAAAGTGGCGCTCACCGGGCCGAATATCGTGGTGGGTTGGCCCGCCGCGGCTGGGGCAATACCACCATTGCCGCCGGGTTGGGGGCTGGTCTGTCTGCCCATCGGCAAGGCGGATTGGACCTTCATCGTGCATGGGCTGGACGATGACTTCAAAACCAGTGTCGAAAAGGGTGGCACCTTCGGCAATCAACCGATGCGTCAGTGGCTTGATGATTGCAAACTCAAACCAGCAACGATTTGGGGCGATGACCCATCACCACGTACTTTGTGGAACGCCCGGCTGTGGCGGGTTGGTTCATTACCTGATGTGCTGCGCGATACCTTCTGGCTGTGCGGCTTGAAAACCCGTCAACCCACGACCGGTTGGCAGCGGAGCCGACGTATTCACATGATGGAAGTATTGCAACAAGTCAATCACGATCGTTTGCTGGAACATCGTCGTGAACTGGTACGTTTGTGGGAAGTGGGTTCACTGCCCCAGCGTCTGCAAAAGCATCATGATTTGTCCGCTGAGTCAATTTTGCAATCACTGCACAACATCACCGATGCACGCACCACCTTTTCGCAGTTGCATCAGGCATTGAGTGATGATGTTTCGCCCTTGCACGAAGCCCGGCTTTACTGGTTGGCGGACGCGATCAGTCAAAAGTACCCGGCTTTGCAAAAGTCATCCCCGACTTTGCTTCGAGGCAACCTGCAACAGGCTGCCTATCAAGCCGTGGCACGCTCGGTGATGCGTCAGATTGATTTACCCAGCGAACCTCGACAGGCAGCGGTGCTGCATGATCAGGTGGTATGGGCCACGACTCCGGTCCGCCTTGATTTTGCAGGCGGTTGGTCCGACACTCCCCCCATTTGCGCCGCGGTCGGAGGCACAGTGGTTAACGGGGCCATCAGTTTGAATGGCCAGTACCCGGTACAGGTGATCGCCAAACTGACGGAAGAAAAACGCATCACCCTGAGCAGCATCGATCTGGGCACACGGGTGACCTTGAATCAAACCGCGGATGTGCTCGATTACACCGACCCTTCGCAATGGGCTGCTTTACCCAAGGCGGCGCTGGTGCTGGCCGGGGTATGTCCGCAGCATGATCAACAGCCTTTGCAACCCTGGCTGGACAAGCTCGGCGGCGGGCTTGATATCACCTTTTTTTCAGCCGTGCCCAAAGGCTCGGGTTTGGGTACCAGTTCGATTCTCGGTGCCGCGATACTGGCGTGTCTGGGTCGTGTGGTGGGCGAAAACGTCACGCAGGATCAACTGATCGCACGCGCCAGTCTGCTCGAACAGATGATGACCACCGGCGGCGGGTGGCAGGACCAGGTCGGCGGCATCGCTCCGGGCATCAAAATCATTCGTACCCAGCCCGGTGCGGATCAATTGCCCGCCATTCACTGGACCGGCTTTCAACTGACAAACCATGCGCGAACCCGCATGTTGCTCTACTACACCGGTCAGAAGCGCATGGCTCGCAACATCCTGCAGCGCGTGGTCGGTCGTTTTTTAGCTCGTGACCCTCAGGCGATGCGCGTGATTGATGAACTCAAAAGTCGGGCTGAGCAGATGAAGCACGACCTGGACCGGGGGGATGTCGAGGCTTTCGCGCAGGGCATCACGCACTATTTTGACTTGAAGTGCCGACTGGACCCCGGCACGACCAACGCCCCCATTCAAGCCGTACTCCGGCGCGTGAAAAAATATTTAAGCGGCTACGTTTTGCCCGGAGCTGGCGGCGGCGGCTTTATTTTCATGATCACCCGTGACGCTGATGCCACCGCGCAGGTTCGTCGTCTGCTTTTACAAAACCCGCCCAATTCACTGGCACGTTTTTTCGATTTTGAGTTTGATCAAAAAGGGCTGGCTGTGACGGTGCTTTGACCACAATCGCCAGGGGTTTGATGAAAGCAGACCATTCACCCAACAATCATGCGGATTGCTCTGGTGTCACCATCGGCTTGGCCTAAACAACCGCGCGTTTCCTTCGGCGGCAATGCCGAGAATTGATTCATCCCAAGTGGTCGCGTGTACGAGGTGCTGCTACACTGATCGCCAATGGAGACGATGACGATGATGCTGGCGCAAATGGAATTTTCGCACTACCTGCCGTTGGGAATGCTGTTTGTCATGGCGGTGGTGTTTGGTGCTGCCAACCTGATTTTGACCCAGGTGATCGGTCGAGTCACTCACAGCCGACGCACCGGCCCGGTTAAGGAAATGACCTACGAATCGGGCATGAACCCCTTCGGCAACGCTCAGCGACGTTTCAATGTGCGGTTCTACATCGTGGCGATGACGTTTCTGGTGTTCGATGTTGAAATCGTGTTTCTTTATCCCTGGGCCAGCGTCTTTCCCAGTTTGTCACAAGGCTCGGAACTTGGACCCTTGTTTTTGTTCCGCATGTTGTTCTTTATCCTCACTTCGGTGATTGCCTTTGCCTATGCCTGGCGCAAAGGTGTGTTCCGCTACGACTGATCCCCCCTTCTACACAGGCTTTTTGAATCACTTCCATTCGGTGCGCCTGTTCGTTACCAGGACTTATTCTGCGCTTATGGTTTTCTTGCGTATTTGTGTGATGATTACGCAACAAACTAGTCATGGACCTGATTGTGTGATTCACTCAAAAGATTCAGGTGTTCGGCTGATGACAAACCCTTTACACAAGCGAAGATGTACACATACCAACTATTACCTAAGGTACTGGTTTGTTCCCTGACGAACGACCACGAGTCGATCTCCCCGATGAGCAATGTTGTCAAAATTATTGTGTCATGGAAGGCACCACTGTTCCGGGTCGGACGAGGGGGGTTATGACCGAGTCACACAAGTCCAAATCCAAGGCTGATCTTTCCGCCTTGACACACCGTGAACGCGAAGTCCTTCGACTGATAGCCGAGGGATTGTCCGTTAGTGAAATTTCCAAGGTCCTTTACCGCAGCGAAAAGACCATCCAAAGTCATCGTCTGTCGATCGGCCGCAAACTCGGCGCGCGCAATCGTGTTGAACTGGCGCGTATCGCCATCGAAGCCGGTCTGGTCCCATCGCATCCGGGCATCAGCACCGCTCCGCCGGTCAGTGATCTATTGACATTCAGTCAGGCGGCGCTCGAATCGACTGCAACCTTGTCGTCAGCCCACAGTGAAGCGATGCTGAACCCCGCGGTGCTCTATTACTGGTCGCCGATGCAAAAGCGGCGCTGGTACTCCAGCAGTGATCATCCCTTATCCGCGCTGCTGTCCACCTCGGCGGGCGATGGCTTGTGGGACTACCTTTCCCTGGTGCACCCGGATGATCGTGAACTGGTGCGTGATTTAATGGACGCGGTGCATACGGAATCCGTCATGCGCATTGATTTGCGCTATCGCCTGGTACTTCCCAGCGGCGTCACGCAGCAGGTTCATGAAATCGCGCAACAGGTGCGTGTCGATGCGCTGCAACTTGCCTGGGTGGGTTTGCTGATCGCTGAATGAGAATCACAACCACGCCAACAACAACAGTTGACGCCGAGGGCTTTAGCCCCGGATCAATTTTGAACACCCGGCCCTGAAGGGCACGGCGTCATTTCTTCTGCCCCCTTGACCATCAGGTGGTATATGCTTCCCATATGACTGCGGATGCCCGCACTTCATGGTTTTTCATCGAAGCCGCCCGCTGGACGCTCAAGGTGTCGCGGGTGAGCATCATGCGCACCTGGACCATCAGCCGGAGAACCCTCGCACGCTGGCATGGGGCTGAATCCTTTGAAGTACGCACGATTGACGGTTTGAAAATATCAGCGCTTTACCTGCCCGGTCGATCAACACAATCTGCACGTCTGCCGGTGGTCTTCACGCACGGGTACTGCGAGACCAAGGAATTTCACTTGTTCCGCGTCTGGGAATTATGCCAGGCCGGCCACGATGTCATTTTGTTTGATCAGCGTGCCCATGGTGCATCCGGCGGAAAATACGTCACCTTTGGTGTACGTGAACGACACGATGTGACGGCTGTGATCGACCGTGCCCGTGAACTGCACCTGGTGCCTGATCGAGTGATCACGATGGGTTTCAGCCTGGGGGCATCGGTGATGCTGCAACACGCTGGCAGCGACCCGCGCGTGGCCGGGGTGGTGGCACTGGCACCGTTTGTCAGCGGCATTGAAGCGATCAACTCATTTCGCCGAATGCTGGCCCCCTGGCTCAAACCTGATGAAGTACTGGCTGGGTTTGAATATGCCAGTCGTGAAGCGGGGTTTGTGTTGGATGAAGCCTCGACGATCAGGGCGATTGAACGTTTGCGGGTGCCGGTGCTCATGGCTGTTGGTGATCGTGACCGCAACCTTCCGGGCGATGTACACAGCAAGGTGCTGGCCGGGGCGATGCGTCAACATTCATGTCGGCTCATCGAGGTGCGCGGGGCGACGCACTTGAGTCTGGCCCGCCGACTCTGGCCTGAACTGGACCCGCAGATCATCGATTTTTGCGGACGCTTGCGGTGATGGATTGTCGTGATTGTGACAGAAAATTTGGGTGGGGCAGGCGTCTGGCCTGTCAATGAGTCGAAGACTCAAATTGCATTGTTGATATATTGAACATGAATGGTTTGTTGTATAAACAACTAGAGCAATTCGCGTAATTTTCTGACCCCCTCTCCCTCCGGGAGAGGGTGGCCG
>CAYRTH010000120.1:0-2502 GCA_964427135.1 uncultured Phycisphaeraceae bacterium
AGAGTATCAGTTTCATTTAGCCCCCGGTCATTGACCGGGGGCCAGGTTGGAAGGCGGTTTGAGCATCGACTTTGCCCGCTGAAGGTTATTGGCATAATCAGGGTTGGTCGGCTCGCGTTTTGCCGCCTGTTCAAACATTTTCACCGCTTCAATCAAACGATTGGTTTGTGCCAGGGCGACGCCCAGACTGTTGTAACCGATGGCACTGCCGGGGTGATGGGTTACCAATTGTTGGTACACGGAAACCGCGTCAGACAGGCGATCGGTGGCAGCCAGTAAATCGCCCAGTAAACGCAGGGCTTCATGATGCGTCGGTGCAAGTGTCAGTGCATCGCGCAATGATTTTTCAGCACCAGCGGCATCACCCTGCTCACCCAACGCCTTGGCCAAACCCACATGACTGGGCAGGTGTTTGTCATCACGCTTCAAACCCTCACGAAACTGCACCGCGGCACGGGCGGGTTCATGTAACAAGAGCAGCCCGGCTGCGAGGTTATATCGGGCTTCGATATCATCATCCTTGATCGCCAATGACTTTTCGTAGCTTTGTACCGCCCCGCGCAGGTCACCCATTGCAGCCAGCGTCAAGCCCAATTCGACAAACGCCAGTTCATCCGTCGGATCGAGTTCGACGGTGCGTTGCAGGTGAATTTTCGCCAGGTCGAGTTGGTTTAATCGGCGATGACTCATGCCCAGCATGGCATGCAGATGGGCCTGGTCGGATTCATAGCGCAATGCGTTGGTAAGTGGATCAATGGCATCGTGATAGCGTTCCAATTGAAAGTAGGCTAATCCGAGATTGCTTTGATAGGCGGCGCGGAACGGTTCGTATTCGATGGCTTTTAGGAACTTGACCAATGCCTTGTCAGGTAGCTCTCGTTCCAGGAGTAACATGCCCCAGCGGTTCCAGGCGGTGGCGTAATTGGGTTTGAGACGTAATGAATATTGCAGGGCGATTTCGGCTTGTTCCTTCATGCCCGCGTTGGATAAACAAATCGCCAGGCCGGAGTAGGCGGTGTGCATGGGGCGATGGTGCAGGGTTTCCATGAAGTGCCAGGCGGATGCGACAAATTGTCCGCGCTGGGTCAGTGCGGAGGCAAGGTTGTTGTGAGCAAAGGGATTGGTCGGTTCCAGACGTATGTTGTCGTACCAAAGCCGGATCGGATCGCCGAACAGCACTGCCCGCTGCCAGGTACCGATGCAAAGCGCCAAGGTGATACCAGCCATGAATACCAAGGCGAATTGTTGGCCAGCCCATGGGGGCAGGGTTGGCCGGCAGGTGTTGAATACTTTGTATCCGCCGAGGATGAGCAATGCGATGATCGCAGCCGAGGGTTGATAGATTCGCCGATCGGCGGTGATTTCGGTGACAATGGGAACAAAACTGGAAGAAGGCCCCAGCAATACAAAACACCAGATACCCAGAAACCCATAAGGTCGGCCGCGGATCAACCCGAACAGAGAAAGCCCTAATAGTAGTAATATCAATAGACCAGCAGGGGCGGCTTGATACCAAGGCGGAGCAACCCCCCACCAGTAGGTCAATCGCAAACCCTCGGGCCAGAGGCACAGCCAAAGGTACCAGGCCAGCGACAGGGCCTGTGCCTTCATATAGTCCCAGACCGTGATCCCGCGGTTAAAACCCACGGTAAAAGAGCGAGGCCCACTGTAAACAATGGCGGCGAGAATCAGCCAGGTGGCCGCCAATCCCAGGTACATCGGCCAACTGCTGCGCAGCGTCTGTTTCCAACTGGTGCGCAGAAAACAACGCTCGTAAAACAAGACCAACAGCGGGGCACCGACCATCACTTCCTTGCTGAGCATCCCCAGGGCGCAACATATCACCGCCAGGGTCTGCCAACGGTGTGCGTGGGTTGATTGTGCTGCGCGAATGACACAATAGAGGGTCAGAAATAAAAACAGGGTGACGCAGAGTTCGGTACGCTGGGTGATGTAGGCTACGGTTTCGCTGTTGACCGGATGGATCAGCCATATCAGGGCGATGAGGGAGGATAGTAGGGTGGCGGTGGTCTGGTTGGTAGATTGATCGGTTGAAGTCAACGTACTTTGGTATTGGGTCAGCCAGGGGCGACCGGTTAGTGGATGGTAATGTAATAGTGTTCTACGAATGATCGCATAGAGCAACATGGCGCAGACGATATGAATCAGTACGTTGACCAGATGGTAGCCGAAGGTATCAAGGCCGTGGGCTGCGTAGTGCAGGGCCATGGTCAGGTTGGGGATCGGCCGCCCGGCCAGGGGGTTTTCCTTTTCCGCCCAGAGCGTGTCCCACAACGGCCAGAGACTGCGGATGGACTGGTTATCCTGCACCGCAGGGAGGTCATCGTAAACAAACCCGCCCCAAAGCGATGGATAGTAAACCAGCATTGCCAGGCTGATGAATAGCAGCCAGAGTAGGGGAGTGCGATGTCGTGTGAATGCAGCGATCATAGGTATTGAGCCTTCTGAACAATCCCCTCTCCCTCCGGGAGAGGGTGGCCG
>CAYRTH010000120.1:2512-9699 GCA_964427135.1 uncultured Phycisphaeraceae bacterium
TAAATTAATCGTAATCCAAACATAAGACACGCCCTCACCCTAACCCTCTCCCGGAGGGAGAGGGGACCGATCATGCATGACCAACGTCCAAAGAATGACGCAAACAGCTTTAGCCCCCGGTCATTGACCGGGGGACAAATCAAGCCATGTACAACCGACTTATATCACTGTTACCAAATACCATCCTGATCTTCATAAGCGTGTGTGATCCGCACGCTTATGAAGATCAGGCGTGATGAAACTTCCCTTCACACGTCCACTTGACCACTTCCTTACAGCGACCCCTTGGTCGATGGTATTTCATCGCCGATGACGGTCACAGCCTGACGCAGCGCCATGGCCAGGGCTTTGAAAATAGCCTCGGCGATGTGATGGTAGTTTTCCCCGTGGGGCACTTCGACGTGGCAGTTGAATCGCCCATGGTTGACCAGAGCGTTCAAAAACTCACGCACCAGTTGCGTGTCAAAGTCACCGATTTTCGCACTGGCCGAGGCAAACCCCGCAGCATTGGCGGAAAACACCAAAGCTGGTCGTCCCGATAAATCGATCGACACCCGCGCCAGTGCCTCATCCATCGGCACCGAGGCAAACCCGTAGCGTGCGATGCCTTTTTTATCGCCCAGGGCTTTTTCCAAGGCCTGCCCCAGCACAATGCCCACATCTTCGACAGTGTGGTGGTCGTCGATGTGCAGGTCGCCCTGGGCGGTGACTTTCAGGCCGAGTTTCCCGTGACGCCCCAGGTGATCGAGCATGTGATCGAAGAAGCCGACGCCGGTCTGGTTGGCGTAGCTGGCGTTGCCCGGGGCATCCAGGCAAAGCGACAGCTCGATTTTGGTTTCCTTGGTCTGACGGCTGATCGTGGCGGTACGCATGATGGTTTCCATGTAGTCACTTGGTCATTGACAAATATCGGCCAATGCCCGCAACAAACGGTTGTTTTGGGCAGGGGTGCCGATGGTGATGCGCAGTTTGTCGCGCAGCTGGTTCTGATCAAAATATCGCACGAAAATCGCCCGGTCCTTCAAGGCGTGATAAATCGATCGCGCATCAGGCCCCTTCATCGGCGGCATCGCCAGTATGAAATTCGACCCGCTTGGGGGCATCGACCACCCGCGTTTCAGCAACTCCCGCATCACCCGCTGTCGCTCGCTGATCACCTTGCGCCAGGTGCTTTTGGCGTAGGGTTGCGATTCCAGTGCTGCCTTGGCCGCAGCCTGCGCGAGGATGTCCGTCGGGTAACTGTCCTTGGCCTTGTTGAGGGATGCGATCAGGTCCGGGGGACCGATGCCATAGCCAAAACGCAGTCCGGCCAGTGAGTAGCCCTTGCTCAGGGAGCGCAGCAAAATCACATTGTCGAGCTTGCTGCCCTGTCGCACCAAAGGCAGACAATCCTGCCCGGCAAAGTTCACATACGCTTCATCCATCAGCAGCACACACCCGACCTTGGCCAGGGCTTGCGCCAGGTCATGTAAACGGTCCAACGGCTCAACATGGCCCGATGGTGCATGAGGGTTGACGATCAATGCCAATTTACAACCGGCCACGGCAGCCTTGTCCGCAAAATCATCAGGCAACGACCAATCATCGTTCAAGGGTATGCGACAGACCGATGATTCATGGATGTCCGCAAGCACGGGGTAAAGCGAGTAGCTCGGCTCGGCGATGGCGATGCCGCCGGGGCCTGACTCGGTGGGTGATTCGCGTTGTGAAGGGTGTATGGCCAGATTGGGCCGGGCGAACACGCTGACCACCAGGCGCAGCAGTTCGTCGCCGCCGTTGGTGGCAATGATTTGATCGGGGTTGACCTGATGCAACTTGGCAGCGGTCTGACAAAAGGCATCGGCATTGGGCGGGGGGTAACGGCGCAACTGGTCGGCTGAAACAGCGGCAATGGCGCGCTTGACAGTCGGGGCGGGGGGGTAGGGGTTTTCGTTGGTGTTGAGTTTGATCCACTTGCCGACTTGCGGTTGTTCACCGGGGACGTAAGCCGTGAGCCGGGCGATGTTGTCACGTTCGTAAGCCATGGAAGGGTCATTGTCGCTTCGATGGCTGTACGGGTCAAAACCAACAGCGATGATAAGTTGTCAGATTCAGGGCAATTCCAGCCACTGGGTCTGTACTAATTTCGATCCGCCGGAACCGCCACCCCCCCCACCCCCGCCCCCGGAACCGGTGGGTAAGCGCGGGTTGGCTGTGGCAATGGCTGGGTTGGTGTCCAGGTGCACCCTTGAGTTGCCGCTGACCAGTAATTCCGTGCCCATATAGGCGCCAAACAATTCGGAACTGCCCTCGACCTTGAGTTTGGAGGTAGGCGAATCCACAATCGCATGAACCCGGACATTGCCGGTCATGACATGTTCATAGCCCGTACCACGCCCGTAGATCACCAGACGTGAAGGGTCACTGTTGTCGGCATTGACTTTGGAAGCACCATTGATGTTGATGCTTTCGCCTACATACAGGGTCAGCTTGGCGCCGGGTGCGAGGACCAGCCAGGCGTCTCCGGTGACGATGAATTTTTTATTCACGCGAATCGATACGTTGCCGCTGATGGTCACACGGGTGTTTCCGTTGAGTTCCATTTTATCGAAATGACGATTGCTGCTGATGGTGTGGTGCTGCGGCCAGGAGGCGTAGGTTTTACTGCCTTCGTTGGCGGGAAGCCCCGCCGGAATCGCCGCGACAGCGGGCCAAGTGATCGCCGAGGTCAGGGCAGTTTGGGTGCCGGTGATGTTCAGGTATTGATTGGTTCCCCAGTCCTTTTGTGATTGCTTGATCACGTTATTGGGATTGCCGCCAACCCCGACCACCGCATTGCCTTTCAAATAGGTGGACCAATCGAAGCTGATGGTATTGGGGGAGGTGCTGGTGGTGACGATCGTTGCATTACTGCCGACGTTGCTTCCGCCGTAGGCGCCTTTGGACGAGTCGTAGCTGTCGATCACGGACGAACCGGTGAGGGTGATTTTGCCACTGGTGACGACGCCCTGCGCCGATCCGCCAGCGAGTGATTCGAATTTCAACAGCGCATTGAGTTCATGGGTGACGCCCTGATATGTGCCGATGACGCGCAGTTTCAGATCGTCGATGGCGCTGTCGGCCAGATCGCTATCGACCGGGTCCAGGCCGTGGATGGTGAGTGTGCCCCCGTGCAGGGATTGATTATTCACCCATAAGCCGTGGGTGAAACGTTTGCGCCATTGCGTATCTTTTTCAATTTGTTTGACGATCGTGGCCAGGCCCGACTCGGCGATTTGCTGGGCCTGGGGGTGACGCCGAATGTTTTGGGCAATGCCCAGCGAGGTGCTTTGTGCTGCCAGAAAAGTGACGCTCAAAATGGTGGCCATGGCCACGGCGATGATGACCAGCAGAATCGCCACGCCCTGAGCATGAGAGCGCTGACGACGATTCACCCAGCGGTGATTGATCGAAGGTCTCACATCGCTGAGTATCGGCTGAATACTGAGTACAGTTGAGTGTGTAGCCCAACTCCGGGGGCGCCCCTGGCTGGGTTAACAAAGCCGCCGATGGCATCACCCACGCCTGATCTTGATTGTCTGCAATCAAGATCAGGATTGTTTGGTTGAAAAAAAGCAATCATTTGGCGACCAAAAAAAAGAATCCTGAACTTGCCGAGGCACGGCAAGTTCAGGCGTGAATGACATGCTATTGATTGACAAACCATCCTGAACTTCACGCGAACGTGAAGTTCAGGCGTGAAAGATTGAAAAATCATGGCATCCACCAGCACATCGCCAAATCACCAGATCGCCAAATCACCCAATTGTCAATTACGCTTCCACTTTTTGTGCCGCTTCGTCCGCGTGATAACTCGAACGCACCAGTGGGCCGGATTCGACATGACGCAACCCCATCGCTTCACCCTGTTGCTTATATGCAGCAAACTGATCGGGGGTCACGAATCGGGTCACGGGCAGGTGCTGCGGTGTGGGTTGAAGGTATTGACCGATGGTGAGTATGTCGCAGCAACCACGGTCGGTCTGCGTCAACTGGACGACATCGTGCATCAGGGCGATGACTTCGTCGTCGGTTTCGCCGATGCCGACCATGATGCCGGTTTTGGTGGTTAGGCCCTGTGCTTTGCTGCGCTGCAACAATTCGAGGGAACGGGTGTACTTGGCCTGCGGGCGCACGACCGAGTACAAACGTGGCACGGTTTCCAGATTGTGATTGAGTACCTCCGGCCGTTGGTCCAACACCAGTTGCAACGCCTGCCAATCACCACAAAAATCGGGGATCAGCACTTCGACGGCTGTACCGGGGCTTTGCTCTCGTATCTGATGAATGGTTTGCGCCCATATACCTGCTCCGCCGTCGGGCAGTTCATCACGGTTGACACTGGTGAGCACGACATGTTTGAGGTTCATCAGGGCAACTGCTTCACCAACGCGACGAGGTTCATCGGTGTCCAGCGATTCGGGCCGCCCGGTGGCGATGTGACAAAAACCGCAGGAACGAGTGCATACATCGCCGAGAATCATGACGGTTGCAGTGCCACGGTTCCAGCATTCGCCCATGTTGGGGCAAAGGGCGGATTCGCAGACGGTGTGCAGCCGATGTTGATCGATGATGGAGCGAAGCTGGTTGTAGCCGGGGCCGCCGGGCAGTTTGGCGCGCAGCCAGGGGGGTTTGCGACGACGCACGAAATCGCTCGCCTGGTGCTGAGTGATGATCTGATCGCTGAGGGAGACGCGTTTCATAGATTCAAGTTTAGCACGGCTGACGATGTATAGCCCAGCCCCCGGGGCGCCCCCGGCTGGGGTAATAAAGCCGCCGAGGGTATCGGCGGTACGTGGCGTTTGTGCATTGGTGAAGTGAATCATGGAAAACGGCGGATACCATCCGCCGCTTTGTAAACCACAAAGATTCATCACCCACTGAAGTGACCGGTTATTTGTGCCGATGAAAGCGATGGGTTCGATCCAGGGTCGGAGTTCGAACACAATTTCAGGAGGTTGGCAGTGGCATCTGAAGTGGTACGCATTATTTGTCCCAATCTCAAATGCAAGGCGATACTGTCGGTTCCATCGTCTGCACGGGGTAAAACCGTACGCTGCCGCCAGTGCGGGTCGCGGGTGGGTGTGCCTGAATTGATCGAACGACCTGCACCCGCTCCCGTGGGTGCGAGCAATGAAGCACAAAACGGCAACGGCAATGCATCAACGACCGGACAGGGTTGATCGTCGATCGCTGGTTGATTGAATGATTCAACAGAACCGCGCATGTCGCGGTTTTTTGTTGCACCCAAAAACGACAAATGCAATAAGTCGCGGCCCTGACATCGCTGCGTGCACAAGGCGTGTTGATAAAAAATCATCAAGCCCGAGGTTGCGGCCTTGGGTTGCGTGAAGGGCGGGGAGCGTCATCGCCTTCCAGCGGTTCGGTCATTTCACTTGCTTTGCCGGTGGCGGCATCCCCGTCCTCATCACGATCATCATCCAGGTCAATTTCCGACGTGGCCATGGCTTCCAGTGCCGCGATCGGGTCATCGCTGTCCAGCGGTGTCACATCGCCCCCGACTTCGGTGATCGCAGCTTCTAGCTCAGCGTCCAGGTCTTCGCGTTCCACCGTTTTGTTCACCGGGGTTTTCATCGCCACACCGGTACGCCCCGACTTGCTCACCGGCGTGGCACTGCGCACCACCGGTTCGGGCATCAGGTTGGGCACACCGTTGATGACCACTTGGAACAGGACCGTGCCGACGGTGACTTTGTCGCCCGGTTCGAGCACCACTTCCAGGATGCGCTTATCATTGCAGAAGGTGCCGTTGCTCGAACCCATGTCGCGCAGACGCACCGATTGATCGTCTTTGATGATTTCGCAATGTTGACGGGACACGCTGGAAAGCGGTATCCGCAGATCGCAGGAACTGGTTCGACCGACCACGATGCGGTCCTTCCTTAACGGAAAGGTGCGTCGTGTGCCATCCGAACGTGACATGACCAGTGCAACATCCATGAACCGGCCCTTAACGATGATGGGTGACTTACCTAAGTCTAGCCCGCGCCCGGAACTGTCGCAAGCATTATTCGACAGCCCCAAAATTCATTCCCTGTACCTGCACATTCCCTTCTGTTTCCACAAGTGCCATTATTGTGACTTTTACAGTATCGTCGATTCGCCGGAGGCAAATAACCGACAAGGTCTATTTTTATCTGCGTTACTCAAGGAACTGGCTTATCGCTCCCAGCAGGTCGTTTTACGTCCGCATACCCTTTTCATCGGCGGAGGGACGCCCACCTTCCTGCAACCTGCGTTATGGGAACAACTGCTCACCCGACTACACGAGTTGAAGCTGCTGGACAACCTGGTCGAGTTTACCGTCGAAGCCAACCCCGAAACAGTCACCCCGGAACTGATGCGATTATTGAAACAGGGGGGAGTCAACCGCATCAGTATGGGGGCACAATCATTTCAACCCGACCTGCTCAAAACCCTCGAACGTTGGCACGACCCTGCTTCGGTGGCCCTGGCCGTCGATCACGCACGACAGGCGGGCATTGACAACATCAACCTCGATCTGATTTTCGCCATCCCTGGTCAGACGCTGCCGCAACTCGATGCTGATTTGGACGCACTGCTTTCGCTTCAACCCGATCATGTATCGTGTTACAACCTGACCTTTGAGCCGGGCACTGCAATGCTCGAAAAGCTCAAACAAGGCAAGGTGCATAAGCTCGACGAAGATTTGGAAAAAGAAATGTACCAGCGCGTCATCGACCGTTTGGCGCAGGCTGGTTTTGAGCATTACGAAATCAGCAACTGGGCTGGCAAGGGTGGGCCTTGCGAGCACAATCTGCATTACTGGGCCAACGATCATTGGCTTGGTTTGGGGCCTGCGGCTGCCAGTCATGTGAACGGTTGGCGTTGGAAGAATGTGCCGCATTTGGGCCAATACCTGGCGCACACCGGCCAGCCAGCGGTGATGGATGTTGAACATTTACCCAGTGAGCGACAAATCGGGGAAGTGTTGATGATGGGGCTGCGCTTGCGCCAGGGGGTGAAACGTAGTTGGTTGAGTCAGCATTTACCACCCGCTGACCCGCGCCATGCGGTGATTGACGACCTGCTGGGACTGGACATGCTCGCCCTGACACCAACGCATTTGCATTTGACGCAGCGCGGCCTGTTCGTGGCCGACGCGGTGATCGCCCGGTTGCTCTGAC
>CAYRTH010000121.1:0-9661 GCA_964427135.1 uncultured Phycisphaeraceae bacterium
TCCCGCAAACGGCGGGCCTCGAAGCCTCGGCCCACCCTACACGCCAAACGCCGGGGGGCTTTGATTACCCCAGCCGAGGACGGCTGACTTGGTGCCGCTGACCGAACCAGAGATACGTCGGCTGCTGATGCTCGGAAGCATGTTGCTGACGGCACATCCGCAGATACATTGACTTGTCCGCTTGTTTTTTCTGATGCACCGCAATCCACGGCCAGATTTCGACTGCCCACAGTTTGCACGACTCTGTCACACCAGGCCATTGCCAAAGTCTTCGACGGGGGGGAGGTGGCTTTTGGTTGGTGGTCATGAGCTGATACTTGACGGCTTCGCCTGGCTCCTGGAAAATGAGATTATTGTGTGGTGTGTACGGAGTTCCTTTCTTTTTTCACTGGGGTATTGATCATGGAAATGAACAAAGGCGGGTTGGAGTCGTCAGCGGACGAGTTGATGCAACAGGCTCAAACAACGGGCGGCAACTTGGCCATGGGTCTGGTCTTCGGTGCAGCGGCGGCGATCGCGGGGGCGGCGGTCTGGGCGGGGGTGACTATTGTCACACATTACGAAATCGGGTGGTTGGCCTGGGGTATTGGGGTGCTGGTAGGTTTTGCCTGTGTGTTGGGCGCGAAAAAGCCGTCGGTGAAGCTGGGGGCAACCTCTGCGAGCTTGGCGATATTGAGTCTGGTGATCGCCAAACTGTTTGTGTTTCAATGGGCAGCCCCGGCCGAGTTCAGCAAAGAGATACTCAATGACCCGCACATGTTACGGGCTGCTGCGACGTTTCATCTGATGGAAGCCGGCCGATTCCCGGAAGCACTGCGCACCAAGATGCAGCAGCCCCCCGCTGATGCCAACGCAACCCAAGCCCTCGATTTGGAAGTAAACCAATTCACGGACGAGGCGCTGGGCAAAATGAGTGACGGGGAAAAAGAACAAGTCGCCAAGGCTTTTGCCGACAAAATACTGAGTAACATTTCGACCCAAGACCGGCTGATGGACATGCTTTCGTTCTGGGATATTTTGTGGGCGGGTCTGGCCGTCGCCAGCGCCTGGGGAATTGCCAGTGGCGGCAATGCGGCCAAAGTGTAACCATGAGCTGCTGTGACATGGATGAGCGGGTTGGCTGTCTGTCAAGGGGCGTGAGTTGGCGAGCGTTCAGCGCAGCATTTTATCGACGGCGGCGAGAATCGCTTCCGGTTCGGACATGCGACCGGCTCCGCTGGTGCGGCAGGCCTGCCAACCGGTTTCCGGGCCGACGGTTTGATATTGCAATACTTCGCGGACGATGGTGAGGTTGCGCTGCGTGATAGGGTTGGCCCACATTTCCGAGTTCATGGCCGGGGCCAGCAGCACAGGCGTGGCCTTGGGTTCACGTGGCAGGGCACAAGCGGTCAATGAAACCAGGTCATCGCACAAACCATGAGCGAGTTTGGCCAGGGTGTTGGCGGTACAGGGTGCGATAATGTAAAGGTCCGCCCAGCGTGCCAGGCCGATGTGCTGACTGTCGGGGTGGTCGTCACTTTGCCAGATGCCGGTGAGCACGGTGTGACCGGAGAGCGATTGAAAAGTGAGCGGGGCGACAAAGTGCGTGGCTGCCTCGGTCATGATGACACGCACCATCGCGCCGCGTTGCACCAGTCGGCTGACCAGCGTGGCAACCTTGTAACAGGCGATGCCGCCGGTGATGCCGACAAGGATTTTTCTGTCATGAAGGTTGGACGCATTATTTTCGGAAGATGTTGCGCTACTTGACATCAATGAATGTTAACCGAACAGAAGCGTCGAGTGAATTGGTGAGGCACTAAAACGGGACAGGTCCAATTATTTGGCTGAACCCGTAATATTGGACCTGTCCCGTTTATTTATGCTCGCGACTCACGGAAGCACATACAAACTCGCCCAGCCGAAGTCCGCTGCCAAACGCCAATCACCAGCCAATTGGCGTACCTGATCGACAGTCACCGCTGGGTCGTAACCATAGGTGGCGGTCAGTCGGTCTAATTCCGCCCAGTGCACCCAAACATGTGTGCAGCCAGCCTGTTTCAAAAAGGCACTCACCGCCTCCGTGCCGATTTTTTTCGCGTCAGCTTCACGTAACGCATCACCCAACAGTGAACGATCAAAGGCGCTGTTGTAAAACTTGGGCCCATCAATGTACAACACCGCAGCATCAGCCAGCATCAATGTGCGACTTCCCGCAGGCAGGTAGTTGATGACATGATCGCCGATGATCGATCCGACGTTCAACAGCAATGTCGGATCAGGTTGCGTCGGCAGACTATCGATGATGCGGTACAAAGGTTCGCGGGCTTGTCCGCCTTCCCATCGCAACCAGCGCGTCTGATTTTGCAGCAGGTTCCACTGGTTGCATGTCAGCGTCAGTGTCAAAATCACCATCAACACTGCGGGCACAAATCGCCAACGAATCCGACACCATTGACTGATGCGCTCCGCACCCAGCCCAATGAGCACACATATCGGTATAAGCGTCGGTACCAAAAAGCGTGCCTGTTGATGCGTGAACATCACCCAAATGAATATTTGCCCTGCCAGCAACAACAGTATCATTACGGTCAATCGTCGGGTGTATGAAAACTGCACAGCCAACACCGCACAAACCCCGGCCACGCTCAACATTACCGGTACCCCTGCACCGCGATGAAAACGAGTGATGTCGAAAACTTCTGACACCGGTCGTGTTGCTGGATCAGCGGTATTATCACCACCGTTGGCCATCGTTGAGCGCAGACTTCCGCCGACCGCACCGTACCCCGGCGAGGTCAGCCAGCGTGAAGCCAATCGTGACCATGTCCCCGACCAACGGTCATTGACCGTCGAACTGCGCTGCCATGCATCGACTTGCCAAGGCTGCCAATGACCCGCGCCAAGCACCTGCGTTACAAACGGAAACACCGGGTTGCCCGTGTGAATCGCATTGCGGAGCAGCCATGGGGCAAGTGTCAGCAACCCTGCCAGTAACATCACCATCACTCCGCGAAAATAAGCTGTACTGGTCACTCGTGCATCGGCATGTATTCGTAACAACATCAGTGCCGCCAACGTCGGCACGCACATCAACCCGATGGTCAACTTCGCCAAAGTCGCTGCACCCAGTAACACGCCGATCAATCCCCACACCGGCCATTTTATGTCATCGCTCTCCAGCCACAAAAGCATGGCCGTCGCCACCAATGCCAGCGATGCCGTTTCGTTGTAAGCGCTGCTGCCGGTGATCAGCACCCAGGGCATCGTCAGAAAACAAGCTGCCGCCATTCCGCCCGAGGTTGTGCCTGCCCAGCGATTGACGATTTGTGCAAGTGTCGCAGCCGTGAGCAGGGCGGTGGTGACATGCCAAAGCTGAACCGTGTAAACGCCCCCTTTCACACTGCCCTGCATCAGTGATAGTTGTGTGTACGCGGTTTCCACCAAGTTGGGCAAATAGCTGTAAACGTTATGTGTTACCGGTTTCACACGGCCCAGTTCGATCCATTCTTTGGGCAATTGCAGGTGATACGCCAGCGTGTCATAACCAAACGCTTCCACCGCCCACATTGTGCCCGGCGGAGCAATCGCGGCAACCATCAACATCACCGCAGCCGGCAAACACAAGACCATCGTCCAGGGCGGATTGGGCCAGTGTTCGACATCCAATAACCCCCGCCGTTTGCGATCCGCAATTTTCCAGGCCGCCAACCACACCCCCGGCGCACAAACAAACCAGGCCGTCCAACGATTCAGCAGCCCCGCCCAGCCGACCAACATCACCAGCAGCAACATCAAACCCAGCCCCAACCCAAGGCGCAGCACACGTCGTGCTCGATGATCAGGTAACCATCGTTCCTGTACCCACCAGCCCAGCCCCAGTGCCGACGTCCAAAAAATCACCAGCGCCGGCAAAGCCGACATGAACTGATATAAAACCCCGGCCAATTTACCCTTGACCAGTGCCAGTGCCTGTTCCGACGTTTGACCGGGTAACTCCGTCGGCCCAATGCTGCCGCTGACGATCACCCATGCGGTGAAAATCACCACACTGAAAGTCGCTGCCGCAATGCCCAGGTTTTTCAGGGTGATGATTCGCGGGTTCACTGTCACAATCACTTTCGAGTTGCAGCGGTTGAATCAGGTGCGCTGGGGGTGTTCTTCACAAGGGCAAATGCTTGTACGAGCCGCGACCGTGAGGGAGCGGTTTTTTGAGCATTGACCAAAATGAAGGCCGCTCCCTCACGGTCGCGGCTCGTTAAAACCGTACACATGCGTTTGACCTTTGTTCTTCATCTCATCATCGGCAACATCATTTGACTTGACATCATCCTCGTCAGCAACCGTATTAACACCAGCATCACCCGTGCGTGCATCGTCTGATGTTTCATTGACCAGCGGTTTACTTTCATCTTGCAAATCAAACAACCGCCGTAATGCTGCTGCGTGAAACGCCAGGGTTGAACCGGGGTTTCTTCGATCTAATTGCGACAACGGCAAATGCAGCACTTTGTTGATTACCCTTGTCGTATGCTCATGGAGCAACTCCGGCAACATCGCCCTCAATTCCGCCTCATCCATCGCCTGTAACTTGGCCAGCGTTCGTTGCTGTTCATGTTCCCCAAAATCATGCAACCGCTGCCGCAGGGCGCGAATCAATCGCCCCACGTCGCGGTTCTGCAATTCCGCCAGGCAATCGTGTGCAGCATTGAGCACAAGTTTTTCGGCTTCCTCCGCCTGTTTGCTGCGCTGTGCGTCATGACCGCCGATCACTTGTTGCAGGTCGTCGAGGTTATACAAATACACATTGCTCAGACTGCCCACTTGCGGTTGCACATCCCGAGGCACCGCGATATCCAAAATAAACATCGGACGACCACGCCTCCGCCGAATGATACTGCTCAACCGACTCATGGTCAGTATCGGTTGCGGTGCTGACGTCGCAGTCAAAACAATATCCGCCTCCACCAGCAGGCTGTCCAAATCTTCAAACGCCCGCACCCCATGCGGTGCCTTCAAACCCAGTTGATCGGCCAATTCGCTGGCGCGCCCTTGCGTTCGGTTGGTGATCCATAATCGTTTGGGTTGAAGGTCATGCAAATGACGCAACGCCAATTTCGCCATTTCGCCCGCACCGATGCCGACGATGGTTTTATCGTCGAAAGTGTCGAACACCTGTCGTGCAAAATCAATCGCCACCGAACCGATCGACCGGCGACCCTGATCGATGCCCGTTTGCGTGCGCACCTGTTTGGCGCTGGCAATGGCCTGTTGAAACACCCGGTGCAACATCGGCCCAACTCGGCCGCGCTGTGTTGCCTCCGCATATGCCCTTTTGACCTGCCCCAAAATCTGCGGTTCGCCCAGCACCATCGAATCCAACCCGCAGGCCACGCGGAAAAGGTGCGTAATCGCCTCCTGATTTTCCCGCCCAATGGTCAGGGCTTGCAATTCACTCACCTCCACCTGTGTCATCTGCGCGATCAGTTGCGTCAGTTGTGCCCAATCCGGGGCTGCGTGAGCCGGTCGCGCCAGCCAAACTTCCGTGCGGTTGCAGGTGGACAGCACCACACACTCAGCTTCCGGCGCAAGCTGATGCAATTGTTCCTCAAACTTGATCACTGCATCACCACCGAGCGCAATACGTTCACGCATGGCCAGTGACGCTGTGCGATGATTGATCCCCCAAAGCAGAAGCCGCATCACTGCACCTCCTGCGGTTGGGCTTGATGTTCGATGTCATTCTGTCGGGTGACATCCGTTTCATGACTTGGTAACCGCACCGCCACCGCAAAGGTACTCAATAACAACACCAACCCCGCGATGCTCAGCACTGCCGCCCGTTTGCCGCGAAAGTGCGTCGTATGCCGAACGTTCATCACCAGCCCGTAACTCGCCCATGCCAGTACGCCAAGCACCACTTTCGGGTCATGCCACCAGCCCGGTCCCATCGAGGTCGGCCCCGAGGTCACAATCACCAGCCCGCTCACCAGTCCGATCGTCAGCAGCGCAAAACCCAGTGCCGCGGACCGAATCATCAATCTTTCCGTCGCTTCCAAACTGCCCAGCCGGGTGATTATTTGCGGGTTCTGCTTTTTTCGAAGCAACGCATCAATCATCAAAAACACCGCCCCCGCGCCCGCCGCTGCCACAAACCCAAGTGTGCCTGTGTAAACCCCCGCCAGGTGAATCATCATCCATACCGAGCTGATCGCAAACGGACGAAACGTCCATTGGCTGGCGCACACCGACCACGCCAGCAGTACCACCAGCATCGGCAAAGCAAACAACCCCACGCCAGGCACCTTCCATCGCTGTTGCAAAAACCACAGCCCAGCCGCCAGTAAAGCACAAATCAATATCAATCCGTCAACATGTGCCTCCAGCGGCAGCCACTGCCCCGATACAACCCACCAGCGATGCACAAACAACAACACGCAACCCACCGTCAGCACGACATAGCCGCGCATCATCCGCACTGACCACGCGGTTACGCCATCGCCGCTGCTTCGCAAACGTATCACCGCCACCGCACTCAGCCAGGCAGCCAGCAGTGTCAATATCGATAAACCAATCGTGTTGAAAATTTCATGCATGAGTCGGCTGGTACGGCGCTTTTTTTAGGTCAGAATGCAGTTTACATAATCGACTTGTTGACGATTGGTGCTCTGTTTCGCCCCTCTCCCTACGGGAGAGGGTAGGGGTGAGGGCGTGACAAACACGCATGATTACTTCATGATTCATCGCTTGCAAGCAAATCATCACAATACTTTCGCAACGCGGGGATGCCCTGGGTTTGCAGCGTCATCATCGCCTGTTCACCGGTTAGCAAGCGTAGTTTTGTCTGTCGGACCGCTGAATCCGTGAATTTGAATTGTATCGCCTGTCGGCAGGGGCGTACCACTTCCAGCAGCACCGCCCACGCCGGGTCCAATGCCTCCATTAGCTGGTCACGGATCGTCGCCGCCGCCGCCGCTGAAATGCCTTCGGTATGCACGCTGATCGTGATCGGCCCCTGATGCGCATGCGCAGGTATTTGCACATCCCCAAGCGTTGGGTCATCCGCTCGGTTCACCAGCACCCCGCGCTGCTGTGCCGCCTCATGCACCACCCGATTGACAGCATCATCATCCGTCGCAATCACCACCAACCACTGCCCGTCAAGGTCGCCTGTATCAAATCCGCGCTGATGCACCCTGATCGTGCCGATGATCTCCGAATTCGTTGGCGGATCAGTTGTATTTGATGCACTATCGTCATGACGCAACTGCCTTGCGCTTTGTTGTTGCAACCCCATGATTTCGTCCATCACCACCGGGGCCACCACCGTCACCCAAGCGCCGCAAGCCAGTAATCCTTTTGCTCGTCGTAAAGCAACGCTACCCCCGCCGACGATCAAACATCGTCGTGAGCGGACCTTCAACATGATCGGTAAATCCGCCATGAAACAGGTCGCACCTTTTATTTGGGTTCGCCCAGTATCGGTCGCAGTTGCCCATGCTGCTGCGTTAGCAGCCGTTGCGCCTCTGTCAGTTCAACCCCGCGATGATGCATCACCAGTGCCGCCTTCACATGCCCCTGCGCCTTGTCCAACAATTCAAATGACTGCATCCGATTCAAGTCACATTGATGCATCAAAATGCGTGCCGCACGATCTCGCAACTTCGCATTGCTGGCCCGCAGGTCCACCATCAGGTTGCCCCAGGTTTTACCCAGTTGCACCATCGTGCTGGTCGTGATCATATTCAGCGCCAGCTTCGTCGCTGTCCCCGCCTTCATGCGTGTCGAACCTGTCACCACTTCCGCGCCCACCGCCAGGCACACGCAAACCCCCGGTTCAAATCCCTCCCACGGCAAGCGCAACTCCGCTTTGCTCACACACGCAATCAAACCCGTCTGCGCGCCCAAACCACTGGCCAACCTCAGCCCGCCTTGCACATAGGGCGTCGTTCCCCCAGCCGCGATGCCCACCACCACATCCCCCGTACCGACCTTCAATTTTATAAACTCATCATGCACCCCATCGGGTTCATCTTCCTTGCCTTCGCTGCTCTTACGCAGCGCCCCATCACCTCCCGCGATGATGCCCACCACCATGCCCGGTTCGGTTTGATACGTCGGCGGACACTCCGAGGCATCCAACACCCCCAGCCGCCCCGATGTTCCTGCACCGATATAAATCAATCGTCCGCCGACGCGCAAAGCCATCACCACTTTTTCGACCAGCGCTGTTAACTGCGGAATCGCCTCCCTCACCACACCTGCGATTTTCGCATCTTCCCCGTTGATCAACTGCAACACTTCACGTACTGATAGCGCATCAAGGCTGGCTGAGGCTGCCAGTCTTTTTTCCGTGGCCAAATGCCCGCGATCCGGTGGCAACTCATCCATGAATCATCAACTCGCATGCAACCACGATGTTTCAATCATCGAATCAACCACACCTATCATAACGCTGCGGCTTAAATCGGCTGCGTTCTCGTTGTGCAAAAACACTGATGTGATGGGCGGTCATGTCGTGTTGATAAATGGTGCATGATGCCATCAACGAAATGTAGCGACGTTAGAGTAATTCGCTTAATTGTTTGGTAAGTCGTCGTGCCTGTTCCGTCCCCTCTCCCTTCGGCAGAGGGTTAGGGTGAGGGCGTGGCTGATTTTGTTTATTGATTATTTCAAGACCTTTTCATTAAATGAACGTCACTCAGCAATTCTCTTGGCTCGCAACGACTCCTCCGGCAGGTCAGTGCGACTGCATGTTGGAACTGATCGTTCCGGGGTGACCACCCTTGTTGAGGTCCATAAAGTGTTCATATCGGCAACGATCGATCAGTACATCGGAACTGTGATGAAAGAACATCGCTCTGTTGCTCTGTGACGAGCCATCAAACACCAGGTCCTTGAAGTAAAATTGGATACGCCCTTGTTTTGATACCCGCCCGATGCACCGCCGGTGTCGGTGTATTGAAGTGAATTGTTGACCGATATATCGACGGCCTTGCGAATCACCGTTGTCGGCGAAAGTTCGACATAACGCAAGGTCGCCGAACCACTGGTACGTCCGCTGAGCTTGACCCAGCCCGTGAGCGTATATTGAACCCCGGCGCGCAATCGCAGTGTTTGCCCCACATATTTCTGACCGCCGTTGCCCGTGACCAAAGCCGACTTGGTCCCTGTGCGTACATTGACCGTGTCCCAGTTGGTGTTCCAGTCATCCGGCTTGTTGTTGGCGTCCGTGTCATATTCAAAACCGGGGTTGTAAACCAGGTTCGGGTAATCACGATTGTCACCCTGCGCACCTGCCAGCGTCGGACGAATGCCGCCGGTATCGACCAAACCGCCCGCCAGCGACGACATTTGCATCAGTGAGCCGTCGGGCGTCAGCGGGCTGATTGTCGATGTCGTACTCGCTGTTGTCACCGATGAATCAATGGTCTGGTCGTTGGACTGTGGCGTGAACTTGCTCATCGTTGCCGGTCTTGCTGCTGGTGATCGTCGCACTCGCCACCAGGTCACGCACACCGTTTAATCCCGTGCTGCCGCCGATCGTCAGCGTCAACGTTTTGGGCGCATTGGTCATGTTCACCGCCGCCACATACTGCACCTCACCGCTGTCGCCGTACCGGTACGTTTTCCCCGACTTCGGCACGCCCACCGGTCCGGTTTACCAAACCTTTGACCGCAG
>CAYRTH010000122.1:0-9441 GCA_964427135.1 uncultured Phycisphaeraceae bacterium
GATGATGAGCGTGACTTACCTTGCGTGTCACCTGTTGTAAATTTCAGGTCTAGTGCGCTTCCCAATTCTTTGTCGGTTTGTTTTACGAGCCGCGACCGTGAGGGAGCGGGGTTTTGCCTCTTCGTCATTCCAGTCGGTGCTACATTGTTATGGGAAGCGCACTAGTAGGGTGCCTGGCTCCCGGAACATACAAAAGAAGGTTCAGATAATTTCTCATTTCACTCAGTGGTACCTTTGTCCTCGAATGTGAGAATCTCCATTCAATCGTCGATTCGGCCGCAAACCCGCTGGTGGTGGGCCGCCGGGTTATACTGTTTTCAGGGCGAACGCATGTACGAGCCGCGATCGTAACAACTTGATGCGCGATGCTTGCAAGTGCTTGCGATTTGTTGATTTCACGGTCAATCATATTGTTTTGGAAAAAAGCAGCCATCCCGACTTGGACGTTATCCGCGTCATCACTGCGGGTGGTAACCCGCGAGGCTTTATCTGCCTCGATCCTACGGGAAGATCGCTCCCTTAAGGTCGCGGCTCATTCAATCGATCTGCGTACGTTTGCCCTGACACTATTTTCGACGGGCTGTGAGACGTTGTACAAAACTTAGTATAATCAATTGCTACTCTTATCACGCATTTTGGAGATTGATCATGAACTACGTCGAACTGGTCGAGCCTCGATTGGGCACGGATAAGGGCAGGTGGAGCGCTTTTTCCTCTGCATGTCGGCCCTTTGGCATGGTCAATTTATCGCCGGATTCGATCACCGACGGTGATTGGGGCGGGGGTTATCGTTATTCATCCAAGGTCGTTCGCGGCATGAGTCATATCCACTCCTGGCAGGTCAGCGGCATCCTGGTCATGCCCATCACCGGCAGCGTCGATATCGACGCAGGCCCCGATGCCTGGCTGAGTCCCTTCTCCCATCAGGATGAAATCTGCAAGCCCGGTGACCATCGGCTCACCCTCGATCGCTACGGCATACGCACCGAACTGACCGCCACCTGCCGCGTCGGTCTGCATCGTTATCACTTTCCGCAAGCCGTTGACGATCCCCGTATCGTCTTGGATTTAAAATCGACCCTCGGCCCCTGCGCCATGGCTGACCCAGTATTGCGGCAGATCAGCCCAACCACTTGCGAAGGTCAGGTCACCAATCTGCCCACCGTACGCAAACCAAAGCCGCTGACGATTTACTTTGCCGTTGAATGCGGTCAGCCCGTGAAGCTGGATCCCTTCGACCCTGTTCGTGGTCGTACCCTGCTGCGTCCGACGGATGCGACGGGGCCGCTGGAGTTGCGCATCGCCATCAGTTACACATCCCTGTCTGCCGCGTGGGACAACCTTCACCATGAAACCGATCATCGCACCTTCGATGAAATTCGCACCGATGCCCGCAGTCAATGGAACGATTGGCTGTCCCGCATCAAAGTCGAAGGTGGTACCCCTGAGCAGCGCGGCCGATTTTACACTTCACTTTTCTTTGCCCTTTGCGGACGACGCATCGTCAGCGATGCCGCTGGTTCCTACATCGACAACACCGGAGCCAACCCTGTTGTACGGCACATCCCTCTGGACGATCATGGACAACCCCGTTACCACCACCATAACTCGGATGCCTTCTGGGGCGCGCAATGGTCCATCACGCCTCTCTGGGCCTTGGCTTACCCTCAGCTCATCCACGATTTCTGTCACTGCTTCTTCGATATGTACCGCAACGGCGGACTCATTCCCCGCGGTCCCGCCGCTGGCAATTACACCTTTGTCATGACCAGCGCTCAGAGCACGCCCTTGTTTGCCACAGGCCTGCATACAGGCATCTACCGCCCCGACGATATTCAGGCTGTCTATCAGGCCCTGCGCAAGAACCACTTTCCCGGCGGACTCATGAGCAAGTGCGGCTATGAACACAACACCTGTGTCGGCGGCGGTGTTGAGGATTACCTTGAACGTGGCTACATCCCTGAAGACTTACCCAAAGCCGGTTACCACGCCAACGGTGCCGGCCAAACCATCGAACACGCCTTCAATGATCATGCCTTGGCGCAACTGGCGCAAACCCTTGGTCACATCGACGACCATGCCGCCTTCACTTCTCGCGCTCGCAATTGGCGGAACCTCTTTGACCGCTCCATCGGATTCGTTCGCCCACGCCTGCGCGATGGCTCGTGGCTTGAACCCTACTCACCCTGGAACCGCAAGGGCTGGACCGAATGCAATGCTTACACCATGACCTTCTACCCCATTCATGACATCGCCGGGCTGGTCGAATGTTTCGGCTCCCGTGATGCCTTGCTGAGCGCTTTGGAAAACGCTTTGGAAATCACCAGACAGCGCGGCTACTTTGTGCCCCATGATCATCATCAGGACATACCTATAGACTTTGGTAACGAACCGGCACTGTATGCCTGTCATTTATTCCAAGCTGCCGGCGACCCTCGTCGAACCCAACTCTGGCTCAATCGAGTATTGGATGAATTCAAGCACGGCAACCAACCCACCGACCACTTCGGCGGTGATGAAGATGAAGGCTTGATGGGTGCTTGGAATGTGCTGGCCACCCTCGGCTTGTTTGCTCCCGATGGGGCGGTTACACGCTCTCCGCGTTACCAACTCACCACGCCTCAGTTCGATCACATCGTCATCCAACTCGACGACAGGTTTTTCGCTGGACGGTCTCTCACCATCACCACCTACCATCGCACACCCGGAGCCCTCAACCTCATTCAAAAGGCGGTACTCAACCGTCAACCGCTGCCGGAGCGAGAAATCACACACGCACAACTCGTGCAAGGAGGGCACCTCGAACTGCACCTTGAACCGGGCTGATGTCCATGTACGGCAAATATTGTGGCACCGCCGCCCTCGGCGGTGTGTTTGACAAAGCGGCGGATGGTATCCGCCGTCTTCCTTCGGGTTCAACTGAGCAGTATCAACCGCCGATGACATCGGCGGCTTTACCGACCCAGCCGGGGGCGGCTGGGCTACAAACAGACGCGATCGATCACGACGCTAACACGCTCACCGCCACCCTTGACGTGCGCGAAACAAATCTCTCCGCCGGGTCGTTTGCAAATCTTCCTGCCGTTTCTGTTCCTGTTTGGCTTTGATGACAGCCGCCTCGGTCGTTTGTACCCGTGCTTTGGCGCGTGATGCCCCGGTTTCCGCCCTGGCCTGTTCCAAACGTGCCTGATCGTGATCCTTTTGCGCCTGCGCCACTTGCGACCGCGCTTTTTCCAATTCACGGGCAGCCTGTTGATACTCGGGTTTCTGTTTCACCTGTTCACTTTGAGCCTGCTGCAATCGTTCACGTTCTGCATGTATTGCTTCCAGTTTTTTACTTGCCTCCGCCGCAGCCTGATCCTCCGCCAAGGCCTGCGTTTCCATTTTGACGATCTGCGATTCCATATTTCGGGCTGTCTCCCCAGCCGCCAGTCGTACCGATGGGTCGTTCGAACCTTCCCGCGCATCCGCCCGTTGCCTTGCGTCCTTCAACAAGCTCTGCAAACTTTTATACTCAGCATCCTCCGCCAGCTTTTCCAATACCCTGCTTCGCTGAACCTGCCAATCCTGTTCCGCCCCCTGAAGTTGCATCACCGTCATTTTCCAGCCCGGCTCAGCCCGCATCGATTCCAATAACATTTTTTCCACTTCCGCCAGGTTGCTCTGAGCTGACACCACCCCGCTGTTCGCTGTTGTTAACTTTTCCCGTGCCTCCTTCATCGCCTGACGGGCGCCTTCCAGTGCCTCCTGGGCTTTTTTATATTCCGCGTTGACTTCATCCGTCTGCTTGGCCAGCTCATCCTGACGCTGCCGATTCACATGCAGCAGCCGTTCAATTTCACGGATGTCCGCTTCAATGCTGTCGATGCTGCCGCCGCGTCGGGTTGGCGCGTCTGCCGCAAGCACCGAGGTTGCCCAACCACCGACAACCATCATCAGCCCGCACATCAGTATGAAATGACGCATCATTGTTGTTGCTCCCAGAAAATCCAATGAAACATATGCAGTTTAATATGTAAATTGTATCAATAGCGTGACTATTCCATCGTACCACGCTCCAGCCGATCCCCGCCACGAAAATCATGTCCCCGTAAAAATTCGTCGATCCCCAGCACCCGTCCCCCCGGCTTCTGCACCTCCAATAACCGCACCACCCCCGGCCCTGCCCCCGTCGCCACGCAACCGCCTTGCATCACCCCACCCGGTGCGATCTGCCCCGCACTCACCCCATCGACCACCTTCGCCCGTCGCAAGATCAATTCCTGCACTACGCCCCCATCGCCACGTACCCAGTTCATCCGCACCCCCGGCCAAGGCGTCAACCCATGAATCCGTGCCACCACCTGTTCCGCAGGCAATCGCCAATCCACCCAACCATCGGCCTTGCTCAACTTCGGCGCTTTGCTTGCCAGACTTTCATTCTGCGCCACCCCGCGCAATGCCCCTTTCTGATAATCACCCAACACCGACCCAATCGCCCCCGGGCCCAGTTTTGCCAATCGGTCGTGCAACTCTCCGGCCGTCTCCATCGGGTCAATCTCGGTCCGCACCTGGGCATACACCAGCCCCGCATCCATGCGCTGTGCCAAACCGATCACCGACAACCCTGTTTCTTTTTCCCCCTCGATCATCGCCCAGTTGATCGGGGCTGCCCCGCGATATTTTGG
This sequence comes from uncultured Phycisphaeraceae bacterium, assembly GCA_964427135.1. Classification (GTDB taxonomy): domain Bacteria; phylum Planctomycetota; class Phycisphaerae; order Phycisphaerales; family Phycisphaeraceae; genus JAJXSS01. The sequence goes on from CAYRTH010000122.1 coordinate 4,668, forward strand.
TAACAACGATGCATGTAAATTGACCACCAACCCGCCCCCCACTTCGATCACCCCCGGCGACAACTTCTGCCCAAATGCAATCACCACCGATGCCTCCGCCTGCATCGCCTTCAATTGCTCAATACCTTCGACGGTATTGATGTTTTCTACCCGCAACAAAGGCAGTCCACATTCCAACGCAAATTGTGCAATGGGTGTCGGTGTGAGCACACGCTTGCGCCCAGCCGGTTTATCCGGCTGACTCACCACCCCCACCACCTCATGCTCGGCGCATAACCACTGAAGCGTCGGCAAACCAAACTCCCCCGCACCCAAAAACACCATGCGCATGGTTATTTAATCCCCAATCACTCGTGAACCCCGTGCACCAAACACAGCGATTCTCACCACAGAAATACCAAGTAGCTAGGGGCTGGGTAACATATATTGATACGTATTGTTTTACTAGTCCTAACTCCTAGCTCCCAGCTCCTAGCTCCTTTGCCTCCTCTGTGCCCTCTGTGTTGAATAGTAATCATGACTTGAATGAACCACGTACTACACCAACAGCGCTGCCGGGTTTTCCAGCAACTGTCGCAACGTCGCCAGGTACGTCGCCGCCACCGAACCATCGATCACGCGATGATCCGCTGAAATCGTGCAGGTCATTTCCTGTCCGACCACGATCTGATCATTGCGTACCACCGGCTTTTTCACCGCTGCCCCCACCGCCAGTATCGCCGCCTGGGGCGGGTTGATGATCGCTTCGAAATGTTCCACGCCGAACATGCCCAGGTTTGACAACGTGAATGTACCGTCCGCCATGTCCTGTGCCGACAAACCCTTGTCACGTGCCTTTTCCGCCAATGCCTTGGTTTCGCTGCTGATCGAGCGCAGCCCTTTATTCTGCACATCCCTGATCACCGGCACCACCAAGCCGCCACCTTTTTCCTCCGGCAACGACACCGCCACGCCGATGTTCACCGTGCCATGCTGTTGCACCCCCTGCTCCGTCCATGAACTATTGATCACCGGGTGCTGCACACACGCCAGCGCTGCCGCCCGCACAATGAAATCATTGACCGACAGTTTGATGCCCTGACTGGCCAACTGCCCGTTGAGGGTTTCACGTAACGCTAGCAACGGGTCCATATTGATACTGACGGTGACGGTGAAATGCGGGATGGTCGTTTTCGATTCCACCAATCGACGGGCGATGGTCTTGCGCATCGAATTGAGCGCGATAAGTTTGCTTTCCAATGCTGCGACAGGTCGCAACGGCTCGGTGGCGGGCACACTGACTTTGCTTGTCATCACCGGCGTTGATGCTGCTGCGCTGCTGGCTGCCGCAGGTTTCACAGCCACGGGCTGCCCCCCTGCTGCTGCCAATACATCACGCTTGATCACCCGACCGCCGGGGCCTGAACCTGCCAATGTGCTGACATCGACGCCCTTGTCTTCTGCCAGTTTGCGTGCCAGCGGGCTGACTTTCACTTTGCCGCTTGTCGCAACAGCCGTGGCCGCGCCACCGCCTGATAAACCTTCATCGTCATCACTGACGGAGTCATCATCGACAATCGCACCGCCATCGTCAGCCAATGCTCCGGCAGCAGCCGCCCCGCCACCGTCACCGCCCGCTGCACTTGACGCCTGTTCGACACTTTCACCCACCCCCGCCAGTACCAAAATCAATTTACCCACCGCCACTGTCTGCCCTTCCTGCACCGACAGTGCCGCCACCGTGCCATCGTCAAACGATTGCAATTCCATGGTCGCCTTGTCGGTTTCGACATCCGCCAGTATGTCGCCGGATTTGACCTTATCGCCGACCTTGACGTGCCATTTGTTGAGCGTGCCTTCCTGCATCGTGTCCGACAGGCGGGGCATGGTGATGGTAATGGGCATGTTGCAAAAACTCCGTGTTGCTATCAGAAGCCATGGTTTATATCACTGAAAATCAATTCATTATGGAACCAAGATTCACCGCAGAGAACGCGGAGATCGCAGAGCAATATACACAATACACGAATCGAACAAACATTCCTGCGCTACCGCACACTCATATCCAATCACCAAGTCGCATTTGCGATTGTTAACCTCCAATAATTCGTATGGTTCCACTCTGCGTTCTCTGCGTTCTCTGCGGTAAACTGTCTTTTCGTCCCAATTGTATCGCTTTCGCCTGATACAAAGTGAAGGTTAATCGGTGCATAAACGACATTACTCGCCCGCTAGACTTTCATTGTGTTAGAGTCGATCCCCATCCGCTGACACCAGCGTTCATATTCCACCGGGGCGATTTCCGAGGGTTTGATTTCACTGCGACCGCCCCAAAACACGTTGGTGTAACTCACCGGTAAACCAACCTTCGCCAAATGCGCATCAATCGCAGCCTTGTGTTCCAACAGCAATTGTTTTTCCATGCCATGGGCCACGGCCATGATGTTCACATGATTGAACTCAGGTCCCCCTTCGCGCCAGTAGGCATGCGTCAATATGTGAAACCGCCCGACTTCTTTGCCCGCTTCCAACTCGCGCCCCGCCGACACCGCCCAGTGAAACAAACCATTGAATCGCGTCACACGCTGCCCGTCGGCCAAGGGTTTGACATGTTCCAAAAACGTCGAAAATCGGCCGAGTATGCCCCGCCTGGCAAGGCCGCCCGCCATCGCACAAAACAACTCATAGTCAACACCCGCTTCGTCAGCTCGCATGCGCCATGGTTCGTGCGTGATTTCATCCGCCGTGAATTCACGTTTCAGGGCGACCAGTGTCTGCCACTCTTGCGCCGTCAATGTCACTTCATCGATATCAATCACCCGACCCGGCTCATCGGTCATCGCGCCCGGTTCCAGGCTGCGTCGCCGCAGGTGCCCCACGCCCAGGGCAAATAATTTTTTCGCGGGCATCAGCCGATACGCCTCCGCTCCGACATGCTTGGCCAGCCAGTCACAATGTCGCTGCAACGAAAACCCTTGCGGCACCTTTACCGTCGTCCACAATCGATAACTCGAACCAGGTGTGTCGCGGTCGGTGGTGCGAATCACCACATGGCCGGAGAACGGGTCCTGCTGGTAAAAAAAATCAAAGGCATTGTTGAGTCTGTCGGCTGGTACACACCAAGCCACCAATGCCCCCGCCGCCAGGTTGTTGGCCATCAGCGTTTGCCGAACCCGACGAATCGTGTTGCCCCGCAACATCGCGGCGATGCGTTCCAACACCACACTTTCATCCAATTCCGCCAACCGGGCGATTTCCGCAAAAGGGTGCTCATGAAATCCGCTGATGCGGTCTTCCGAGACCGACAAAATGCGGGCGTTGATCGGGTCGTCAATATCAATCGGCAGTTCATGCGTCGTCGTCATGTGATCATGTTAGGCGCGTGCTCAATATTTCAACCCGTTTTCACGCTGATGAATGTGCGGTTCACCGGCGATGTACCCCGCCGCACGAATCTGCCCGATGAATAAATCGTGATCGCCTTCGATGTCCATGTGACAAACCACTTCACACGACAAATACGACAATGCCTGTCCCAGCACCGGTGATTTGGCGCCAGTGACCTGCAATAATTCCATCCCCAAAAACAGGTCATCCTTCAAATCGCTACCGCCGGAAAACTTGCGCAACAACACCCGATCACCCTTGGGTATTTGACACAACGTAAATGCACGCGATTCACTGATCAGCGGCATGATCGACCGACCCTTGCCCACCGCTACGCAAACCATCGGCGGCTTGAAACTCGCCTGTTGCACCCAACTGACCAAAATCCCCGAACGCTGTTCTTCGTGCTGGGCTGTGAGTATGTACAACCCTTGCGGGATGCGTGCCAGCGCGTCAGCGATGCCCTGTAACAGCTTTTCATCCATGATGGGCGGACCCGCCTGTGTAATGGGTGCAGTAGCTTGGCTCAGATTAAATCGTTGTGCGTTCATTGGCAAAGCGCCTCATCGATCCTTGGTTCACATCTAGCATCAGCCGACGTTTTTTTCCGTTACCATGCGCCGATGAACCAAGCGCATCAAGCTGTGATGTTCGACCTCGACGGCACACTGCTGGACACCCTGGCGGACATCGCCTCCGCTGGCAATCATGTGCTCCAATCGTTGAACCTGCTGGCGCGACCGGTGCGTGACTATCGCTATCTGGCTGGGCAGGGTGCCCCCTGGCTATTGGAGCAAATACTAGGCCCCGACCATGCCGATCAGCACACCCAAGCCTTATCGCTTTTTCAAAGTTACCTGATGCAGCATGGACTTGACCAAACCCAGCCCTACCCTGGCATTGCCGACATGCTCGATGAACTGACCCGACGAAACATCACACTCACCGTACTCAGCAATAAACCCGAGCACGCCACGCAACAGGCCGTGCGCCAGCGTTTGAGTCGTTGGCAGTTTGCCTTCGTAGCTGGTCATCGTCATGAACCGGGCGCTCCGCCGGTGAAACCCGACCCGACCGGTGCCTTGCAAATCACCAAACAACTCAACATCGCGCCGCAACATTGGCTGTACCTGGGCGACACGCGCGTCGATATGCTCACCGCCAAGGCTGCCGGCTTTAAGGCGATTGGCGCCACCTGGGGTTTTCGTGATGAAAGTGAACTCCGTGATGCGGGTGCTGATGTGATCGTGCATCACCCCCGTGAAGTGATCGCGCTGCTAGAGCAATTCGCGTAATTATTTGATCAGCATTGGCGACTGTTCCGCCCCCTCTCCCTCCGGGAGAGGGTGGGGCGAGGGCGTGTATTATGTTTGAATTGCGATTTATTTACAGTATGAAAACGCTATAC
>CAYRTH010000123.1:0-9003 GCA_964427135.1 uncultured Phycisphaeraceae bacterium
GGGTATCGGCTGGGGGATTTGCACGGGGGCGACCGGGCGGAGGGCGTGGCCGATGAGTCGATGCGTCATGCCGTGTCCAAACTGGCACACCTGCATTTTCCAGCAACCCCCGGCAGTGCGCGACGGTTGATTCGTATGGGTGAACCCCCGACTCAGGTGTTCATGGTGGGTTCGCCAGCGATTGACGGGTTGCGTGAATTGCAGCCAACCGATGATGCGGTGTTGCGTGATTTGAAACTCGACCCGATGAAGCCGTTTGTGGTGATCGTGCAGCACCCGATTGGTGCGCGTATCGATGATGAAAAACGTTGGATGCAAGCGACCTTGCGGGCTTGTGCATCCGTGCAGTCATTGGTGTTGCAGCCGAATTGGGACCCGGGGCGTGATGGTATTGTGCGGGCCATCAACCAAATGAAAGTGAATGGGGTGCCGCACCTGCCTCGACCGATGTTTGCTGCGGTGTTGATGCGTGCCTGGGCGATCGTTGGTAATTCGTCGGCTGGACTCATCGAGGCTGCCGCATTGGGTGTGCCTTGTGTCAACATCGGGCCGAGGCAGAACGGTCGTGATAAACCACCGACGGTGATCGACTGTGACTACGGGGTGAAATCGGTGCAACGAGCCTTGCAAAAAGCCCTCGACATCCGCCGACCACGGAACCGGACGGGGAACCCGATTCGATATCAAGGTTACGGCGAGGGGCATACCGGTTCGCGTATTGCAAACCAATTGGCACAACTTAAACTGAACCATGTACCAATACGCAAGTGCAATACCTACTGACGTGGTGATTTCATGAAACGGTGACAATGACACTTCTGTGATTTGGCTCGACAGGTTTGCGGATGGTGATGTTCGCCTTCACCGCATCCGCAACACTTTCGTGATTGATGTTGTCAATGAACAAACTTGATGCACACTGTGCATGGATACCATGCCGGTGTGATTGGATAAAGCTTTTATGCTTCGACCTGAAGACGCAAAATTCGCTTCGATTCGGCACATTCTGCTGCTGGCTGGTCCGTTGATTCTGTCCCACATGAGTTTCATGTTCATGAACCTGGTGGACGGGTTGTTTTTATCGCGCTACAGCGAAAGCGCCATTGCCGCGATCGGGCCGGCTGGTTTGATGTTCTGGCTTTTTATCGGGATATTCATCGGGCTTTGTGGTTACACCGGGACGTTTGTCGCACAGTATGTCGGTGCCCAGCGCCCGCAGCGCGCTGGCGCAGCCGTGTGGCAGGGTATGTATTTGGCCGTGGCCAGTGGCGTGATGATTGCGATACTCACGCCGATCACCGGCCCTGTTTTCACGTGGGCGGGGCATGCACCGGTCGTGGCCGAGTTGGAACGCACTTACTTTCAAATCATGTGCTGGGGTGCGAGTCTGTTTTTGTTGTCGTCGGCACTGTCGGGTTTTTTTGCCGGTCGTAATGACAATGTAACACTGATGGTGGTGCATCTGACCGGTGGTGCCATCAATGCTGTACTCGATTACGTTTTGATTTTCGGGTATTGGGGGTTCCCCGAAATGGGCATGGCCGGAGCCGCGTGGGCCACCGTGAGCGCTCATGGTTTCATCGTGCTGGCGTTTTTCCTTTTGTTTTTACAACGCAGGCATCAGCGCGCTTTTGGCACCTGGGTTGATCGGCCCCTTGATTTATCATTGATGTGGCGATTGTGTCGTTTCGGTTTACCCAGCGGTATTCGTTTGGTGATCGAAATACTCGCCTGGACCGTGTTCTTGATGATATTGGGACGCGGCGACCCGACCGCACTGGCTGCCTCCAACATCGTCTGGCGACTCAACGGCGTGGCCTTTTTCCCCATCATCGGCTTGTCGGTGGCGGTGGCGATGCTGGTGGGTCAGGCTCAGGGGGCGGATCGCCCGGACCAATCGGAGCGGGTCATGTGGAAGGGTTTGTGGGTCAGTCAGATTTGGATGACCAGCATTGCTGCACTGCTTGTCATCATGCCGGAAACCCTCGTGGCGCCGTTTCTGAATGCTGAACGTTTGTCCCCCGATGCCTACGACCAGCTCATGGCCCTGTGCGTGGTGCTGTTGCGTTTTGTCGCGTTGTACTGTCTGCTGGACGGGGTGAACATCATTTTGATCGCAGCCTTGCAGGGGGCCGGTGACACCCGTTGGACGATGATCACTTCGGTCGTGGTGCATTTACTTTACGCCGTGGCCTTGTTGCTCATCGATTGGCTGGACGGCGATGTATATGCGTTTTGGACCTCCGCGACGGTGTTTGTGATGTCGATCGCAGTACTGTGGGTGTTCCGAGTGCGCAGCGGCAAGTGGAAACCCATGCGCGTGATTGAACAAACCCCGATTGAAGTCGAACCAGCCACGCCGACGAGGGGATGATGTTTTTCACTTTTTCATTGACTTGATGGCGTTTTCACGGATAATATCGAGTTGATCGAAATGTACGACTCGGTTGATTGAAGGATCAAGCCATGACGACGTTAAAAGCCTCGGACACGCGCATTCCGCCGGACGCTTTCAATCGCGTGGCTTATCAGCGTGCCCGGGTGCGCATCGAACGGCGCGGGGGTCGGCCGGTGTACCTGATTTCGGAAGAAGACCTGGCGTTGCTGGAGGAGTTGGAGGACAAGTTGCTTGCCCGTGAGGCCAGTAAGGCACTTGAAACTTTCGAAAAATCAGGGGCAACACCCATCCCCTGGCACAAGACCAAAGCCAAAGCAGGACTTTGATCCGTGAAATATCAGGTATTGCACACACCGCAGGCTGAGCGTGAATTTTTGTCGTTGCCCAAGGTCGTGCAAAAACGGATTGCACGCTGGTATGAGTTGTTGTCACAAGACCCCCGGCGTGCGGGGACCAAACAACTGGAAGGCCATGTCGAACTTCGCCGTGTACATGCGAGCAAGGACTACGTTATTTTGTATCAGGTACGTAACGCCGAGTTGATCGTACTGGTCGTACGGGTTGCGCATCGGCGTGATGTTTACCGACGGCTGTGAAAAAGTCACTTGCCAACCGGTGCAGACGTCGTCACGGTATTGGCATACACCACCGGCAACTCCGGCTGAGCCGTGATGTCCAACATGCGCTGCAATGACCGTTGCGCCAAACCCTTCACCGGCTCGTGCACGCTCACCTGATTCACCACCCGGCCCTGCACCAGTTCATCGAGCACCCAAAGCAAATGCGGGGCATCGATGCGGTACATCGTCGTGCACAGGCACTGGCAATCCGACAAAATGCGCACCGTCACACCGCGCTGGGCCGCCTGCTGTGCCAGTCGATTCACCAGGTGCACTTCCGTACCCACCGCCCAGCGTGAGCCAGCCGGGGCTTTTTCGACGGTGTGAATGATGCCTTCGGTTGAGCCAATGAGGTCCGCCTTCTGCACAACCTCACGCACACATTCGGGGTGCACCATCACCTTCACATCCGGCCAAAGTACGCGTATCTGATCGACATGCTCGGCTCGAAACAGCTTGTGCACCGAACAATGTCCCTTCCACAAAATGAAGGTACTGTCGCACAGGGTCTGTTCACTGACACCGCCCAGCCCTTGCACCGCTTTGGGGTCCCACAAACACATGTCGCGTTGCACATCAAAATGCAAACCCTCGGCTGTGTTTCGGCCCAGGTGCTGGTCCGGGAAGAACATCACCTTGATCTGTTCACCGGGCTGTTTGGGTTGCGTTCCACCGTGCAATGCCCAGCGCAGAATTTTGTCGGCATTGGAACTGGTGCACACCGCTCCGCCATGCTCGCCGCAAAAGGCTTTGATGGCTGCGGTCGAGTTCATGTACGTGATCGGTATGACGCGATACCGGGTGTTGCGGTCTTCCGCCAATACTTCATGAATGTCGTGCCAGGCCTGCACCACTTCATCGTAATCCGCCATGTCGGCCATGGAACAGCCGGCTGACATATCAGGCAGTATCACCACCGTGCCCTCGGGTGCCAGCACATCCGCACTTTCCGCCATGAAGTGCACCCCGCAGAACACCACATACTTGGCGCCGACCTCACGCACCCGCTGCGCAGCCAGTTGACTGAGTTTGAATGAGTCGCCCCTGTAGTCGGCAAAAGCGATCACCGCGTCCTGCTGATAATGGTGGCCGAGGATGACCAGTTTGTCGCCCAGTTCCGCCTTGCGCATCGTAATCGCCTGCGCCAGCTCGTCGGGCGAACGTTTGGTGTAAGTGTCAGGTAAGGGGGGTTGCCAGAGCATCTGTTAATTATAGGTTCGAAATGATTTCGAATTTCGAATTTCGGATTTCGAATTGCAAGAACCAAGCCGGGAACGAAGCCGACAGGCTGAGGGCCCGGGTATCTGTCATGCTTATACCATTATCCATCCTCCATTATCCATTAATTCGCCGTGCCCGCGAGTTTGCGCACCGTCTGATCGAACGAGCGCACCATCGAGTGAATCATGCTGTACACCAGCAGGCTGAACACCGCGCCCACCAGCAACATGGCGATGGCCAGCATCACCCGGTTCACCCCCGGGCCGTCGGCAAAACCTGCCACCGACTCCCACGGCGACAGCAGCATCAGCAAACTCGTGGCCGGACTCAGGGCATTGATGAACACCCCCACATAAGGCACATTCCCCGCGGAAGCCACGCCGCAAAAACCCAAGAATAAAGTGATCAAGCCCACCACGCCCACCGTCGGCACAATCGCCCCCATCACCCCCTTGGCCTTCAAACTCATCGCCAAACCCAGTGCCACGCACCAGGCCACGAACGGCACCAGCATCACCGGCCAGAGCAACCCCGCCTCCGGCAAAATTACCGGGTGATTCACCTGCACCTGTCCACCACTGCCCACCACCAAACTGACCGTGCGCGCCTGCGGCCAATTCATCATCAAACCCAGGGCCGTGTACCCGCCGGCCAGCAGCATCGTGCCCAGGGGCGCGATCATCAGTAATGTCAGAAAACTCACCAACCCGCGCAACTTGCCCCACAGGTATTGCCGGGGCGTGATCGGGGTGGTCAGCAGCAAATCGAGTGTGCCATCTTCGCGTTCCCTGCTCACCGCTCCCGCACTCATGTAAATCGCCACCAACACCACCATCAATAATTCCACCCATAAAAGCACCGCCAACCCAGCACGCAAATCACTTGCATTCATCGCTTGCCCGGTCAACGGATTGGTCATCCGCCCGTGATACATAATGACCAAACCCATCGCCAGCATCAGTGCCAACAACACGAACATCGCCCGCCCCAGTCGCGCCGGCCAGCGGTTGGCGCGGGTGTGTGCTTCCTGCCATGCGATCGGGTTGTGCCAGACGGTCCGTGATTTTCGACGTGAACGGTAATTGCCTGTCGCGCCATCACCATTGCCCTCACCTTCACCATCCGCTTCATCCAACCGAAGCCATCGGCGCAAACTGCGTGTGATGAAGTTGCCTTGTTGTTCATTGGCATAACGCAATCGCCAGGCACCGCCCAGCACCAAAAACGCACTGGTCCCCAAACAGAGCAGCGTAAACGTCAGCAGCGGTTGGCCCCGATACACACGTACCAACATCGCTGACCCTGCCAATTCTTCCGGCGCTGGCGGACGGTAGTTGGCTGTATTGATGAACGATTCCAACACGAGCAGCGGGTGCAACGGTGTCAGCCAGGTGGTCTGCCGATACCCCCCGGCCCCGGCCCCGCCCCCGGCAGTGAAACTCAAATTTTGCATCGTCCGTAAACCATGGTCCAGCGCGTAGCTGCTCAGCAGGTATGCAGCGATGATGACTACGAATAAAAACACCGCTTTGCGACCGGCTTTGCGTGATACCGACAACGCCACCGCCACCGACCCGACCACCAGCGCTGTCAGTGCCGCCACCGCAAACGCCACGAACACCGCCTTCACCGGCACACCCCCAAAAAGCAGCAGCACCGAAAACAACGGCAAACCCCCGACGAGCAACGCCCACACAAAAAACAATCGACCCGCCAACGACCCCAGCACGATCTGCAAATTCGACATCGGCGTCGTCAGCAAAATGTCAAACGTCTGCCCCGATTGTTCTTCCGACAACGCCCCAGCCATGAAAAGCGGTGCCAGCAAACACACCAAAATCACCTGCCCGTAACTGACCACCGCAAACACCCGTGTGCCAGCCTTGGCCAAATCGGTCAGACTTTGCGTCCCCAATCCGCCCCCCACCATCAAGCCGATCAGTACCAACACGATGAGCGCCCCCAGGTAACCCATGCGCACCCAAAGATGCGTCTGACGACGCGAACCCCCCTGCACCACCCGCACCAGCAGTGGGTTGGCAGGCAGCAGTCGCCAGAACCATTGATAAATCGCGGTCATGAAGTTGGCTTACCCGGCATCTTTCATATCACGCAGACACGACAAGTTGCATTGATTTATGTAGCACCGTCGCCCACGGCGGTGTGTATTGTAAAGATGATTCCCCCAAACGGGGGCGGCTGAGTTACATCGTATAACCCAACCGCCGATACCATCGTCGGCTTTGATACAAAAAGACAGTTTACTGCGCCGGCCCGCGCTGCGGTTCAAACGCCCACCACTTGATTGAACGCACCAGCACCGCCCCCACCGGCAGTGCCACAATCGCGCTATACAACACTTCGAGGAACCGGGCCATGAGTTGATCGGGCGTGTTCCATCCGGGTATCCGGCTGCCGGCCAACCAGGGAATGATGGGCAGGTGAATGCTGCGTAAATTCAAAATCGCCACCGCCAATAGATGCACCACCAGCCCCAGCAGAAACACCAGGGCCGCGATGCTGATGTACGAATCACGAAACACCAGCGCCCGGGCCTTGAGCGCCAACCAACCTGCCAGCAGATACGACAACCCATACGGCCCGATGATCACCGCATCCTGCATCGTGCCTTGCACCGCCAACGGTTGCGTTAAATCCACGAGTAACCCAAGCACCAGACACGCCCACAACGCCCGCATCGGTGGTGCCCACAATGCCACGAACACCGCCAACGGCAACACCAAACTCGGCTGCACCCCGCCCATCCAATTCAAAACCCATAACGGCCCCAGTCCGATCTGCACCGCCAGTGCCAAGTACGCAAACAAAATGAAGGTCCAGGTACGCATACTTCTTTATTGACCGTATCGCGCTGCAAGCCGAGTACGAGGTCGCCTCGGCGACCGAGGGCTCGGGTATCTGTTCATGAATGTATTCTATTTTTTCATCGATTCGTTGATCCACCGTTGACCAATCAATACCCGAGTACTCAACCTCCCCGGGGGGTCGGTTTCGTCCTCGGCTTGGTTATCTTCACTCGACCACTTGGCCACTTGGCCTTAATTCCGCCCCCTCTCCCTCCGGGAGAGTCGGAGTGTTCGCTTCGCTCTCATTGGGGTGAGGGCGTCCTCGATCATCACCGACGCGACAAGTCGCGGCGCTAACCAAAGCGCCGACGCAAAGCGTCCGCGCTAAACAAATACAAAATCCGAAATTCGAAATTCAACATTCGAAATCACCTTTCCCCCGCCACCAACACAATCACACGACTGATCCGCGTTGCATCGTGAATCGGTTGCACCACCACACGATTGTACAAGTACGGGTTATCCGGCTGCGGCTCCACGCTCACCACCTTGCCCACCACAAACCCCCGGCCCTCCGGCGGCCAACCCGTATCCACCAAATGTGCCAGAAAACCCACCTGCACCGGCGTGTCCGTTTTCACCGTCGCTGTCAAGGTTTTGCCATCCTTCTCCGGCGTCAGTTGCAACACCGTCGGATTGGCCGGCGGTCGCACCGGCGTACCGGGCAGAAATTTCACGATCGGCCGACTCCGCTGTGAAGTGATCAATTCCACCGTCGCGCTGCGCGGCCCGACATCGGTGATCCGACCCACCACCGAAAAGTTATACCAATCAGCCACCACCAAATCCGTCCGCAATCCCTGTGACGATCCGCGATTGATGGTGAACGTTCGCCGCAGGTTGCCGGTGTGCAAAGCCGTCACGTCGGCGAACACGAAGTCAGCAGGGCTTTCCAATTTCAGATTTTCACGTGCCCAACGATAGCGCGCCAGTTCCTCCCGCAAACGCTGACTCTCTTCCCGCAAAAAAGCGTTGTACTTCAAAAGCGCATCATAATTTTGTTGCAGGTAACGCGGGTCGCCACGGTCCAAATCCAAACTCGGTCGGCTACGCAACGCCCCGGCGATATTCGTCAAAGGCTGACTCACCCAACCCACCAAACTTTGCACCAACCAGCGCGGTGGACCGGTCAGCACATGGCTCACCGCAGGCGACAGCAGCGAGGTGATGCACAAACCCACCACCACCAAAATCAATCCCCGGCGTTGGGTCCATACACGTCGCATAAAAAATTTCGGATTTCGAATTTCGAATTTGTTATGAAACGATCTTCACAATCACTCCGGTGGGGCAGGCGTCCCGCCTGTCATTGAGCCGAAGGCTCAAATTGCTTCTATTTTTTTCAACATGGGCTATCGCCCATTCGACAGGCGGGACGCCTGCCCCACCCTTGGCTTGCTTTTGCAATTCCGAAATTCGCAATCCAAAATTCGAAATTTCTCCCTTCACTGCCCATCCAAATCACTTTCCATCGTCTGTTTCCAGACCTCGATATTTTCGATATACGTCGCTGTGCCACGTGCCACGCACGTCAAGGGGTCGTCGGCAATGCGCACCTTCAGCCCCGTCGCATCGGCCACCACCTTGTCAAACCCGCGCAAAAGCGCCCCGCCCCCCGCCATGCAAATACCATTTTCCACCAAGTCCGCTGACAACTCCGGGTCCGCCCGTTCCAGCGTTCGGCAGACCGTTTCAATGATCGCCCCCACCGGTTCCTGCAAAGCCTCACGAATTTCTTCGCTGGTGACCACCGTCTTGCGCGGCAGGCCCGAAATCATGTCCCGGCCACGCACTTCCATGCGCTTTTCATCGGTCATCGCGAACGCCGAGCCGATTTCGATTTTAATGCGTTCAGCCGTCTGCTCCCCGATCATCAGGTTGTACGCCCGCTTCATGT
>CAYRTH010000123.1:9013-9433 GCA_964427135.1 uncultured Phycisphaeraceae bacterium
TCATGTGATTGACGATTGCTTCGTCCAGGTCGTCGCCCGCCACACGGATCGACTCGCACTGGGCGATGTCCGCCAGGCTCATGATCGCCACTTCGGTGGTCCCCCCGCCGATGTCCACGATCATGCTCGCCGTGGCTTCGACCACGGGCAGCCCGGCCCCGATCGCCGCAGCCATGGGTTCCTCAATCAAAAATGTTTTGCGTGAACCGGCCTGTTCCGCCGAGGCGTACACCGCACGCTTTTCAACGGCTGTGATGCCGCTGGGCACGGCGATGACCACCCGTGGTTGAATGAACGGGCGGTTGCCGGTGACTTTGCGAATGAAATACGAGAGCATCGCCTCGGTGACGCGAAAGTCACTGATCACGCCGTCTTTGAGCGGGCGGATGGCGGTGATGCTGCCGGGCGTTTTGCCCAGCA
>CAYRTH010000124.1:0-9382 GCA_964427135.1 uncultured Phycisphaeraceae bacterium
GCCAGACACTGCCACTACCGGGCCAGAGCGCCGAATCACAATGCGCGACTGTAATACTAGCCTCCATACAGTACAAGGAGTACGCCATGAAATTGAAAGTCATCATTCACAAAGCTGACGAGGGCGGCTACTGGGAAGAGGTTCCCTCGATCCCTGGCTGCGCTACGGAAGGTAAACCCTTTGAAACGTTATTGAAAAAAATTGATGAAGCAGTCGAAGGTTGCCTCTATGTAGCACCCAGTGTTTCAAGCAACCGTTTTTCGTCCCATATTTCAACGCCCAATTGCTGAGCCTTATCCAATTTCGAGCCGGCGTTTTCACCCACAATCAGCAGACTGGTGTTTTTCGACACGCTGTCGGTCACCTTGGCACCCAGCGATTCCAATTTGGCTTTCAAGTCGGAACGTTCAAACGAGGCCAGTGAGCCGGTGATGACAATGGTTTTGCCCACAAAAGGGGATTGGGCCCAGGTCGCCCCCGCCTGCGACGTCGTTTGCGGTTCAGTCAAATCCACCTGGGCAGCCTTCAGGTCCGCGATGATTTTCTGGCCGATGTCCGAATGTAAAAACTGATGCAGTGAGCCGGCGATTTCCGTACCGATGCCCGAGGGTTTGCCGTCGATGGTGAAGTTTTGCAACTCGTCGAGCGTCGCAGTTGTGAGTTTGTCAATGTCTCCAAAATATCGAGCCAGCGTTTGTGCCGCTCTTGCCCCGACATGTCGAATACCCAGCCCTGCCAGCACCCTCGTCAGCCCGCGTTTTTTGCAAGCCTCGATCCCCGCCAGCAGGTTGTCGCATTTGCGTTCGCCCATACGATCCAATTCGAGCAATTTTTCACGTTGCCCCGACAACCGGTACACATCCCCAAACGAATGCAGCAACCCCGCCTCGGCCAACTGATGCACCATTTTTTCGCCCAACCCCTCAATGTCCATCTGATCACGACCGGCAAACCAGATCAATCGCTCCCGCATCTGCGCAGGGCATTGCGGATTGGGGCATCTGAGCGCCGCTTCATCCGCATCACGGGTCACAGGGGTTTGACATGAGGGACACTGCGCCGGTGGCATCACCGACGTGCGCTGATCCCCTCTCCCCTCGGGAGAGGGTGGCTGAGTCCCTCCGGGGGGCGATGCCGGGTGAGGGCCGAGGTACTCAGAGGCCGCATCGCTTCGTGAATCCAATAAAGGCAACGCCCTCACCCCTTCCCTCTCCCGGAGGGAGAGGGGGAAAGGCAAGCCATCCACAGACGACGTTGATTTGCCTAATGTTTGGCTTGAAACTTGATGTTGCACCCCCACCACCTGCGGAATGATTTCCCCCGCTTTTTCAATGATGACCTGATCGCCGATGCACAGCCCCAGGCGGGCAATCTGATCGATGTTGTGCAAGCTCGCTCGCTTGACCGTCGTGCCGGCCAGTAACACCGGCTCCAATTCCGCGACGGGAGTGAGTGTGCCGCCTTTACCTACCTGCCAGGTGACGCTGAGCAGGGTCGTGGCCGCCTGCTCTGCTGCGTATTTGTAAGCCATGCACCAGCGCGGAAATTTGCTGGTAAACCCCAAAGCTTTTTGCTGTGCCAGCGCATCGACTTTGATCACCACACCGTCCACGTTGTAAGGCAAATCGAACCGTGTGGTTGCAAATTTTTCAATGAACGCCCATACCTCATCAATATTGGCACATCGGTGGGTCAGCGGGTTGATCGGCAAACCCGATTGTTCAATCGCCTGCAAAAAATCGTGGTAGCTGGTGAACGGGTCAGGGCTGACCTCGCCTCGGCCATGGGCGATAAAACGCAATCGCCGTTGCGCGACGAGTTTGGGGTCCAGTTGTTTGAGTGTGCCCGCAGCAGCGTTGCGCGGGTTGGCCAGCGGTTCATCACCGGCTGCCCGTCGCTGCTGATTGATACGTGCCAATTCCGCACGGGTCATGTAAATTTCACCACGCACTTCCAGCACCCCCGGTAGTTGTGTCAACGCATGATCTGCGGGTTTCAACTGCATCGGTATGTCACGGATGGTGCGGGCGTTGGCGGTGATGTCATCGCCCTGTTTACCATCACCACGGGTGGCCGCGAGGGTCAGTTGGCCGTTTTCATAACGCAGACTCACCGCCAGTCCATCGACCTTGGGTTCGACAACGTAAGCCGGACTGACCGGTGATGTTTGCGCAAATAAGTTTTCACCGCTTCCCGGAGCCGATGCCAACGCTTTCACAACCCGCTGATGCCAGGCAAGCAGTTCGCCCCGGTTGTAAGTGTTGTCAATCGAAAACATCGGCTGGGCGTGACGCACCGTGACAAATCCTTCAATCGGTGCTCCGCCCACACGCTGGGTGGGTGAATCGGGTGTCACCAGTTCCGGGTGTGCGTTTTCAAGTTCGGTCAGTTCGCGCATCAATTCATCGAAGGCCTGGTCGCTGATTTGCGGCTGGGCATGGTCGTAGTACAGCCGATTGTGATGATCAATCTGACGACGCAGTTCCAGGATGCGATCTTGCGGCGTGGGCATGAAAATATGATACGGGATGAATCATAGAAGTGGCCAAGTGGCCAAGTGGTCGAGTGGTCGAGTGGTCGAGTGGTCGAGTGGTCGAGTGGTCGAGTGATGATATGAAAAGAAACATCACGCCTGAACTTCGCTGCGGCAGCGAAGTTCAGGATGGTTTTACTGAACAACCTGTGTATGTAAAGAATCCTGAGCTTGCTTGAGGACAGGCAAGCTCAGGCGTGGGTTTCATATGACATTGAAAAACCAAGCATCAAAATCAATTGCCGTCACGCCAATTCACTTTACGCTCGGATGGCGCGTTCGAGGGTGGTACGAGCCAGGGTATCGGTGGTGGCGTTTTTGATTTGATTGAGCACATCGTGACCGTTCTGCCGTTTCATCTGGCGTACCAGGTCGAACAGGTGATTGTCACGGTCGCGCACGAAACGTCGGAAGCCCTGTTCCAGTTCGTGACGGGTGTACTTGGTCATCGGGTCTTTGAGGTGGGTCTGTGACACGGCCCAGTCCAGCAGGTTGCGGGCATGACGCGGGTCATTGCCAAAGCGGAATGTATCGAGCGTCGCCTGCAAGCGTTTTGACATCGGCAGAAACGGATCGGTCATCGCGTCCCCCAGCCGATAAAGCTCGTTGCTGGCGGTGCTGGTGGGGTCCAGGGTATCCAGCCAACCCTTGCCGTTAGAGGCAGCCGGTTTGCTTAAATCGCTGGTGACGAACTTCTGGGTTGAAACGGTGGAGGTGGTGGTCATGGTCATCGGTACGAAGCCTTCCCTGGCGACGAGTTGTGCCACACCGGTATTGAGTGTGACCCGTCCGTGGTTGGAAAAATCAACGATCAGGCGTTGGGCTGGCTGAGCTTCGTGGACGATCGAAGCCGCCGAGATGACAACACCAGGGCCCCATTCGGGACGCAGCGGGTGAATCACTTCATCACCGCGCTTATACGATTGTGTCTGTGGCATGAACGATTCCCCAAGTCAGGTCCGTAAAGACCCGACTTGTGCACTTGTGGGTGTGAGCAGGCTCACACGCACACGCAAAACCCATATCAATGTTGGTTCGGTCCGCCTGTAGGTAAAGTCAAACCCTTGCCAGAAGGCTCAGAACCGATCCATCGTTTAAGGGTATCTGCAAAACTCCATCTCGCACCGGCTGTCAGAGATCGCCGGCACAACAAGCCTCACATCCATCAACACACTCAACTTCGAGTCCCCCGCCCTTTATCAGATCGGCTTTTCTCACCCCAAACCTTGCACAAATCTGATGAAAACCAACGGGCAATCTCTTTAACTCCTACATTATAGAACACAATCGCCATGTTTTTCAAGGGTTTGAGGACGGAAAATAAAAAGATTGTGTCGAGTGGTCGAGTGGTCGAGTGGTCGAGTGGTCGAGTGGTCGAGTGGTCGAGTGGTCGATCGAATTGTATTTGTTTAGCGCAGACGCTTTGCGTCGGAGTTGCAGCCACGCCTGATCTTCGTCGATTGTGACGAAGATCAGGATGGTTTTCCACGAACATCTCCTGCAAGCGATCCTGAACTTGCTCGCCGCCTCGCAAGTTCAGGCGTGGTCATGTATACAAATACCCACCCGCCCCATGACAAACCGATACCCGAGTCCTCAGCCTCCCCCAGGGGTCGGCTTCGTCCTCGGCTTGGTTTTCTGCACTCGACCACTTGTCCACTTGACCACTTCCGTAAACTGCTATCATGCTCACCCATCGACTCAATAATCCTTCAACCCCATTGAGTGTTCAATCATGCCACATCCGACCGAATACAGCAGCGTGACCACCGTGTGCCTGGCCAACGTTTATTTCGACGGCAAAGTCGTCAGCCACACCATTCGCTTTGCCGACGGCAGTAAAAAAACCCTTGGCCTGATTTACCCCGGTTCCTTTCACTTTGGCACCGATGCCGCTGAACTCATGCAAATCACCGCAGGCAGTTGCAAGGTCAAACTCGATGGCCAATCCAACTGGGTCACCTACACCGCCGACAGTGAATTCAAAGTGCCCGCCAAAAGCGGCTTTGACATCAGCGTCGAAGCCAACCTCTGCCAGTACATCTGCTCCTTCCTTCCGTAAGCGATCCGCCCCATGGAACGACAGCGTCACCCCGATGGGCTGGTGCATGGCGTCATCGTCGCAGTGCAACGAGCCGACGGTTGCTGGCTGCTCATTCGTCGCAGCGCTCATGTCGCGGCGCCATTGTCGATCTGCTTCCCCGGCGGTGGCATCGAACTGGGCGAAAACCACGCCACCGCAGCAGCCCGCGAATTCAAGGAAGAATTAAACGGCATCGTCGAACCAGTGAAAGAAGTCTGGCAGTGGCGATCCCCCGATCGACCGCTCTACCTTTTCGGCTGGTACGCCCGCCTGCTCACCCCCATCGACCAACTGTGCCCCGACCCCAACGAGGTCGCCCAAATGCTCTGGCTCACGCCGGAAGAAGCCCAGCTTCACCCTGATCGACTCATCGGCACAGAGTTCTTTGTGCAGGCCCTGCACGATTACCTGCAAGCTCCCCAAGTTTGAGTGCCAACCTAAAGCTGCGCGCATTGCCCACGTGACTGCAAACAAGCCATGCGCTGGCACGATAGTTGCATTGTAGTTTGGTCAACTGGGCGACTGTCCTCCCGTATGAGCCGACCTGCCAGGAACCCAGGTCGCAGGACAGCATCAGCCTCCGGGCTCGAGCGACGTGGACCCGCTCGAGCCTTTTATCATATCAATCAGCTTCGTGATTGACGCCGTGCCCTTTAGGGCCGGATTTTGGGGGGTGATGTCATCAAACAATCCGGGGCTAAAGCCCTCGGCGTCAATATTCGATATCGGTCAATGCCCTATTCCGCGATCTGCAAAATCGCATCGATCAAAGTGTTGAGTTCATCCTCCGTATTGAACGGCCCGGGGCTGATGCGCAATGCACCACTGGGGTATGTGCCCATCCGCCTATGAACATAAGGCGAACAGTGCAACCCCGGCCGAACCGCAATGTTGAAACTGTCATCCAAAATCGACCCTACATCCGGCGCTTCATAGCCCTCAATTAATAAACTCAACGTGCCCACACGCTTGCTCGCATCCCTGGTCCCCAAAATGCGAACTTTCGGGTGTTTGCCCACTTTTTCAACAATCGCACCCACCATGGCCTGTTCATGCTGCAACAGCGCAGGCCCCCGGCTGATCACATAATCCAACCCTGCCACCAAGCCCGCGATGCCCACGGTGTTGGGTGTGCCGCCTTCCAGGTAGTACGGGAATATATCCGGCTGCGTCGGGGTCGATGAATCGCCCCCCGTGCCGCCTTCGCGCCAGGGTTGAAAGCCCATCTCATAACCATCCTCCGAAATCGACTCGCTCATCACCGCAGGACGTGGGCAGCGCTCGCCTACATACAACCCACCGGTGCCCGTCGGCCCAAGCAGCGACTTGTGGCCGGGGAACGCCAGTAAATCGATCTGCATCGCCTTGATCGAAATCGGCAGCACCCCAGCCGTCTGGGCCGCATCCAGCAAAAAAATCAACCCACGTTTGCGGGCAATGTCCCCCACAGCCGCCACATCCTGAATCGTGCCCAGCACGTTGGACGCATGGGTCATGACGATCAGTTTGGTGGTGCTGCCGATCGCAGCTTCGATGTCTTTGGGGTTCACAAACCCATCGTCATCGCAATCGACGCGGGTGAGGTTGATGATGCCCGACTCTTCCATCGCCACCAGGGGCCGACTGACCGAGTTGTGTTCCAACACGGTGGTGATCACATGCGGTTTGTCGCCATTGGCCAAAGCCGGCAAAACACCCTTGATCGCCATATTGAGGGCGTCGGTGGTGTTCAGTGCAAAAATCATGCGATTGGGATCATCGCCATCGAAATAGCGCGTGAGTTTGAGCCGGGCATCGTCGATCATGCGTTCAGCCTGCACCGCCAGACGATGCCCCGCACGACCGGGGTTGGCCGCTGCTTCATGAATGAAGCGGGACATGGCCTCGGGTACGCCGGGGGCTTTGGGGAACGAGGTTGCTGCGTTGTCAAAATATATCATGTTGCATCAGGGTCAAAGTGTGCGTCTAATTCCATGGCTGTGTGAATGATGCCCAAAATAACCACGGTTTCAATGGACTGTTCCACCGCATAAATAATGCGATAGTGACCGTGGATCAAAACACGAATATGTTTATCACAATCATGTTCCAATCTGTAACCCAACAAAGGGTGATCCGACAGCCATGTGATTCGTTCTAAAATCGAATCAACAACACGATCCGCGACTCGAGGATTGTTGCGTGATATGTGGCGATATATATTTTCCAGCCACCGTTCCCCGTTTTCTGACCACCTTATTTGCGCCACGATTTCACTCGCTTTTTCATTTCCTGATGCGAAATCGTCCGTCCCCGGCGAATGTCTTCAAGGCCTTGGTCAACGATTCGGTGCATCGCCAATTCATGTAATAACTCGTCGTAGGTCGCATCCGGCGGCTGGGTTTTGAGCAAACGAATCATCCGAGTTCGCGCTTCCATGGTTTTGGGCATGACATTTCTCCAATACCAACTTCGTACATGATCTATCATCCATTATCCATCACCCATCATCATACCGCTCCCAACCCCTGCACCCGTCGCCAAGTCGAAATCTGCCCCAGGTGGAGCGACTCGTGATACACCATCAAATAGTTCAGCCAAATACCCTGATTGGCAAACCGTGGCCGCCAACGTTCCAACACCGGCGGAGCATCCAGTCGCCGAGTGTCCATCGCCTTGAGCACCGCTTTGACCTGTTCATGACCCTTGACATAGTTGCCGATCAGTTCGTCTTTGCTTGGGTAAGCCGACGCATCCAGCAGCGGTTTTGAGTTCATGCCAAAGGGGTGATCCTTGGGGTCGGCAAGCGTCTGATCGGTCAGCGCCGCGACGATGATCGGGTGATACAACGTCAAATGCGCGAGCACCCACGCCGGGTGATTGGGTAACAAACCCTTTGACACTGACTCAGGCACACAGCGCGACACCATTTGCTCGGCTGATAAATCCTTTACCAGCCGCTGGGCGTAGTCGCTGTTCAAATCCCACACATACAACATCGCGTCGATCAACATGTTCATTTGTTTTTCTTTCTTTGAGTGAATCGCGGTTCAAACCCCCTCTCCCCTTGGGAGAGGGATGGGGTGAGGGCCGAGAAACCTTGGAAAAAGTTAATGCGTCACGGTTTTCTATCACCGTTGGTTGAGGGCCGAGCCAACTTGGTTTCAACCGCTTGCAGAATCGCCAAAGCCACTGCCTCTTGGTGTTGTAGCAAATCATCATTGCTGAATCGAATCACCGTCAATCCTTGAGCCTCCATAAATCGCGTGCGAGCATCATCACGCGCACCCTGACCCACATGTGTCATGCCATCAAGTTCCACCACCAGTTTCGCCTCATCGCAGAGAAAATCCGCCACATAAGGCCCCACAGGTTGTTGACGACGAAACTTCCAACCCGCCAATCTTCTACCGCGCAACAATCCCCAAAGTATCCTTTCAGGAATCGGTGATTCACGACGCAGTGAGCGTGCCCGATGCTTCATCCAGTCATTGGCGTAAGGGGCAACTCGGTGTGTCATCGTGCTAATCTCAGTTCATCCCACCCGGTTCTTCGGCCCTCACCCTACCCTCTCCCAAGGGGAGAGGGGGACAAGCCACTCGACCACTTCTCGCTTCACGCTCCGACATACTTGGCGTAAATGTTGCGCGCCACCGTCGCTTCCTTGGTTCCCTTGACAATCGCACGACCATCCGTAAACAGCGTCAACTCATACGGCTCACCATTGTCCCTGAACTCCGCACGCAACATGAACTTGTTCGCATTCACTGTGCCATGGGCTTTGAGCCTTGCCGCGATGTCCGCAAAGTCGAGTTTGTGACCTTCCTGCTTATGCGTCAGTTGCACCGCATTACGTCCGCAAAGCGTTGTCGTGCTGCTGCCGAACTTGCCTGATAAAAATTCGAAGTTGCGCTTCTTGCAACATTCGCACTCGCCAATCTCGTAGGCTCGCTTAACCTTAAACTGTTTGACCAGGTTGCTCCACACATCCAGGTGCAGCAGGGTCGGGCTGATCGCCTGCCAGTTGCCCGTCAAAATTTTGATCGCTTCGACGCACTGGTAATTGGCGATGATCGAAACCACCGGTCCCAGTACGCCAGCCGTGTCACAAGTCGGGTTCATGCCCGGCGGCGGAGCCTGCTCAAAAATACACCTTAAACAAGGCGTTGCCGCATGCGCCAGTTCCCAGGGCGTTTCGCTTGCATCACCCGGACTTGAATGCGGCAATATCGCATAACTCATGCCCACCGTGCCGACCGCTCCGCCATACACGTAGGGTATTTTGTGCTTCACCGCCGCATCATTCACTAAAAATCGCGTTTCAAAATTGTCAACGCCGTCGACAATCACATCGCAAGGCCCGCCTTCGAGCAGGTACTTTTCAATGTTGCTGTGATTCAGGTCATCGACGATCGCGGTCACCTTCACCTGTGAATTGATGCCCGCAATTTTTCGCTTGGCAGCCTCGGCTTTGGGGATCGCGTCCTTGACATCCTGTTCATCGAAAAGCACCTGCCGTTGCAGGTTGGTGATTTCAATGAAGTCGCGGTCGATGATGACCAGGTGGCCTACACCAGCGCGAGCCAGCATGTTGGCGATGACCGTGCCCAAGGCTCCGCAACCGACGATGAAGGCTTTTGACCCCAGCATTTTTCGCTGGCCCTCTTCGCCGATGCCCGGTAACAATGTCTGACGATGGTAGCGTGATAAATCCATGATTGAATTTCGAATGTCGAATCAGTACTGTCCGGTTAGAAGTCGAATAGTGACAATTGGTTACGATTGAC
>CAYRTH010000125.1:0-9338 GCA_964427135.1 uncultured Phycisphaeraceae bacterium
AGCGCAACCGAACAAACACCTAACGCGCACGAGAATTATTCTGGATGCGTATCAGTTCTTCATAGCCGCGGGTGGAAACCCGCGGTGCTTCCAAGCAACGTTTGTAACTGAGCATGATTCGATCTGGCATGACGCAGTCGGCATAATGCTCGGCCCCCGCAGCTATGAAACATGGCGCAGCGAAAGACAACGATCCGCAGTCATCGAATCAACATCACCATGATTTCATTTCGTGTGTACAGATCGATACCTCAGTAGCGCCAGCATCGGCATCAAAACCACCAAACTCACTGGTTCGGGAATCGCCACGATGTCGATTTCGCCCAAAAACGTACCCGCATACGAGGGTCGATCGACATCGATCAGCACATGTCGATAATCGCCCAGGGCGTTGCCGACGTCATCACGAAAGTTACTGGCGTAGTAGCCGCGCCATTCCGTGAAGTTCCCGCCGTCATTGGCAAGGTCGGTCTGATTGACACTGCCGACAGTGGTCCATTGCGCTAAATCCGTCGCATCCGGTGCCACCGGATTGTTGCTGGCATATACCCTCAGGTGCAGCGGCCCGCGTACACCTTTGGGCGTGTCGCCCTCGCCTTCATGTCGGCTGAAAATCGTGATCCGACCGATCGGCAGACTTGCACCCAAATCAATCACGATGCGCCCGCGTCCATCCGTCGGCTGGGTGAAATCCCAGAAAAAGAAACTGTTCCCCGGATCGTCACCGCCGGGCTGACCCTCTCCGTTATGAAGCACATTCAGGGAAGCACTGGCCGGACTGGCCTGACCCACCCCCAGTGAAAACAACGCACTTTCCGCAGCGTCCCCCGTCATCGGTGAAGGTATCGTCGCAAACGCCCACGGGTTGGCCGCCGGGGCCTGGGCTGTGGACCGAATCATTTCACTGTCCACCACCACCGCAGCCCAACCGGGGGTTGGTCCAAACGCTCCGCCGACCAGTAGCGCACCGACACTGACCGACTTGATCCATGCCTTCATGACTCTGCCTCCATAAAGAATGATGATCCAACCTCAGGCAACCTGATCCGACGACATCGCCGGGCCGGTTGATTGATTCACTTCAAAAAATGTGGGCAATAACTGACGGCAAGGCTCGCTGACTTCCCCCATGATCGTGCCCAACAGCCAGTCCGCCGCCCGCTGACCGATCGACATCGCATCCTGGCACACGGCTGTCAGCAGCGGATAACAACGACGCCGAAGGTCGCTGTCATCAAACCCGACGATCGACAGGTCCCCCGGCAAACGCAGCCCCATTTCATGCGCCCGTCGCATCGCCCCCATCGCCGCCGGCGGATCCGTGAAATAAATCGCACTGGGCGGCTGACTCATCGCCCGCAACCGTGTCACTGCACTGGCGCCGCCCTCCAAATCCGGTATCAAGCGAATGATCAAATCCGCATCCACCGGCAAACCCGCCTCCTGCAACGCCGACAAATATCCCTGCAAACGGTCCTCATGGTCCCGGTCCTGATCCGCCATGATGCCCAGCGCAATCCGACGATGCCCCAGGTCGATCAAATGCCGCACCGCACGCCTGCTGTCATCACGCGAGTCATAAGCGATGAAATTGACCTGCGCTTCCTCAAAACGATCCGCCACCACCACCGACGGAAACCCTTCACGGGCGATCATCGGCATCAAATGCCTGCGTTGACTGTCGGTCCGCAGAATCACGCCCCGTAAACCCTTACGCATGAAAAAATGCGAGTAGGTCTCCTCCTCTTCCTTCTCCATCAGATCGATCAGCGTGATGTTGAAACGCTGACGTTGCAAACCCTGGGTGATGCCATGCAACAAACGCGCATCAAAATCAGAAATAAAAATCCGTCCCGTGGCATACACCAGCCCCACGTTCGTGGTCACCCGTTTGCCGATGGTCGGGCTGTAACCCATCCGGTTGGCGATGCGCATCACCTTTTTACGGGTGTCCTGTGCCACCGTGGTGTCGTTGTTGATCACCCGTGAAACCGTGGTGATCGAAACGTTGGCCATGCGTGCGATGGTGCGAACCGATGACATGATGCGCTATTCCCTTGGGTGCTTGTATAAAACAGTTCAATCCAAACGCAGATGTTTGCGTAAAAACGTCCCCATCCGATGACCCGCTGCGTGACCATCGATGAATACCACATGCAGGGTCGTATCACCGCCATGCCGCCAGCGTGGGTTTTGTTCATTCATGCCGTCGTCGATGTTGAGTCCCGGACTGATGGGTTCATCATCGCCGCCATGATTTCCGGGGGTGTTGTAATACCTGCCCCGCCAGAATACGCCCCAATCATCGGTCGCCCCCACCACCGGTCGCACATTCGGATGATTCACATCCACCTGCACCCCGTCGAAGACCAGAGCGATATCACTGGTCCGTCGCGCCGCATCGGTTTTGTAAGGCTCGGCATCCGCCGGCATCACCCACGGACTGCTCGAATAATGCAACCGACCACCCGCCAGCCGCGCCCCCGGACATTTAAACACATTGCTGCGCTCATCAAACTCAGCGGCGTTGTATTCGGTCCGACCGGGTGAAAGCGTGTACCCATGCACCAGCACCGACCAGTCCGTCGCCGGCGTCGCTCCGCGATAACCCATCGGCAGCATCGATCGATGGTCCATCGCATACATCGCCATGCCCTTGCCGATGCTCTGCAAATTCGCCAGACATTGCACTCCCTGGGCCGACTCCCGCGCCGCCCGCAACGCCGGCAACAACATCGCCACCAGCACCGCAATGATGGATATCACCACCAACAACTCAATCAGCGTAAATCCATCCGCACAGTTCGCCGACCGATAGCCCCCCCCACCGACCTGCCCTTGCCAATGGTGACACTGAAAAATGCGCCTTGACCCCAAAGCCTTTTGGATTCGCCTTGATGGATGTGATGGCATACATCGGTTGTACTCCCACAAAAAAGCCCGTATAGCCTACAAAACCGTCATATCATGATGAAAAAATGTTTTTGAAACTGTTTTTAATTATAACATCAAACCGATGCTTGTCAAGTAAAATTAATGTCACATTGACACATCAAGGTGGTGACATGATCTGTTCCTTGTCAGCTGCATGAATCATGGTTTTGTCGCTATGCTGACCTCATGCACACGCACGATTCCCTACCCACCGACGAACTGATTCGCCGTGACCTGGCGGTGCTCTGGCACCCGTGCAGTCAGATGCGCGATTACCTTGATTTCAAGCCCCTGCATATTGTCGGGGCCAGGGGCTCACGTTTGCACCTGGCCGACGGGTCAACGCTGATTGATGCCATTTCAAGCTGGTGGTGCAAATCATTGGGGCATGGTCATCCGAAACTGCAAGCGGCATTGATCGAACAAGCCCAGCGCTTTGAACATGTGATTCTGGCCAACACCACCCATGAACCGGTGGTGCGCTTGTGCGAACGACTTTGCGCGATTGCCAACGGTCGTGATGATCAGCAGACAGATGCTGCGATTTCCGCAATTCCGCAAATTCGCAATTCGCAATTCGAAATTCGAAATCACTTCACGAAGGTCTTTCTGGCGGGGGACGGGTCCGTGGGCATGGAAGTCGCCCTGAAAATGGCGTACCAGGCCCAACATCAACGCGGCCAGACACGGCGTACACGCTTTGCCTACTTCGCCAATGGGTACCATGGTGAAACCATCGGCACGCTTGCGGTCGGTGATTGTGGTTTATACGGCTCACCCTTTACCCCGCTGT
This sequence comes from uncultured Phycisphaeraceae bacterium, assembly GCA_964427135.1. Taxonomy (GTDB): domain Bacteria; phylum Planctomycetota; class Phycisphaerae; order Phycisphaerales; family Phycisphaeraceae; genus JAJXSS01. The sequence continues at coordinate 3,728 of CAYRTH010000125.1, forward strand.
TTTTCAATTCCATCCGACTCGAATCAATCCCCTACCGCACCGGCCCGCACGACCCCCACTGGCTGGACGCTTGCGACACCTGGCCGGCACTGCAAAAACAACTGGATGCCCATGCCCACGAATTGGCCGCCATCGTTTATGAACCGGTGCTTCAGGGCGCGGGGGGCATGCAGCTTTACAGTCCCGACTTACTGCGACGATTGACGCTCTGGGCACGTGAACATGAAGTGTTCACCATCGCGGACGAAATCGCTTCGGGTATGGGTCGCTTGGGCACCATGCTGGCAATGCAACTCTGCCCCCTCTCCCCCCGGGAGAGGGCTGGGGTGAGGGCGGAATTATCCGCATCAACCAACCATTACTCCCATCACTGTCTCCCCGACATCGTGGTGTTATCCAAGGGTTTGACCAGCGGGTACATGCCTCTTTCAGCTGTGCTGACCACGCAAAGTATTTATGATACTTTTGACGCGGACTACCATGAGGGCAAAGCCTTTTTACATAGCAATACTTACACCGGTCACGCCCTGGCGGTGGCCGTGGCCCATGCGGCGCTGGATGTGATGCGTGATGAACATATCCTTGATTTGGTTGCTGACCGTGGCCCGCTTCTCTATCAAGGCTTGCATCGACTCTCACAAACATACCCTTACCTTCACAACCCGCGCGGGTGCGGCATGATGGCTGCGGTGGATTTGCGTCAGCCCGACGGCTCACCGCTTGATAAACATCATCGCACCGGTTGGCGGGTGTATCGTGCAGCCGTGAAACGCGGAGTGCTGCTGCGTAACCTGGGCGACAGCATGTACCTGTTCCCCCCGCTGAACATGAGTGTCGATGACATCAACACCATGCTGGCGGTGTTGGAGGAAAGTGTTCGTGAAGTGATGGCCTGAATTTCGAATGTCGGATTTCGAATTTCGGATTTGCAGACTCAAGCCAAGAACGAGGTCGCTGCCCCCGGGGGGCGACCGAGGGCTTGGGTATGTTTGGTGAGGTAGCGATGTGGTGATGTGGTGATTTGCGAATCTTCCACGCCTGAAATTCACGTCCACTGTGAAGTTCAGGATTGATTGTCGGTGAATGTGTTCAAAACACCATCCTGATCTTCGTCGCGACGACGAAGATCAGGCGTGGAGAATCGTCTATCCAATCACCTCATTTAACACACAAAATAGCCGGGCCCTTGACCTCCCCGCGGAGGGGTCGGCCTGGTTCACGGCTTGATTCTGACACTCGGCCACTTGACCACTCGACCACTTGACCACTTCTTCAACCACCTGCCAACCTGACACCCTTGGGCGGCCCTCGACCCTGTCATTGGCAGTCAATCACCAAAAGCAACACCTCATTTGAACCTGATGTTTTCACTTCAAACCGATTCTAATAAACAACTTACACGACATTGTACATCCGACCAAGCCGCAACACCACGGCATCGGGTTTGTTCATGAATGGCAGGACATGGGTGCAACCATTGGTCAACATCAGGCTTCAACCCGGCAAGGCTGACGGTCGATTCCGAGTGCTTTTGACTCAGGATCGGCCATACGCTGCCGAGCACTGGACCAGTCAGTTGCCCCGGTTGCTCGAGCCACAGGGCGTAGTGGCTTACGTGGCTCGATCGGGACGTGAAGCCATCGACCTGGCGGAAAAGTGGGAGTTGCACGCAGCGGTGATCGACCTGGGTACGCCGTTCCAGTCCGATACCCCGGCCAATCCGCCGACGGCGACGGTTTCGGAACTTTGGCTGACGGACCTGTTTCGGCGTCTGCCCAATCGTCCGCCGGTGGTATTGGTGCACGGAGCCGACTACAGCCACCGCAAGCTCGACCGGGTGATGCACCAGGCTTTGCGATTGGAAGTGTTCAGCGTCCTGGCCAAGCCCGTGGAACTGGAAACGATGCTGACGGTGTTCCAACGCTTGCTGCACCGGGTGTACGACAACAAGTGGCCGGAGAGTTAAGCAACGGATTTTCAACACAGAGGCCACAGAGAACACAGAGTAAAGAATAGTAGAAATAACAAAAATAGTATGAATGATTTGTATCTATGTCCGACTCTGTGCCCTTTGTGATCTCTGTGTTGAAAAAGGTATTGATGGATTACCAAACTCGTTAACCCTTTTTTTGGAGAGAGTCGATATGAAACTCAAACCGCTCGGTGACAAGATTCTGGTCAAACGTGTCGAAGCCCAGACCAAGACCAAGTCAGGCATCTTCCTTCCGGAAACCGCCAAGGAAAAACCCCAGGAAGCCACCGTGCTGGCCGTGGGCGAAGGCAAAACCCTCAAGAACGGAACCAAAGTCGCCTTGTCGGTGAAAAAAGGCGACAAAATCATCATCGGCAAATGGGGCGGCACCGAACTCAAACTCGACGGCGAAGAAGTGCTCATCCTCAATGAAGATGATGTGCTGGCGATCGTCGAGTAATACCGGCATAGAAGTGGCCGAGTGGCCGAGTGGCCGAGTGGCCGAGTTTAAAATTTTATCGCTGACAGATATACACACAGGAGACATGTATCATGGCTGCCAAACTCATCAAATACGATCAGGAAGCGCGCGAAGCCGTGCGCAAAGGGGTCGCCAAGCTCGCCAAAGCCGTCAAGGTCACCCTCGGCCCGTCGGGTCGGGTCGTCATCCTTGAAAAGTCCTTCGGCTCACCCACCGTCACCAAAGACGGCGTGACCGTCGCCAAGGAAATCGAACTCGACGATGCAATCGAAAACATCGGCGCCCAAATGGTCAAGGAAGTCGCTTCCAAGTGCTCCAAGGACGCAGGCGATGGCACCACCACCGCCACCATTTACGCCGAGGCCATTTTCACCGAGGGCCTCAAAAACATCACCGCCGGCGCCAACGCCAATGAAGTCAAACGCGGCATCGACAAAGCCGTGCAGGCCATCGTCGATGAACTGGGCAAGAATTCCAAGAAGGTCAACTCATCCAACGAAATCGCCCAGGTCGGCACCTGTGCCGCCAATCAGGACGCCTCCATCGGCAAGATCATCGCCGAGGCCATGGAAAAGGTCGGCAAAGACGGCGTGATCACCGTCGACGAAGGCAAATCCCTGAGCACCGAAGTCGAACTGGTCGAAGGCATGCGCTTCGACAAGGGCTACCTTTCGCCTCACTTCATCACCGACCTGAACAAAATGGAAGCACAACTCGAAGATGCGTTTGTGCTGATCCATGAAAAGAAAATTTCGTCAGCCAAGGACATGATTCCGATTTTGGGCAAGATCGCCGAATCCGGCAAGAGCGTGCTCATCATCGCTGAGGACATCGACGGCGAAGCGCTGGCGACCCTCGTGGTCAACAAGCTGCGCGGCGTGCTCAAGGTTGTGGCGGTCAAGGCCCCGGGCTTTGGCGATCGACGCAAGGCGATGCTCGAAGATATCGCGGTGCTGACCGGTGGCCGGGCGATCATGGAAGAACTGGGCATCGATCTGGAAAAACTGGAATTGGCTGACCTGGGTCGCGCCAAGAAGCTGATCGTGGACAAGGAAAACACCACGATCATCGAAGGCGCTGGCAAGAGCGATTCGATCAAGGGCCGCATTGCTGCCATCAAGAGCGAAATCGACCGTACCACCAGCGACTACGACCGTGAAAAGTTGCAGGAACGGTTGGCGAAGCTGGCCGGTGGCGTGGCGATCATCAAGGTAGGCGCGGCGACGGAAGCCGAGATGAAGGAAAAGAAAGCGCGCGTGGAAGATGCGATGCACGCCTGCCGTGCTGCGGTGGAAGAGGGCATTCTGCCCGGTGGTGGCGTGTCGCCCATCAAGGCCCGTAAGGCTTTGGACAAACTCAACCTGACCGGTGATGAAAAGGTCGGCGTTGACATCATTCGTCGAGCTGTGACGTACCCGATCAAACAGATCGCCCAGAACACCGGCTTGGACGGTTCGGTCGTCGCCAAGAACGTGGAAGACGCCAAGGAGTTCAACTACGGCTTCAACGCCCTGACCCACGAATACGGCGACCTGGTGAAGATGGGCGTGATCGTGCCCACCAAGGTCGAACGTGTCGCGTTGCAGAACGCCGCTTCGATTGCGGGCCTGCTGCTCACGACCGATGCGGTGGTGAGCGAGATCAAGGAAAAGAAGAAAGCCTCCGCCGGCGGCCCCGGTGGCGGCATGGATGATATGGATTATTAAGAAGTGGCCGAGTGGTCGAGTGCCGGGTGTCACACCGCGACCGCGCAGCGGGAGTTGTGTGTGATTGGCACGAATCAACCGAGCCACGAGCGGAAGCCAGAGGTAGGTGCAAGCCCCGCTCATTGCCATTCGCGGCTCTGACTTTCGACCGAGGCCGGGTTGGTAGGGTGGGTCAAGCGAGTCTGCGAGCGGACCCACCACAAAAATGGAAGCGTGTCGAACACCAACACCCCCGGTTCATCGGGGGTGTTTTTATTGTTTGAAATATCAAGATGGGACTATGACTTTGACCGGCTCTTTCAACGTGACCCGCACTGTGATACGCTGATAAATTCCCGCACCGTGATGCGCGGTGCCGTGTATTGGAGCTTTAGCCATGACCGGTGCGACGACCACACGAACCCAGCAAATCATCGACCGCTACGAAGCGAACATGATTCGAAACCTCGGTCGGCAACCCATCGCCTTTGTGCGCGGGCAAGGCGCGCGTTTGTGGGATGCTGAGGGCAAACCCTACCTTGACCTGTTCGCCGGGTTCGGGGCGCCGATTTTGGGCCACTGTCACCCGGACCTGGTGCGAGCGGTGACGCATCAGGCCCAACAACTCTGGCACGTGGGCAACCTGTTTCACACCGAACCGCAAACCCGCGCCGCTGAGGCGATCGGTCGGCATAGTCATGGTTACAAGGTGTTTTTCTGCCACGCCGGGGCCGACGCCAATGAAGCGGCGATCAAACTGGCGAGGCTGTACGGGCATCATCACCCCGGTAAACAGGGGCAGCGTTACAAAACCATTTCAACCACGCGCAGTTTTCATGGTCGATCGTTCGGCACCATGGGCGCCACCGGCAACCCCAAAGTACGTGAAGGTTTCGGGCCGTTGCCGGCTGGGTTTGTCAACGTGGCGTATAACGACATCGATGCGGTGCGCAAGGAAATTGACGATTTGGCGGTGGCGGTGATCGCCGAGCCGATTCAGGGCGAAGGTGGTATTCACATGCCTGATGCCGACTACTTCGCCAAACTCAGGCAGTTGTGCGATGAGCATGACATGCTTTTGATTTGCGATGAAGTTTGGACCGGTTGCGGGCGCACGGGTCAGTCATTCGGGCATCAGTTGTGGGGCGTTGAGCCGGATGCTTTCACCCTGGGCAAGGGTGTGGGGGGCGGGTTGGCGGTGGGTGCGATGTGCGCCAAGCCCGAACTGGCGGAGTTGTACGATGCCAAAAAACAGGGCATCGTGCGTCATGCGACGACGCTGGGGGGCAACTGTCTGGCCATGGCGGTCACGGCTGCGATTTTTGAAGTGATCGACCGTGACAACCTGCTGGACCATGTGACAAAAATGGGCCAGCATGTAATGCGACGTGTCAATGACATGAAAAAAGTTTTACCGATGATCAGGGAAGTACGCGGTGCTGGGTTATTTTTAGGGATTGAACTGGACCCAAG
>CAYRTH010000126.1:0-9312 GCA_964427135.1 uncultured Phycisphaeraceae bacterium
TCGTAACCAATTGTCACTATTCGACTTCTAACCGGACAGTACTGATCCGAAATCCGAAATTCATTGCCACTTGACCACTTCACGCAACCCATGCCGCTTGACCGACTTCCATGCTTGCGATTTAATGGTGTTTCGAATTCGTCGTCGCAGCAGTACCTCCGTGATCAGCCCAACGGTGACACGACCCTCAAGTCCGGCAGGAGCACGTTATGGCAAGCGGCAGAGACGCCTGGGGTATCGAAGTCGGCGCCAACGCCATCAAGGCGATCCGACTGGTGCAACAGGAAGGCCAAGTCAAACTCGCGGACTATGAAGTCATTCCCTTCAAAAAGATTCTGACCACCCCAGACATGAACGTCGATGAAGCGATCCAACTGGGTTTGGACCAATTGCTGTCCAAGCACAACCTTGGCAAAAGCGAAGTGGTGGTTTCCGTGGCCGGGCATCTGGCGTTTGCACGATTCGCCAAGCTGCCGCCGGTGGAGCCGAAAAAAATACCGGACATCGTCAAGTTCGAAGCGGTTCAGCAGGTGCCCTTTCCGCTGGAACAGGTGGAGTGGGATTACCAGGTGTTCACCGAGCCGGACTCGCCGGATGTTGAAGTTGGCATTTTCGCCATCACCAAGGAACGTGTGGCCAACATATTGTCCAACTACCGCAAGGTGGGCATTCCGGTGATGGGGCTGACGTTGTCCCCTGTAGCCGTGTACAACGCCATGGCCTACGACCTGGACCTGGCCGACCAACCTGAAGGTTTGATCATCATCGACATCGGCACGGTCAGCACCGACATCATCATCGCCGACGGCGGTGACTTGTGGCTGCGTACTTTACAAATCGGCGGCAACAACTTCACCGAAGCGCTGGTCCGTGCCTTCAAGCTCAGTTTCCCCAAGGCTGAAAAGCTCAAACGCGAAGCAGCCACCAGTAAATATGCAAGGCAAATTTTTCAGGCGATGCGCCCGGTGTTTTCCGATTTGGTTCAGGAAGTGCAACGCTCCCTGGGTTATTACCAGAGCCTGAATCGTGATGCGAAACTGACGCAGGTGTATGGCATTGGTTCGACGTTCCGTCTGCCGGGGTTGCAGAAGTTCCTCAAACAGCAATTGCAGATGGAAGTGATTCGGCCCAATGGTTTCAAAAAGATCACCATGGAAGGCAGCGGGGCGGCTGACTTTGCCGATAACGCGGTGAACCTGGTGACAGCGTACGGTCTGGCGGTGCAAGGATTGAGCTTGGAACGGATCGAAGCCAACGTGCTGCCCCGGCCGATGATGCGCCAGCGTTTGTGGAAGGCCAAGCAGCCGATTTTTGCGGCGACAGCGGCGTGCATGGTTTTGGGCGTGGCGGCAGCGGGGGCACGGCTGTGGGTCGATCACGCATCGTTCCAATCCGGCGCGGGTGCGGGTAAGGCTCAGTCGGTCATTAATGAGGCACGCACGTTTTCCACCAAATGGAACGAACTGGCGACTCAGCAAAATCCCTGGCCGCGCATCGATAGTGTTCGCCGGGTGCTGGACTATCGTGATTTGTGGTCCAAGGTGCTCGAAGATGTCACCAACGCGGCGCTGAGCGTCAATCCGCAACCGGAACTGCTCGAAGGCGACTATCAGAAAATCACGGCGATACCCCGTGAGGCACGTCGCCGACTTTACGTCGAAACCATTCGAGCCGGTTATGGCGGTGCTGACCTGTCACCGATTGCAGGGACCGCACCTGCTGCGGCATCACCCATGATGAACACGGGGACGTGGGACCCGGAAACGGGTACCTTCATAGGGGGCGGTGGTGGACCAGGGATGTACGGCGGCGGTGGTGAATTCGGCATGGGCATGCCCTCGGCTGCAGGTGCGCCTACGAGTTCCTTGGCTGGGGAAGCACGACCGCCCGCGGAACCGCGATTTTTCACCATCAAGGTGACCGGTTGGACACCGCATGGCAGTGCTGCCACACTGGTGGATCAATTCATCACCTGGCTGCAGAAGAACGCCGAACGGGCGGATCGGCCTTACAAAATCGTGGCTGAAAAATCACAGATGACCGTGGTTCGTAAGTTCGCCCAAGGCACTCAACCAACCCAGCCCACCATCGACCAGGGCACCGCGTCGCTGACGGATGTGCGGGCGCTTTATCCGCAACGTCCGACGTTCAATGAATCACAGGCCAACGATTCGACGTTTGAAGTCACCTTCAAAGTTGAACTGCTGCCGCCGGATAAGGCTCGTGCCGCGCAATCGCCTCAAAAACCTGTCGCCCCCGCCGTCGATGTCAAACCTGCGGACCAACCCGCAACACCCGCCCCAGCCGACAAACCAGCGCCCGCTGCCATGCTGACCGCACCAGCCGCCGCGCTGGCTCGGCTGGATGATCGTCATGGCGCCAGTTCCCCGGAGCTTTCGCGATGAAAAAAATAGTGGCCTGGGTCAAGGCCAACCCCATCATTCTGTTGTCGGTCGTGCTGGCAGTTGTGGCACTGGCCGGGCTGGTGGTCATTCACGGCATGGGTTCGGGCCTGCGCCAACGCATGAGTGATCGCGCCAGCCTCGCCACCAATGCGCACAACGCCAAAACGTCATCGGTGACGCTGCCAGCCACGCGCCCCGACACGCCCGGCGAATCGGTGCGCATGACCATCAACGAGGCCTCCATCAAACACCTGGATCGCATCATGGGCGACATCCAGGCGCAATTCACCAGCATCACGCAGATGGTCGCGCAGTACAACCAGCGCCCGGTGATGCAGGAGGGCTTGTTCCCCGAACCGCCCGAAGGCGCTTTTCGCATCGACATCAAAACCACGTACCGTCGGCTGCTCATGAACATGTTGGGGCGCCCCAAGCCCGATTGGCCCATGGCGGCCGTGGCTGCGGGGGTGCCGCCGACGCAGCAGGAAATCACCACCGCCGTCGATGCCGCGACCAAGGAATTTTTGACCGTTCAAATTTTTCCGCCCAAACCGCTGGACCGACTGACCGACCGGGAACGTGAACGATTGAGGGCTGAGCGTCAGAAAAAGTTCATGCAGGTGCTCACGGATCGGGCGCGATCGATTCATGTTTATTCACCCGTACCGCGTGACATCAATTTGATCACCGCGCAGGAATTTCCGCTGGACATCACCGCCCTGCCGTCACCGGCCGAACCGATACTGGCCAACGTGGATCAGATTTGGGAAGCGCAGATGTCGTTGTGGATTCAATCAGACATTCTGCGTGCCATCGCCAACGTCAACCGCGTGGGTGAAATCGGTGCCAGCGTTTTGGACGCACCGATCAAACGGCTGATACGCCTCAAGGTGCTGCCCGGATACGTCGGCATCGAAAGTGATGGCGCGTTCAAGGCGCTGCCCGGCGTCGGTGCGCTGGCCGCTTCCGCAGCCCAGGGAGCTACGATCACGGACGACTTTGCCCGTTCGCCTTCCGGTCGGGTGTCCAACCATATGTACGATGTGCGTCATGCCCAGTTGTCTGCGGTGATTGAAATACGTCGCCTGCCGGAGTTCATCGACGCCCTGAGCCGGGTGAACTTCATGAGCGTGCTGAGCATCGATATTCAACCGGTGGATGAATATGCGGCATTGCTGGAAGGTTATGTGTATGGTGCGGAAGATGTAGCCCAGGTGGAATTGGTGATCGAAACCCTTTGGTTCCGTCAATGGACGGAAAAACTGATGCCCAAGTCGGTTAAGCAGCGTTTGCAGATACCGATCCCCGCTGAACCGGCAGCGACGAATTAATCAAAGTGGCCAAGTGGTCGAGTGGTCGAGTGGCCAAGTGAAGACAACAGAACAACGCATACCTCGGCACAACGTCAAACCCTGATGACTCAGTATTGATCGTGGAGTTTTGGCTTATGAAGATGAAGAATGTCAGCTTCGTCGAAAAGCACGTGGAAAAAGTCGTGCTGTGTGTCGGCGTGCTGTTCCTGTTGGCGGTCATATGGTTTTATGCCGCCTTCGCTCAGAAAATCGAAGTGAAGGTCGGCAATCAGACGACCGTCGCCTCGCCCGGCCAGATTGAGCGCCTGGTGCAGCAGGAAACTGACGACCTGGCGCGTCGCCTGCAAAACGCCACGCCGCCGGATCAACTGGTGAACATGCAGGTGCCCCCCTACGCGGACGAACTTAAAACCAAAATTACCGCACCCGTCACCTCCATCGCCCGACTGCCCGCGCCGCTGGGTGCCACCGGATTGGATCGCACCATACTGGGCGTCGGCGGACAGGGCCTGGACGTAGCCGTCAAATACAACGTCCCCAAATTGCCGGCGCTGGAAAAACCCGTGGCCCGTGCTGATTTCGCCGTGCTGGCGGAAATCGATCAACCCCGTATGCGTGCCGCCTGGTTGAAGTTGCTCAATCAGGAAGCCCCCGGCGATTTCCGTTACGTGAGCGTGGCCAGCGCGTTTGACATGGGTGAATGGCAAAAATCATTACGTCAGGGCGGTCAGCCGCGCATCCCCGAAGAATGGTGGCGAGGTCAGTTGCTGGTGACCGAAGTCACGCTCGAGCGGCAAACCCTCGACCCGGTCACCGGCAAATGGGGCCAAACCAAAACCCTGCCGCGTATTCCAACCCAGGCTGGATACGCTGCCAATCAAAGCACGCTGCCACCGGAAAACGTCAACAATCTGCTGACCCGGATGCGTGCCCGTCAGCCAATGATTCTGCGACCACGGCTCGAACCGATCACCTTTGATCGCCCCTGGTTTCCGCCGTCCATCGACCCCGATGCGCTGACCCCCCGGCAACGTGAACAGGCACGCGAAGTGTTACGGGTGATGCGCGGCATCGAGGAACAAATCGAACGTCAGATCATCGGCGGCGGCGAAATCGCTGACGATGAAGATGTGTTCACCGCACCGGGGGCTTCTGCTGCCCCATCTCCGATGACGCAACCGGGCGGGTTTAGCGAAGAATTTGGCACGGGTGCCATGCCTCAGGGCATGACCGGCGGCTCTGGCCCATCGTTGGATTTTAACATCACACTCAACCCCACCGATTCGTCTGAAACGCAACTGGATGAATTGCAGAAACGATTGAACCTGGTGCTCGAAGGCAAGGACCTGGCCGCTGTGGATGCTGCCGCCGCCGCCTCTGCTACGACAGCCGCAACCACGCCCACCGGACCGACCGGCACACGCGATATGCGTCAACTGGCCACCGGTGGTACACGACCTACGACCACCACCACTCCCGGTTCAGCCGCTGCCGCCGCACCACGTGAAGTGGGCAAACTGCAAATTGTTGTGCACGATGTCACGGTGCAACCGGGCAGCACGTATCGTTATCGCCTGAAGGTCGGGGTTTACAACCCCCTGTTCCGCAAGGCAGGCGTCGCTGCGGAACAACGGAAGGAACTTTTCGATCAACTGGCACTGGTCGCCAGCGCCACCGACTGGACGGATGCCATCGCCGTGGACCCGGAAAAACGCTTCTTTTTGGTGAGTGCTTCGCCCGAACAACGGGAAAGCCGATGGGAAGTCTGGCGGATTCACCGGGGACGCTGGATCAACCAGGATTTTCGCGTTCGGCCGGGTGACCCGATCGGCGCGGTGATCGATGTGCGAATGCCCGGCGAAATGATGTCCGTGCAACTGGATATGTCCGTCGCAGCAGCACTGGTGGATGTGCAGGCCCTGGACTACACCCTGGGGGCCACACAGCGGGCACTGGTGCTCAACACGGGCGACGGCGCGCTTTATGAACGCATCGTGTCACGCGACCGCGATGACAAAGCCCGTGAACGCTTGCTGCGCAGCCTGCCTCGACCGGAAGTGCAACCCCAACCCGGCGCACAACCCGGTCAACCCGGCGGACCAACCAACCTACCGGGCTTAGGTGGACGCAGGCCGTCGCCCAGTGCCCCCGGCATGGGCGAAGAAGAATTTGGCGGTGGTGAGTTTGGCCCCCAACCCGGTCAAGAAGGCCGCCCACCGCGCAGGCGATAAGGTTTGGGTGACAGTGTGTTCGCAATGAATTGTCTATGTTTAGCGCTGAGGCTTTGCCTCGGCGCTTTTTTTAATCAACAAACGATCCTGAACTTCGTCGTTGCGACGAAGTTCAGGCGTGGTTGTGACCTGTGCGATTCATGCGCGATGAGGCATCGCTGATGACGAAGATCAGGCGGTGGCGGATTCGTCCATCACCGAATATCACTGATCGACAATCCAGCATCACCCAATTGCCCATTGGCGGCTTGCAGTTTTTCACGGCTGGACACCACACACACCGCCGCCCTGGGCAGCCCTTTTTCCAACGCCGACAGCAATGCGGTTTTGATACTGGCGGGGGTCGCTGACTTGAGTTTGTCAAATCGCACTTCGCGCAGGCTTGGCGTGATACCCAGCAGATGACGTGTCAGAGCCATGCCCGTGGCTTCACCGGGGCGAATCGGACGTTCATCATTTTTGGCGGTGCCGATGATGGTGCGGTCGATGTCGGTCTGCGACCAGTCCGCCTGCTCGATGTAGTGCGGCGTTTGCAGGTACACATCGAGTGTTTCTTTGATGTTGGGGTCGCGGTATGAACCGAACTCAAGGGTTGAAGACAAAGGTTCATGGCGGAACCATGCCCCGTACGCATTGCCCTTGAAACGAACCTTGGTCAGCACATGGTCCATGTTCACCAGCCGGCAACCCACAGCCAGCAGGGGTTCATCGGCGTGCGATGCGTGCGGCGCAGGCATTTGCATCACGCAATAAGCCACCTGCATCGGCCCGGCCAACCCATCACGCGGCGGTGTGCGGTACGGCTCATACGATACCCTCGGCTGACCGATCGGCTGGGTTGGTAACACACTGCTCCAATCATTCAAAAACGACCGCACCTGGGCATACACCGAATCACTGCCGGTGAAACTAACGGTCAACCCGGCACGATTCAATACCGCATCACGCACCCTTTCAACGCCTTGAATCACCTGTTCTGATGATGCATCAAAGTGATCGGTGTATTGTTTGGCGAGGGTCAGTTGCGGCAGGCCGTGCATCAGTTGGGACAGGTGACCGATTAGGTTCAAGCCGCGGCCAGCATGATGACTGGCGGTGGCTGAACCATTGTTGACCAGCGCGGTTTCATAATGGGCACGGGTTTGAGTCAATACATCACGCAGCCTGGCTTTATCGCGTGCGTTGGTGCTTGTGAGTAATTCACGGAGAAGGTGAATCGCAGAACCAGACTTGTCATCGAGCATGCGCAAGCTGATGCGCAGACTCAAGCAGGGTGATGCAGAAGCGTCGGCGGTACTGGTGAGTATGGCTGTGGCACCGATGCCGCCGGTGTGCGCGGCGATGCGTTGGGCAGTGATTTCATAACTTTCATCACCGATGCCGAACTTGTTGAGGGCTGACAGGTATCGAGGAACAAAGGACCAAAGGTCGGTTGGCAGATCGTTGATCCGAAAATCAAGGTGCAGGTAATTGACCCCGTTGGCGAACACATCATTGCGCAGCAGGGTGATGCCGGTGGTGAGTGTATCGACCTGCGTGGGGATGTGGCGCGGTTTAGCGGGAAGATCGCGCACCATCAACTGCGGCAGGCTGGCGACGGCCTGCGATGAGTTGGGCACCCCTGAACGTTCATCGAGGGCTTGGGCCTGGGCTGCAATGGTGCTGCATTGCGCATCAGTCAAACCCGCACGCACCTTGACCATGCGTTTTTCAAAGGCATCGTCCCAATTTTTCTGCCATTGCGGATCGGGCTTCAACACCGTCGCCAATCGATGCGGGTTGTCGATGAGTTGGGTTTGAATCAGGTGGTTGAAGTAGCGCGGGTCAGCCTGCACCTTGCGGCGCAGCTCAGCCAGGTGTTCGCTCATGGGTAAAAAGGCGAGCGGGCTTTTGCCGTAACGCCAGCCGCCGATGACGCGATATAACATGTGCAACGGGTAGCTGGATTGAATTTCAAGGTAGTGATACGACGCCTGCTGAAATGCGGCATCGATTCGATTTGGGTCCAACGGGTTGGCAGCGATATCGCGCAGGGTGTTCATCACCAGGTCGGTGAATTTTTGCAGTCGATCCGCCTGCGTACCCTTGACCCCCACCATAAAAAGTTGTTCGCGCCCCGCATCACTGTCGCCGCTGTGAATCAGATCGGTGCCCAGCTTCGAATCGATGATCGCCTTTTTCAGGGGTGCGCCTTCATTGCCCAGCAGTATCAGCGCGAGAATGTTCCAGCGCACCGACTGAATGGGGTCGCAGGCGTCACCGACCAGCCAACTGAGGGTGATAAAGGTTTTGCCCGTCAGCGGTTCATCAGCACCGATGGGGTAGGTTTCAAACTGCTGTTGTGGCGTGCGCCAGCGTGATTGCGGGATTAAGGCACTGTGGTCACGGGAAGGTTCAAACCAAGCCAATCGTGTATCGAGAAATTGCAGGTACTCAGTGGTTGGAATATCACCATAAAGAACGATGTAGCTGTTGCTGGGGTGGTAGTGCTGCTGGTGAAATTGGCGAAGCTGATCGTGGGTGAGGTCGGGGATTGCGACGGGGTCACCGCCTGATTCGAAGTGATAAATGGTGTCAGGCAACAGCGCCCTGCTCATCAGTCGATACAGCCTTGACTCGGGGCTGGAAAAGTACCCCTTCATTTCATTGAACACGATGCCTGAAACCGCAAGCTTGCCGGTGGGTTGTGCAGGGTCAGCCGGGCGCAGGTGATGGCCTTCACGTCGAAATGTTTCTTCCGACAACAGCGGGTGAAACACAGCATCGAAATAAACCTGGGCGAGGTTGAACAGGTCCTTGCGCACGTTGCTGCACACGGGGTAATAGGTCGTGTCCCAGCCGGTCATGGCGTTGATAAAAGTCGCCATGCTCATTTTCACCATTTCAAAAAACGGATCACGCACCGGAAACTTTTTGGAACCCGACAACACCGCGTGTTCCAGAATGTGCGGCAAACCGGTGTCATCCGTCGGCGGTGTGGCGAAGCTGATCGAAAAAAGATTTTCCGCATCATCGTTGGCGATGTGCAGCACCTTCGCGCCGGTGCGCTGATGCTCCAATTGATAGACCACCGAACGGATCGAAGGTACGACATCGGCTTGAACAACGCTGAAGCCGTGAAGGGTTGTACCAGGTGCAAGTTGCGGTTGGAGCGTGGCTATCATGCGTCGTCCCGTTTGGTTGATGATGGATGATCCGAGCCAATGATAGCGTTGAATGACGACGATGTGCCGTGTTTCAATGTCCCAGGTTCTACAGACAATCATCCGTCATGATTGGGTGCCACACAGCGTCTCGCAGGGCGCTGTGTGCGGCTTGTTGGAACGAAAAACGGGAACGAAAAACGGGACAGGTCCAATTAAA
>CAYRTH010000127.1:0-9275 GCA_964427135.1 uncultured Phycisphaeraceae bacterium
CCGTCCATGCCTCTTGTATCGGCTCAATCGGAAGTTTTCATACAGGCTCTAAGACCCCGGTCAATGACCGGGGGCCAAATGGGTGCAATATCACAGGCATACGCATCAATGCTTGTGTCCATGTTCTTTCGAAGCCTTGGTTTCCGCATCGAGCTTGCTCAAATATTTCACCGGCTCCGCGCGCACCGACTTGATGCAACCATCGCAGCACAAGCGCACCAAACGATTACCGATGACCACTTGAGTAACCTCATCATCGCTGCCGAGCTTGTCACCACTGACGATACAGGTCGTCAGCGGGTAGTCCGCCTTTTGTGCTTCGATCACCGCCGCATCGAGCTTGGCCAGGGCCGCATCGGGGTTATCGTTCAACTGTTTTTCACACCCGCCGCAGCAAAGCATCACCAGTCGATTACGCACGATTTTTTCCACCGGCTTGCCCATCGCCCCCAACTTTTGCCCCGATATCGGACAGCTTGTCGGCGGGTAATACGGCTTCTGCATCGCCACCAACTGCTCATCCACCTTGGTCAAATACGTCGCCGGTTCAGCCTTGAACTTGCCCGGGCAACCATTGCAGCAAAAGCGCACTTCGCGCCCTTCATGCTCAATGATGACTGCTTTGCCCATCGACCCCAGCTTGGCGCCGCTCACCGGGCAGGTGTCCAGCAGGTACGGGTCCCCCGCATGAGTCGCTGTCGTTTCCGCTCGTAATGCACTCACCGCCGCAAGCAATACCGTCAATGACAAAAACAGACAATAGAATGACCAACGATTTCTGGTGTTCGAAATCATGATGATTCTCCATGTAAAAGGGTTGCGACATCTGCGGGTACAAGCCCACAGCTGATGTAAATGGGTGTTGCTGATTCAGTTGAAATCACAGCGCAGTCAAAGCCTCAACACGACTGCGTGTTGCCACAAGGTCAACTGCGATTTAAATGGTCATCAAACTGTGACAGGCGACAGGTGATTGATTCAATATCAAAGGCGGTGGTCGATCAAACGAACGTGGCAAACTCACCTGCGTTGTCATGACGAGCAAATCACGCCCCAGCATCACAGGTAACGCTTCAACCATCGACAACTCAACCGCAGGCGGCATCGACCAAGTGGTCTTGGCGATGTTGTAAGACTGGCTCTGCAAACTCGGACAATTGTCCATCGGGCACGACTGATGGAACGGCACTGATGGACCTGACTTATTTGACTGACGCAACGGCTCGGCCTCATTCACCGACCTGCCACTGTTTTGCGACTTCGCGGAAGCACAGCAGGCATGATCATTCCCGTTGGTCACATCATTCACAACCCTCGCCTGCGCCACGGAACCCGTCCACATCGAACGACAGCAACACCACGTGGGCATACTCAGTCCCATTGCAATGGTCAATAACCATGTGATGGCAATGCTCATGTTCACGCTCATCATGCTAGTACCCCCACGGGAAGTATTCCAGTAAACCAAGCGTGCCCCAAGTCACGCCGCGAATATTTTTGATAAAGTCGGAGGGTGGATGACGCCGCAAGCTGCGCCCTGCCACGCCTCCGACAGGGACGACCTTCCATAACGCGAGGCTGAATTTCAATCTTCCGCATCGTCGGCGCGGTAACCCCAGTACGCCCGACCTGCGATGAAGTAGCGTTCCAGTTCCTTTTCCGTGACAGCGCCGGACACCACCGGCCAAGCTTTGACGGGCTGTGCGATGATGTGCGTCCGTCCGGCGATATTCACCGCATGAACAGTCGTTGCAGCCGCCTGGGCCACAGGCACGATTGCCCCGGTTGCCAACAGCGCGAGTACCGCGAGCATGGAGGAGGTGCGTTTCATGATTCGATCCTTTCGTGTTGACTTCGCCTCTCTGTTTGGAACCCATACTCCGTGGAGGCTTGCGGAGGTGGACCACTAACCCTTACACAACGACAACGGGCTGCGATTGAGTTCCATCAAATTCAATTTCGTGGGGGCATCAAAGCAAACACCGACGATTGAACCTATCGAGCAAGTTGGTACGTTCATGGGTATAGGGACTGTGAAGTGAAACCAAGCACAACCGCGCAAGCTGAACGTTTTGAGCGACTGGCTCTTCCGAAATTGCCGTTGTTATTGCGCACTGCGCAATACCTCACCCGACACACGCAGTCGGCGGAGGACTTGGTGCAGGAAACCATGATCAAAGCACTGCGATCGATCGATTCCTTTCACGATGGCACGGACATCAAGGCCTGGCTGCTCACGATCCTTCGACATACGCACATTGACATGGTTCGGCAAAAAACGCGACGCGCAGACACGGTGTCAATGCAAGAACTCGAATATGAACCACAAAGCAGCGAAATTGAACGGGTCGGCATTCACGATGAACAGTGGACCTCGCCGGCGGCAATGCTTGAACATTTTGCCGACCGCGAGGTGATCGCAGCGCTCAAGGCTCTGCCGATGGACATGCGCTGGTGTCTGATGCTGGTGGATGTCGAGCAGTTGGAATTGAGCCAGGCGGCTGCCATTTTGGAGATACCTCTGGGCACGGTGAAAAGTCGATTGCATCGGGGACGGGCGTTGCTCCGGGATCGCCTGTTTGCATGGGCACAAAAACAGGGCTGGGTCGAGTTACAGGAACCCAATCATGCACGAAAAGACCAACCTTGAAATGCTGGACGCTGCCACGCAAAAGCGACTGGCGAAACTGGTCGACGTTCCCGTGGAAACGCAGGCCGTGGAACGGCGCTTGCGCAACCTGCTGGCACAAACCTCCGCCGCATCAACATCCACCGACACATCTCCTCTGCCAGCACCGATTCCGATCAGCCGAGACTTGCGTTGGAATAAGCTGTTGCGACCGATCGCCGCCCTCGCGGCAGCACTTCTGCTGGCGAGCTTGCTGGGGTTGCTGGTGATGTCACTGGGGCAATCGCCGACCATCGCAGCACCGGCAGACCTGGCGCAATTGCACAAGGAAAACCTTGAAGGTCACGCCAAGGTCACCCTGGTGAGTTCGATCGAACAAGCTCGATCCATACTGGCCGGCAAGTGGAACGACCTGCCCGACATTCCCGCATCGGCTGATATGCAACTGCACGCCTGCTGCATTCACGACTTTCTGGACAGCAAAGTCGCATGCCTTTTTCTGATGGACGGCTCAACCCAGCTCACCCTCGTCGTCGGTCACGCCAAAACATTCCAACCCGCCCCCGGCGAGCAAGTCACCCGACAGGGTCGCACCTTCACTCTGCATCAGGTCAACGGTCTGCACATGGTGATGATGCAGGACCAAGATCGGTTTGTCTGCCTCATGGGCCAAACCACTCGTCAGCGACTGCTCGCCATCGCCGAAGAATTGACGTTTTGATAACCGAGTTCTGAAAACGGGACAGGTCCAAATATCTTCCGCGTCAGATAAACGGGCCAATGATCTGATCGAACCCGTAATATTGGACCTGTCCCGTTTTCTGCGCCGTTTTCTGCGCCTTCGGCTCATTGACAAGCCAGAGGCCTGTCCCACCCGATCCGTGATGAAACAGTCTTTAAACACAGATGTTCACTCGCATACTTCATCCGAAACATGTGTCCCCATCTGCTCCGGTTTGATGATCTCACGCAAAGCTGTCGTCGCAAATGAACCTTTGGGCAACTCAAACGCAAGTCGAATGTAGCCCCCATGCTCATCCACCCCGGCACAAATGTCCGTATCCTTCATCATCACCCGCAACGGCCGACGACCTCCCTGAATCGTCACCCCCTCTTTTTCAAAATCAGTAATATGCAACCCCATCGTTGCCAATACCGCAAGCTCACGTTCCAACACCTGCCCGTCCGTCCTGGTCATACCCCGGCCCCACATCGGTCCACTGGGTGACACTTCCAATTTCAACATGCGCCCCTCGGTCGCATTTTCTTTTTCAGCCGTCGCCGCATCGACCGCAAACACCGCGCCGTTGTCATGCTTCCATGCCAGGTCCCCCGCTTCCAATCGATCCAACCGCCCCGCCCGCAGCCGCTCATCGAGCACCGCATTGAACAGCGCACTTTGCAATGCATTCAAATAAAACTCACGTTGCATCGGGTCCAAACCCAGTATCGCCTGTCGGGGTGTTTTATGCTGACGCAGCAGTTCAAGGACGATGCGTTCCTGGTGCAACGTGCGTGGCCAAAGTTCCAGCGCTTTTGATAAATCACCCTGTTCATAGGCCGCTCGTGCCTCCTGCATCGCAGGTGGGTCGTACACATCGGCGCTACCGAGCATCATCGCCAGCATCGCCTCCCAATTTTCCTGTAACAAGTGTTTGCCCAACAGGTGATTGGTTTGCCTGTAACCAAAACGCTGTTCGCCGATGAAATTGGGGATGCCCGACTGCGTCAGTCGATCGAGCACTTTTTTGCCGCGCAGCACGACGGTGGGCTCAACCTGACGAATGTAAATGACAAAGCGATTACCCGCCAGGTGTCCGCGGCGCAGTTTGTTGGTGTGCCAGTCGAACCAAAGCAGTTTGAGCCCGGTGAACTCGATGCGCTCGATGGCTTTGTCCACCTGTGACTTGTCCGGCAAACGCACCGAAAAATGTTGTCGGGTGATGGCCTGCTTGTCTTTAAGTCCCGCGTAACCGATGTCGCTTCGCCGAACGTTAAACAACTTGGCCAAACGACGGATGACATCGGTCGTAGTGCGTTGGCGTTTTTCCAGGTACAGGTACAAATGTTCGCCCTGGCCGCAGGGTGAATAAAGGGGTTGTTCTTCGACTAAAAAATCTTCCGGGCGCATTTTGAGCACGCCCCCTGTGCCGGGCACATCCGCTGTGAGGTACGCCATTTTCGCAGTGATCGACGGTCTTTGCATGGGTGACATCATGCCGGAAAGCCGCAAGAGTTACCAGCAACCTCAATACATGCATTTTCAAGCACATCGACTCGATCACGAACCCATCAGGGGTAATTCTGTTGAGACTTCTGAAAAACCCTCTTCACTTGGGAGAGGGAGTTTTTCAGAGCCCCCTGTTGTTAAACTTGAATTATTCCAATCCAATGATAATATATTCGCATTTTATTGTCTTGCAATGTGGGGTCACTCATCACTATCACGAAAGCAACCAACCATGGCCAGCCCTGTTACCAGTCCATCTGTCCCGCAAACTTTCATCGTAGAACGTGTCCCCACGAAGATGCCGGATCGTCGAGTGATTCTGCTATGCGGTCTGGCAATGTTGGCGTGTCTGGGTTCGGTCTATGCCTGGAGTTTTTTCACCAAACCCTTGTGTGAAACTTATGGCTGGAGCAAAATGCAGGTTTCTGCTGTATTCAGTCTTGCGGTGGCTGGACTTGGTCTTTCGGCTGCCTATACCGGAAGATTGGTCTCCAAGCTCGGCTCACGCAAATTAATGTTCCGCTCCGCTCGTTTTTTTGTCTGTGGTTACCTCATCGCAGCCCTGGGCCTTTATCTGGGTTCGGGGGTCATCGGCAACCCTCACGAAAGTGCCATGGCCAGTTGGGTCAGCTTGATCGTGCTGGGGCTGGGATATGGTGTGATTGGCGGTATCGGGCTGGGCACCGGTTACGTGACGGGTGTCACCACCATCGCAGGCTGGTTCCCGGATAAAAAAGGCTTTGCCACGGGTTTTATCGTGATGGGTTTTGGGCTTGGTGCACTGCTCATGAGCAAGGTGTTTGCCCCCTGGGCGGTTCAATTGGCGGGCGGAAATCTGGCACTGGCGTTTTTTTACATCGGCCTGGCATTTTTACTGATCACGCCGATGCTTTGCTGGTTCATTTACAGTCCTCCGACGCATACCGGTGCCGCGGCAACGCCGACGATTGCCGAGACCACCAATCATGACCCGCACGTGCAATTGCGCTTGTGGGCGATCTGCTTTCTTTACAGCCTGGCCGGGCTGGGCATGCTCAGTCTGTTGTCGCCGCTGATGCAGTCGGTCGCCGCTGCGGACGATCCCTCACTGACGACCAAGGAATTGGCCGGCATCGGTGCGACGCTCATCGCCGTCGCCTCCATCGGCAACAGTGTGGGACGACTTTTCTGGGCTTGGACTTCCGACATCATTGGCCGGGTCAATGCTTTCATGATGTTACTCACGTCCTCCGCCATCGCGTTTCTGATTTTGCCGCATGTGACTTCGCCCATCCTTTTTGGCGGGTTACTGGCCTTCACCATCGCCTGCTACGGCGGGGGCTTTGGCACCATTCCCTCGCTCATCAGCGACCTTTACGGCCCCAAACGCATGTCCGCAATCCATGGCCGCGTGCTGGTGGGCTGGGCCACCGCAGGCCTGATCGCCCCACCATTATTTGGTTACATGAACGATCGTTTTGCCGACAAGGCTGCGGATGCCGCGTTTTATATCTGCGCGCTGGTTCTGATGCTTTCATGTGCCATCTGCGTTTCGCTTTTCAAACTGCATGTAGCCATGACCGCCAAGCCTGCCGTCGCACATGCCGCCGACGACCCGGCCTGACCAACCTCACAACCCAGGGCAAAGGTACGAACCAGCCGCGACCGTCAGGGAGCGGCTTTTTTGTCGGTCGCGGCTCGTCAATCACATCAACATACGTATTGCCCGCACGACCACCTGATTTGCGACATGAACCTACCCTTATTATTATGTTTTTCGATATCGGTTTACATAATCAAGGAACCAAACTCATGGATTATCTGATCATCGCGGTGGCGGCATTGGTGGTGGCAACCCTCACGCTGTTTTCGGGTTTTGGTCTGGGCACATTGCTCATGCCTGCGTTTGCCCTCTTTTTTCCAATCCCCGTGGCGGTCGCCGCCACAGCCGTGGTGCACCTTGCCAACAACATTTTCAAAGTGTTTCTGGTAGGTCGTAATGCCGACAAAGGGGTGGTACTCAAATTCGCTTTACCCGCAGCACTGGCAGCCGTCGTCGGGGCGTTACTCTTGCAATATGTGTCAGGGGCGGCACCCTTGCTTCAATATGATCTGGCTGGCCGCACCCATGAAGTCACCCCCATCAAACTCATCATCGCGGTGCTGATCGTCGGGTTTGCGATCCTTGAACTATCGCCCCAATTTGAAAAGCTCACGTTTCCACCCAAATTCATTCCGCTGGGCGGTGTGCTCTCCGGCTTTTTTGGCGGGTTGTCGGGACATCAGGGGGCTTTGCGCAGTGCGTTTTTGGTCCGAGCCGGGCTGCCCAAGGAAGCGTTCATCGGCACGATGGTTCTGTCCGCGGTGGTGGTCGATGTAACCCGATTACTCGTTTACGGCTCAACCTTTTTCGCCACCGCCTTTTCAACCGTCAACGACAGTGAACACAACGCCTGGGGCTTGATCATCGCCGGAACCCTTGCCGCATTCGCAGGCTCGTTCATCGGCGCACGGCTGGTGAAAAAAGTGACCATGCGCACGGTGCAGTTGATCGTGGGCATTATGCTATTGCTGTTGGGGCTGGCCATGGGCAGCGGGCTGATTTAGAGCTGTAACAGAACTCAACACAGAGGTCACAGAGCACACAGAGAAGAAACCGACAATACAAGCAATACGATCAAATGGCCTGTGCGAAAATGACGAGTCAGACCATTTTTGCTTTAAGTATCAGAGCCTTGGCATTGATTCCATACATGGGTCGGGCCTGTGCCAATTCCGGTATTATTGTTCTTCGCTGTGACCTCCGTGTCCTCTGTGTTGAACATCGGTTCTTGTCGATGCTCGTAATCACGCCGACGTGGTACATTCAAAGACTCACCCTCACGACCTTCGCATGAACACGGACAGTGACATTTACCTGGGTTTGATTCGGCTGCACATTTTGCATCACGCCGCTGAGGGCGATTTGTTCGGCTTCGGCATGATCGCAGAACTGCGTCGGCATGGGTATGAATTAAGCCCCGGCACGCTCTACCCGATTTTGCATCGCATGCAGAAACGTGGGTTGCTCACCTCTCGTAAAAAGCAGGTCGATGGCCGGGTGCGACGGGTGTATCGTGCCACGCCCCAAGGTCGGCGAATGCTCAAAGACGCCCGACTGAAGGTACGTGAACTGTTTGCCGAGTTGATGGAATCGACCGACCATTGAACCGATTACCAATAGCGCAGATTGGTGTCTTTTTTTTGTGCGTCAAAACCATCCTGATCTTCGTCGGACGACGAAGATCAGGCGTGAAGCAGCAGTGTTTTGAGGGCGCATGAAGTTCATGCGTGAAGAAGCAGTGCTATGACAACACGTAACGATCAGGCGTGAAGCAACAGTAAATATTTCGATCACGGGTTGCCTGCGGGCGTGGCGGACGCTTGCACCGGCATCAACGTCGGCTCAATCTGGCCACGCTGCCAAACATCGTGCACATGAAACTCATCACGCGGCTGGGGGTAATCGATGCGCGCATGAGTACCCCGGCTCTCCTGTCGCCAGAGGGCGGAGCGAATCATCAGGGAACCGACCAGTAAAATGTTTTGCACTTCCCAGCCCGGTCGTTCGTCGAAAATTTTGTCCAGCGAGTAGCGTGCCCAGAAGTCGAACATTTCCGCGACCTCATCCATGCGCTGACCATCGCGTTCGATACCCACATGTCGCCACATCACGCTGCGCAAGCTGGAACGAACGTCCGCCAGGTCCAGTTCGCTGCGATCCGACAAACGAATGTCCGACACTAGTTTGTACGAGGTGCGTCCGTTGTCCTCAAAAACCTCACGGCAAATCCGCCCGGTGATTTCACCAAACACCAGCCCTTCAAGCAGGCTGTTGGACGCCAGTCGATTGGCACCATGCAGACCGGTCGATGCAACTTCCCCGGCTGCGTACAAACCGTGAATGTTGGTCCGGCCACTCGCGTCAGTACGTAGGCCGCCGACCATGTAGTGGGCCGAGGGGTGAATGGGGATGAGCTTGCGACCCGGGTCGATGTTGTATTTGCGCAGCAATTCGAAAATGGCGGGAAAGCGAGCTTGAAAAGCCTCACTGCCCAGGTGACGCGCATCCAGATACACATGCGAAAAATTGGTTTTGTGCATCTGCTTGATGATGGACCGGGCCACGATGTCGCGCGGCGCCAGTTCGCCACGTTCATCGTAATCGGGCATGAACCGATGACCGTTGCGATCCAACAGGGTCGCCCCTTCGCCACGCACCGCTTCGGTGATCAGCGCACGACTGGCACCGGCGACGTAAAGCGTGGTGGGGTGAAATTGAATGAAAGCCATGTCCGCCAAGGCTGCCCCGGCTCGATACGCCATGGCCAACCCGTCACCCGTGGCAGCGGCGGTGTTGGTCGATTCACGATACACCTGCCCACATCCGCCGGTGGC
>CAYRTH010000128.1:0-9247 GCA_964427135.1 uncultured Phycisphaeraceae bacterium
ATGTCCATCACCGCAACACGATGGCTCACGCACGAGAATTAAATGGGATGCGTATGATATTTGCATGTCGAGCCGCGGATGGAAGCCCGCGCGTCTTGATGAACAGAAAAGGTGTGATTTTTAGGTGTGAAGGGTGATATAGCGTCGCACGGTGCGTGACGTGGTGTCACATGTTTACCTAAAAGTTCAACAGGCTGCTACAGATCGTGACCTGGCCGACCTGTGTGCAGGCTGGACCAGGCATCAACGACGGAGTGAACATCATGAAATGGCGGAACGATGGGACAAGACTCATGGCCTTGTGCGTGGCGATGTGGTGTTGTGTCAGCGGGGCCAGAGCTGACGAACAGATCAACCAGTTTTCACTGGCATCGCTCAGTGACTGGAACCAACGGCGGGGGTTCTTTCTGATCGTGGACAACCGCTTTGACGGACGCAACCCCAGTCCGCTGCACACAGCGAAAATCGTGCTGGCGGTGGGCGATGGCAAAGACTGGCATTTTTTGAGCACAGCCCAAGGGTTGGAACTGCGCCGCAACTACCATTTGCGCTTCAACCTCGCACCCCAGCGCATCGAGTTTTGGGTCAATGATGTGCTGGTGGACAGTCGTCAGGCGACGCTGTTGCCGTTGAACGGGGACATGACCGCCAACGATGCGCCAGAGTGGGCCAATCACCCGGCCCAGTACCGGGTACGACAGGAGTCACTGCGACTGTTCACGCCGCAGCGGGTGCTGCTCGAGCGTGAATTGGGCAAAGTGCACGATGTGCCTTTGGCGGCGCTTGCGTTCATGCCGCCTTCACCGATGCGCATCGGGGTGGAAATGCCAGCGCAGCCGATGACATTGACAATTGAAACGCAGTTGGAATTGGTGGAGCCGATGGATTTGCAGAAGCTGGGGCCGATGGTGGATCGATTCGGTCAAGCGACGTTCGCGGATTGGCCGGGCAAGGTTCGTGACCTGGCGGAACTGCGGCGTTCAATGGTGGATGAAGAAGAGCGTCTGCGACAATGGGAGGTTCATGCTCGGCCTTATGACAAGTTTGGCGGACGGACGGATTTGGGTTGGAAGATGTCGGCTACGGGTTATTTTTATGTGGCCAAGCGTCATGACGTGTGGTGGTTGATATCGCCGCAGGGGCATCCGACTTTTTTCACCGGGCTGGGCATGGCTCCGGCACTGGACTGGGATGCGACCCCGGTGAGCGGGCGTGAGTTTATGTTTGAGGCATTGCCGCCGCGCGATGGGTTGCATGAAAGAGCCTGGAGCCAGCGCTGGGGCGATGGCAGGGATTACCTGGCACCCCAGGCTGCCAACCTGATTGCCAAGTTCGGCCAAAGTTGGTGGGAGGATTCAGAACAACTGGCGATACGTCGGATGAAGGCCTGGGGGTTTGCGGGCATGGGGAAATGGACGGGCATTGGTGAACAAACGCAGATGCCGGTGCTCAATCGCGATCGTGTCCGCAAGCTGGATCGTCACCCGGATATTTTCGATACGGCGGCGCGTGCTGAATTGGAAGCCGACATCGCCCGGCAGATCGGCGATCGCGCTATGGACCCATGGATTGTCGGTTTTTCGCTGGGCAATGAGTTTGGCGAAGTGGTCACCCGTCAGGAAATACATCATGTCATGACCCTGAGGGCGGACACACCCGCCAAGCGGGCGCTGATCGATCATGCCTTGGCGACGATTTACGGGAATCGCGTGTTGGATTTGGCAGAGGCGTGGCAGGTCAAGGCCATGACATCAGCGGAGCTGTATGCGACGCAGCCGAAGTTACCGCCGGGCGATACGGAGTTGTTGCGCCAATTTTTTGCGGACCGATACTTTGCTTTCGTGTATCAGGTCTTCAAAAAACTGGCACCGAATCATTTGTACCTGGGTCATTGGCTGCTGCCGGGCTGGTGGGAAAATGAAAACGATTGGCTGCTGATGGCAAGGCATTGCGATGTGATTGGGTTTGATGCTTATGAGGCGACGATCGATGAGCCGATCGTGGCCCGGCTGATTGCCCTGATGGACAAGCCGGTGTTGTGCGGCGAGTTTGGATTCCCTGCTTATTACCAGGGCAAAAGAGGTTACGGACGGTTCAAGTCGGCGTCGGAGGATGATGCGGACATGGGACGCAAATACGCCCGCTGGATCGAGGCGGCTGCGACGAATCGGCGCTGTGTGGGCGGGGTCTGGTTTCAGTATCGAGATCAACCCATCACCGGTCGCGGACCCATGCACGGACCGGTGCAGGCGGTGCACGGCGAAAACTTCGCTTTCGGTTTGGTCACGGTGACCGATGTCCCCAAACAGGACGCCTTGGAACACTTTCGCAAAGCCAACCTTCAGGCGGCACTGTGGCGAGCGGCACTGCGACCGTGAAATGCTGAGTTTGTTTGCAGAGTGGTTGATTGGATGGACCAAATCAAGAACGGCTGGGCTGCGCAACGATCTGGCTGCGCAACGAGTTGTTGATAAGCTTGATCCGCTGTAGCGGTGAGTCAATCACCAAGTGAACTCATCGCCGAGTGAGTCAATCACCAAGTGAACCGATCACATTTGATCCGCTGATCGGACAGTTGATGAAAAAGCCAGCTGTGGGATTTGAACCCACGACCTATGCTTTACGAAAGCATTGCTCTACCACTGAGCTAAGCTGGCGAAAACGGTGTCGGCCCCGTTGGTAGCCCGATGCTGACGGGCTTGTAAGATTACCCACAACCTTCAAACCCGACAACCCGACAACCCGGTGACCTCGACTGGCTCACGCTGAATCACCGATTGAAGATTGCCCTGAAGCGTCTGCTACGCAACCATGGCTTACGTTGCACCTGCGTTACCCAACTGCCACTAACCAACGCCACGATACTCACTGCGGGCTTGAAGCCAGAGGTTACCCCCAAGGCCAACCGGCCAACCCAAGCCCCGGATACGCCAGCGTAGGGCAACCGTGACGGGTTCAGGGTTCGCCCCCCCCTTATTGAGGTGAAAAATGACCTCGTTTTCAAGCGAATTTCATTTGGGCCAATGACGGGGTGACAGGGTGACACTGTTGACGATTCCGCTTGTTTTGTACGGTTCAAATCGTGCTGTTGCTGCGCATCGCCCATAGCCCATCGCAAAGATGATTACCGCTGAATATGGATTGAATCTGACTAGATGGAATGACACAACGGGAGTCCCGGCCCATGTCTGCGGTGCATGGCTTGGCCACACCTTCGCCGTAGCCGCCGAGCATTACTTGCAGGTGCGGGATGAGGACTTTGCCAAGGCTGTTAGGGTATCGCCCCCGACGGCGCAAAAAACGGCGCAGCAATCGTCGCAAATTGTCAGCAACGGGAGGCAATCAGAACAGACATCGAATCGAGATATGCTTGAAATCATACCATTCCGAACATTGCCGGGAACCGAACAAACACCAAGCACCCCCGCGAGGATTCGAACCTCGGACCAACGGATTAGAAATCCGTTGCTCTATCCACTGAGCTACGGGGGCATGTCACGGGCACGGATTCGAACAACCATCCTTTCGGGTCGTTGAGGATGACTTAAAGATTACAAGGTCCATCGTCCAGCGACAAGCTGTATCACCACACACATTGTCGGCCTATCCCGAAGGTCAGCAGGCGGTCTGGGCGATGGTTGTCAGGCACTCGACACATCGAAGCGTTTGTTTATACTGTTGTGCTCGCAAAGATTGGCTCGCACCCACGCCCGGGTGGCGAAATTGGCAGACGCGCCAGCTTGAGGTGCTGGTGGGAGTAAAATCCCTTGCAGGTTCAAATCCTGTCCCGGGCATTGGTTTGATTCATATTGAAACGCGGATCCCGCTGCATTTTTTTATGCATAGATTTGCCGCAGAAAACTCAGGGTAATTCATGCATTGACAACCGCGGGTTGCCACTCGCAGCTACACAGAACATCACAGCAACTCTTCATAGCCGCGGGTGGCAACCCGCGGTGATTAAGCGGATAGGGTCCAAGTCGGGATGGCTCGTTTTATTCAACACAGCATGATGCTCGTTCCACCATGACCTAATGCGTCAAGGTTTCCGGGTGCAACGTTCCAAAAAAGTCTCGGCTTGATGGGTGATGTGATTCATGCGCTTGGGGGCGATGCGGTCCAGGGAACGCGCCATCAATGATAGCCGGGGGTTGGTTGCAAAGTAGTCACGATGAAGGGCGATGAATCGCCAATACAAGCCATCAATGGTGTCGCACCAGTCGCCTTTGGGGTGGTCGCTCATTTTGAGCAGGTAGTTGGAGCCGCAAAGGTAGGGTTTGGTGGCAAAGATTCCGCCGTCACTGAAAATCCCCATGCCAAAGACGTTAGGCCCCATGACCCAGTCGGCTGAGTCGATGAACATTTCCATGAACCAGCGATACGCCTGGTCCGGGTGAATTTCACACAGCAGCATCAGGTTGCCGACGACCATCAGTCGTTCAATGTGGTGCGCCCAGGCGTAGCGCCGGGTTTTTTGGATGACATCATCCAGCGGCTGCAAACCCGTGGTGCCCTGATACCAGTGCTCGGTCAATCCTCGATGATGGTTCCAAAAGTTGCTGGTATGTTGCTTGGCGCCAAAGTGAAGGTCGATGCCATGCACGAACTCGCGCCAGCCGATGATTTGCCGAATAAAACCCTCGAGGCTGTTGAGCGGCACAGGGTGCGTTTGTGCGTAAAGCAAGGTTTGCTGCAAAACATGCGATGGTGTCAGCAGCCCAAGGTTGAGCACGGGCGAAAGCAGACTGTGAAACAAAAACGGGTCACGACCCGAAAGCGCATCTTCGTACGCACCAAAATGAGTCAATCGATTTTCCAGAAAATCATTGAGCCAGAGGTCCGCTTGCGCACGTGTCACCGGCAGATAAAAAAAGTCCGTCGAACCGGGGTGCTCGGCGAAGTGACGCTTCACCAGGGCTTGCACCTGTTGCAGGTGATGCGTCGGCGTAAAACGCGGCAACGGGGGTATTGGTAAATCACGCGGCAGCCGTCTGCGATTTTCGGCATCAAAGCTCCAACTTCCGCCCACCGGCTCACCCCTGGCATCGAGCAACACATTCGTTCGCCGCCGTTGCCGTTGGTAAAACTGCGCCATGAAAGGCTTTTTGGTTTGCGACAGTTCGTCCGCCAAAACCGATGACGGGGTGAGAAACATCGGGCTGGGCACTTGCGTGTAGTTCAGGTGATGATCATCAGCGAATTGTTGCAAACGCTGGGCGAAAAAACGATCTTCAATTTCAAAGCTGATCAGTTGATCGGTGGGCTGCTTTTCCAATTGATCCTGGAGTGCGTTTTCGTAGGTGGTGTTGGCAGCACGCTGGTTCAAGGTCAGATAGGTCAGGTCAAAGCCATGCTGTCGCAGGTTGTCGGCATGATGGCGCATGGCTGCCAGAAAAAACATGATTTTGTGTTGATGATGACGCACGTGGGTGCAAAGTCCCCAATCCTCAGCCATGAAAAAACTGGCATGATGGTAGGGTTGCAGGTGCGCCAGCGGAAACAGATGACTGCCCATGAGCACAAACAACGGCCGCAGTGATTTGGGGAGTGAACGACGCGCCATGTTGTGACCTCATGAAACGACGGATTGTAGGCTGGGCGTACAAGTTGGATCATGCATGACCCTATGCAGATACAGTCGATGATGAATTTGAGGCGGTGTCGATGCTTTAGCGTTGTGCCACGAGCACCAGGTCGGTGCTTTGTTCAGGTTGGTACGGTTGGCCGTCATACTGGCCGGTGATGGTGATGTTCTGAGCACCGCCGAGTTGTGCAGCTTCGATTAAAAACTCAGCGGTGATACCTGCAAAGCGATGCGACTGGGCCAGTACACATTCACCCGCATGGTTCATCGCCAACACATCGACATAACCCTGCTGACCGTTGCGATGCACCCCTTTGCTGATCCACCAATCACCCGGTGCGACGGCGTTGTCATCAATCAACGATGGTGGGGGCGTGATGCGTTTGTGTTTCTGCCAGTTGACCGGACCATCGGGCAAGCGAAAAAGGTTGAGTACCTGAATCACGAGTAATCCGCCGGGGACAAGTGATTGCAACATGCAGCCGATGGCTCGTCGCATGATGATGGGGTCGTAGGCCAGTGCCAGTGAATTGCCGATGCAAAAACATAAATCAAAATTGGCTGGGGCATCGACGGGTTGATCAAACCCGCGCACCACCCAGCGTAAGTTTACGGGTTCACCCCATAATTGTTGCGCCTGCGCGATCATAGCCGGACTGGCATCGGCCCCCTCTACCTGCAAACCCCAGCCGTGCAACAGCGCGGCATGTCGCCCACTGCCACAGGCGGCATCCAACACCCGTTTGGCCCGCACCTGCTCACACCATTGACGAAAAAAAAGAGCCTCGCGAGCCAGTCGCTGGTCCCAGTCCATCAGGGCGTCGTACACCCAGGCCTGGGTTGCAAACAGTTTATTGACGGCGTTGGGCATGTATGAATCATACAAACTCAGTACGAATGGTTGAAGGTGGCACCGCCGCCCCCGGCGGTGTGTATAGAGAGTGATAAACCCCAGCCGGGGGCGGCTGGGCAACAACAGACGCGACAAGTCGCAGCGCTAACCAATTGCGGCACACTCGACCATTGGACCACTTCTTCACGTACCCGGGCCCTCGGCCTTCCCCCGGGGGTCGGCCTCGTTCCCGGTTTGGTTTCTCAATATTCGAAATCCGAAATTTTTCATCCGTTTTCACCGCAGCAGGTTGTATTTCAAAATACACCAGATGGCCCGCACGCCGTCACGCCAGCCGATTTTTTTGCCTTCCTCATACGTTCGGCCTGCATACGAAATGCCCACTTCATAGATACGACAATGTTTGCGTGCCACCTTGGCGGTGATTTCCGGTTCGAAGCCGAAGCGGTCTTCCTCCAAGGTGATCGATTGCAAAATTTCGCGTCGAAAAACCTTGTAACAGACTTCCATGTCCGTGAGGTTGAGGTTGGTGAACATGTTGCTGAGCATGGTCAGAAAGCGGTTGCCCAGCGAGTGCCAGTAGTAGAGTACTCGGTGACAATCGCCGCCGGCGAAGCGTGATCCGAACACCACATCAGCCCGGCCGTCGAGTATCGGTGCGATCAGCCTGGGGTACTCCGCCGGGTCGTATTCCATATCCGCGTCCTGCACGATCACCATGTCGCCGGTGGCTGCGGCAAAGCCTGTTCGCAAGGCTGCGCCCTTGCCTCGATTGACCTCATGAAACAGCACTCGTATTTGCGGAAGTTGTGCTTGTAAATCGGTGAGCACTTTCCGTGTGCCGTCGGTGGAACAGTCATCGACCAGAATCACTTCCTTGTCCACCGGCACCGCCAACACACGCTCGATCAGCGAGCGAATGGTTTGCGCTTCGTTGTAAACCGGGATGACGACGGTGAGTTTCAACCCATTGGCTCCGCATTGGTAGGTGTGATGACCGGTGATACTACCCGGTCTGCTTTGCAACGCCAACCAGTTGACGGGTCATTTGACCATGACCGCGTTCCACCTCATAATGCGACGCTCCGCTGTCGCCACCCTAGCTCAGTGGTAGAGCACTCCCTTGGTAAGGGAGAGGTCGTGGGTTCAAGTCCCATGGGTGGCTTTGATTCGATCACTTCCGAAAAGCGGATTTTCAACACAGAGATCACGGAGCTAGCACCGCAATGGTGGCGCCATGTGATCGCGCAGCATCCGGGGACGGGAACTGTGTGCTTTGTGGCACCGCCGCCTCCGGCGGTGTGTATCAAGGGTGATGAGCCCCAGCCGTGGGCGCCACCGGGGCTGGGCTACTCTTATCGTCGGCACACAGCGCCCTGCGGGACGCAGTGTGGCACCCGGCTTGTCAGACGCTGGTTTCATGGACATTTTTTTCAGATTTCAATTTCATGTTCTCTCTGCGTCTCTGTGTCTCTGTGGTGAAAAAATCAGTTGGCCAGAATCAATTCGATGGCCTTGAGTTCATCGTCACTGAAACTCGCCTTTTCCATTGCCTTGACGTTTTCAATGATCTGCTGGGGGCGACTGGCACCGATCAGGGCGGTGGTGACTGCACTGTTACGCAACGTCCAGGCCAGGGCCATTTGCGCAAGGCTTTGTCCGCGCTGTTGCGCCAGGTCATTGAGTTTGCGCACCTTGGCGAGTTTTTCATCGGTGATCTGCGTCGGTCGCAGAAAGCCGCCGGTCGATTTGGCGCGTGAATCTTCCGGAATGCCCTTCAAATATTTATCCGTCAACACACCCTGCGCCAGCGGACAGAAGCAAATCACCCCCAAACCAAACCGCTCGGTCACCGGCAGCAAATCTTTTTCCACCCAGCGATCCAGCATGTTGTAACTGGGCTGATGAATGATCGGTTTGTAGTAACCCATCTGTTCACAGGTACGCACCGCATCCGCGGTCATCGCTCCGCGATAGCTGCTGATGCCTGCATAAATCGCCTTGCCGCTGCGCACCGCCTGATCCAATGCCCCCAATGATTCCTCCAACGGCGTATTGGGGTCCGGGCGATGATGATAAAAAATGTCCACGTAATCGAGCTTGAGCCGCTTGAGCGACGCATCCAGACTCGACAGCAAATATTTCCGCGAACCCCATTCCCCATACGGCCCGGGGGTCATCCGGTACCCAGCCTTGGTGGCGATGATCAGTTCATCACGATGGGCTGCAAAATCACTTTTCAAAATGCGACCGACTCGCTCTTCCGCACTGCCCGGCGGCGGGCCGTAGTTGTTCGCCAGATCAAAATGCGTGATGCCCTGGTCAAAGGCGGTGAACAGCAGTTGCCGACAATTTTCATGAAACGCGAATTCATCGTTGTGATGCCCAGCATCGGTGCCCACGCCTCCGAAGTTGTGCCAGCAGCCCAGCGAAATGCTCGGTAGCATCAGCCCACTGCGCCCGCAACGACGAAACCATGTCGGGCTGAGTCGGTTGTAACGTTCGGGGTGTGGTGAATACGAAACGGTCATAGGGAGCCTCCTGGTGCTTCGATGATTGTGATGCCGTCATACTATGTCCAAAGTCCAAAGTCCAAAGTCCAAAGTCCAAAGTCCGCAATTCGAATTTCAATCACGTCCCGACCACGCGCGGCAAGCGTGTCGGTTCACGCACAATTTCCGCATTCACTGCCTGCTGCATCAATTGCAACTTCAATTCCCTTGCCCCCGGCACGTCCCACAAATTACGCAAATTGCTCTAAGAGCCTGTATGAAAACCGCTATGCTGCGGGTTTGAGTCGGCGGACCATC